>CAMGCK010000006.1 GCA_946040795.1 uncultured Lachnospiraceae bacterium
ATTCCTCTACGTCTCGTGGGCTCGGAGATGTGTATAAGAGACAGAGGCCATGCTTCGCCTAATAGTTCTTTTGCTGAAATATCTACTCTGATCTATGGACCATTCTGTCCAAGCCCGCTATAGGATGTTTGTCAGTTTGATATACAATTCCCACGGAAATCCCCCCTTGTCTTTATGTGTATATAATAACACGTAAAGATATAAAATGCAAAAAAATGATAGAAACCCTTGATTTTTCAAGGAAAAGCGGCATTTTTTATAAGCGAAATAGCTCGTTATGTGAGGTGGAAAAATGATGAAGATTAGTTAGAAAAAGTGTGAATAGTAACTTTATACTACATGAAGTCCGTATAAACGGACACGAAATTCATATAATGATCCTATAAGATACAGAATTTAATACTTTCGTAATAATTATTTAAAATATTCGAAAATCTGTTCGATTTGTGAGGTGGAAAAATGATGAAGATTAGTTAGAAAAAGTGTGAATAGTAACTTTATACTACATGAAGTCCGTATAAACGGACACGAAATTCATATAATGATCCTATAAGATACAGAATTTAATACTTTCGTAATAATTATTTAAAATATTCGAAAATCTGTTCGATTTTGTATTGACAAACGAATGTTCGAGTGGTAGTATAATGACACACGAACAAATGTTCACCAAGTGTTCGAAGGAGGATCAAAATGAATAAGAAAGTTATCGCATGTTTAATCAGTGTAGCAGCAGCCATGATCATCGTGATCATAGCAGGGACTCAGACCATTCGTCCGGTTGCTGAAAACAATATTGCAGATATGACTAAGTGCTATGCGAGCGTGGAGATCCGCCCGGAGGATACGCTTTGGAGCATCTCCAAGGAATATGCGGCAAAATACGGTGTATCAACAGCGGATTATCTGAAAGAACTGATGCAGGTCAACGGATTGTCTTCAGAACGTATTCTGTCCGGTGCGCATATCATCGTTGTATACTGGGAGTAAGGTTTTTGTCCGGAACAGGAACACATTGGTACCTGCAGAAAAAATATTCGGAATCAGCCATCGGTATTTATGAAATGCCGGTGGCTTTTTATGTGAGGATACAGTATAATATTGCATATGATCACACCGACGGGAGTAAGTTCGATGGAAGAAAAACAGCACAAGAGAAGAAAACATTATTCGGGAAAGTATCCGAAGAAGTTTGAAGAAAAATATAAGGAACTGCAGCCGGAGAAATATGCAGATACCGTACAGCATGTCATGGAGAAAGGGAGCACGCCGGCCGGTATGCATATTTCCATCATGGTAAATGAGATCCTGGATTTCCTGGACATTCAGCCGGGGATGAACGGACTGGACTGTACGCTGGGATACGGCGGTCATACGGAACGCATGCTGGAAAAGCTGCAGGGGAAAGGGCATCTGGCCTCTCTGGATGTGGACCCCATCGAATCTAAAAAGACCATCGAACGTCTGAGAAAAGCCGGATATGGAGAAGACATTCTTCGCGTACATCTGATCAATTTCAAGGATGTGGATCAGGTAGCGGCCATTGAAGGCAAATTTGATTTTGTGCTGGCGGACCTGGGCGTTTCTTCCATGCAGATCGATAATCCGGAGCGCGGCTTTTCCTATAAGACCGAAGGACCGCTGGATCTGAGACTGAATCCCGAGAAAGGGCAGAGTGCGGCGGAACGTCTTCGTGAAATGGATGAGGATGAGATCGCAGGCATGCTGGTGGAAAACGCGGATGAACCTTACGCAGAAGAAATCGCGCGTACGGTGATCCGGTTCCGGAAAGCCGGTCACGACATTAATACAACCGGTGATATGAAGCGTGTCATCGAGCGCGCGCTGTCATTTCTGCCGAAGGGTGAACAGAAAGACGCGGTAAAGAAATCCTGTGCACGTACATTCCAGGCTCTTCGCATTGATATCAATCACGAATATGAGGTTTTGTACGAGCTTCTGGAAAAATTGCCGGACATACTGAATCCGGGCGGAAAAGTGGCCATTTTGACGTTCCACTCCGGTGAGGACCGTTTGGTCAAAAAGTCCTTCAAAGAGTATTATAAGGCCGGAATTTACGCAGAGGAGAGCCGTGATGTGATAAGACCGTCACAGGAAGAGTGCATCCGGAATCCGCGTGCGAAGTCGACTAAGATGAGATGGGCGATCCGCGAGAGGTATGAAGAATGAAACGCAGAAAAAGAAGAACAGGCGCATATTATAAACGGATGAAACTTTTGGTGGCGGTTGTCGGCGTGATCCTGGTCGCGCTGGTGGCGGTTACATCGGTCCTTGCGGATAAAAAGGCCGCAGATCGGAATGAAAGTACGGGAACATCTGAAGAAACAACGACAACTGCTGAGGAAACAACACCTGAAATCACAGTACCTACGACAGAAGAAGAAACAACCTCGGCCGAGTCTGCAACGGAAACGGAGTCTGAAACAGAAACCACAACGAAGAGCATGTCTGAGACCGCAACGCAGCAGGAGACCAAGCGGGATCTGTCGGCTGTTAATTATGATTCTGTGGTCTTTGTGGGTGATTCCAGGACGCTTTCTCTTGGCAGCGGCGGAAAACTGGAATACCGGATCGTTCCGGACAGTGCGATCTGCGCGACCTGGGGCGGACAGCTGGTGGATGCCTCTGCCATGGACGATACACGGAATGCGGCAGGTAAAATGCGTGAAAAAGCGGTGTTCTGGTATGGCGTCAATGATGTTCAGATGAATCCCATGCGTGATAATGTGGATAACTTCCTCGGTAATTACGCGACGCTGATCAATGAATACGAAAAGACCAATCCGAGTGGTAAGATCTACATTGTATCCATTCTGAATACTGGTGTAAATGAAAAAGATCATTATGAGGGTCAGGAAGAAAACATCGTCCGATATAATGCAGCATTGAAAAAATACTGTGAGGAATGTGGTTACACTTATGTGGATGCCACGGGACTTTTAGTTGGTGAAGAAGGCATTCTGGATGATAATATTCATTTTTCGGAATGGTTTTACAGAGAAAAGTATGTGCCGTTTATGGTAGATACGCTGGGACTTTGACGAATCATAAAAGGCGGGGCATAAGAAACCCTGCCTTTTATGGGACGCCTATTTATGCGCTAAACTCATGTTTAACGCATAAATAAGAGGCTTTTATATCATCAGAAGGCGCTTTATTCACAATATCACTTAATATGAGGATTTCCGGGATCCATGATCGATGATCCGGCTATTTGATTTAATACATCAGGATTTGCTGCTGTAAACAAAGTAATTACAGAGATTCAGAATTTGCTGCTGTAGTCCCGGAATTCGTTCGAATGCTTATTGTATGTTGCTGCCGTGATATGATCCGAGTTCATAAAACGGATTTACTCCATTAAACAGCGAGATCCACAATCGCTTTAAATTTCCACCAGTGTGTAAATATACGTGGAAAATTCTGTAATCGCATCACAGCGTTCGCTTTTTTGAGCAGGATCCTGTTGACAGCTGTATCCGATACCGGACTGATCTGCTTACGGGATGAACCGATTATAAACATGTATTAATTCGATATTTTAATATGATTACAAGAATCAGATGCTCTGAGTATTTGAAACAAAACGCCGTCTTTATAAATGTATTGAATAAGAATAGCAAGGAATTATAAGGCTTTCAGAAGTTATCAACATTACGGTCAGATGATATTTGTAAAGGATCGTTCAAGTTATCAACATAAGACAGTTGTAGAAAATAAGTCTCAAACAGAATGCAGAAACAGCTGATTTCAGTTATCCACAGAGCGTGAAACCGATCATCAGCCCCTTTTCCGGGGCTTGACAAATAAATTGCGAAGAAATATTCTTGTATTATATCTATTTCGCCTAATTTTAGTTAAGCGAATAAACATATGGAGCTTATAGAATACATATTATGTCTCAGGATTACAGAGAAGAAACAAACATCAATCGTGAAAACAAGATACATGCTCTTCTGCTTCGTGCACCGTCCTATGTGCGCAGCTTTGCCGAGCATATGTCCACGGGAAAACGCGAGATCCGTACACAGGAAGCGTATCTCTACGATATCATGGAATTTGTGACCTATGAAAAAGATATGCTGCGGCTGGAATCCGAGGACCTGGTTTCAATAGAGATCATTGATGAACTTTCACAGGATGATATTCAGGAATACCGAACGCAGCTTCGCAAAGTGAAAATGAATTCGGCGTCGTCCATCAAACGGAAGCTTTCATCCATGTCGGTCTTTTTCAAATTTCTGTATGCCCGGGAATTCATTGACCGTAATCCCATGGACGGCGTGGAACTGCCGGCGGTGAACGATCATCGGATCATTCGCATCGACAAAGAGCAGTCCTCTCTCCTGCTGGCCGGCATTTTAAAAAATGACCGTTATCTTTATGAATATTACAGAGTTGGGGATGAGGAATTCAGCAATCTGAAGGTGATTTGCAACCGGTATCGGGTGAGTTATGATGAAGCGCGGAAACTGGCGGCGGAAAACCGGACGCCGATCGTAACAGCCGTGGAAAAACTGATCAAAACGGATATTACAGCCGGAAAACGGGTCGATGACATCCGCGATGACATTCGGGCTTTAAGAGAACGCGTTGTGCTTCGAAATTATGCCATTATCAGCCTTTTTCTGGCTTCGGGCATCCGTATATCGGAACTTGTGGGACTGGACTTAAAGGACGTGAATTTGCGTGATAACTGCGTGTCTGTCATCTTAAAGGGCGGTGATGAAAAGCGGGTATATTTTCATGAATCCGTCAGTCGTACGCTCAGGGCCTATATAAACAGCACAGATCCGGATGGGAGTTTTTCCTTTAACGGTGAGGTTTACGGCCGCGGCGGTCTTCTGGATCCGCGAAAAAGAAATGACGCCCTCTTCCTGTCCACCCGCGGTACAAGAATGAGTGCGCGCTCCATTGAAATAATGGTCAAGGAAATGGTACAGACCTACCTCCCGGATTACGATGACCGTGAACTTTTCCACGTTCATTCGCTTCGGGCTTCCTGTGCCTCCAGGATCCTGCTGGATACCGGGAATGTGGCATTGGCATCTTCCCAGTTAAATCACAAAAGTACTGCTGTTACCAGCAAGTTCTACGCGCAGCTGACGGAAGAACAGACACGCGCGGAAATCGCAAAAATGGACCCGTGGAACTGAATCCACGGGTCCATTTTTGCGATTTCCGGAATTAATAATTCTCTTTTCTTACTTCAAAGTAAGCCTGCGGATGGAAGCATACCGGGCAGACTTCCGGAGCTTCAAGGCCGACAACAACGTGGCCGCAGTTACGGCATTCCCACATGGTGACGCCGCTCTTCTTAAAGACTTCCATGGCTTCCACGTTCTTCAGAAGTGCGCGATATCTTTCTTCATGCATCTTTTCAATGGCTGCGACGCCGCGGAACTGCTTTGCAAGATCGGTAAAGCCTTCTGCTTCTGCTTCATCGGCCATTCTTGCGTACATATCGGTCCATTCGGCGTTTTCACCTTCAGCGGCATGTAAAAGGTTGGTCGGAGTATCGCCCAGTTCGCCTAAAGCCTTAAACCAGAGCTTTGCATGCTCCTTTTCATTTTCAGCGGTCTGAAGGAATAATGCGGCGATCTGCTCATAGCCGGCCTTCTTCGCGACGGATGCGAAATAGGTGTATTTGTTTCTTGCCTGAGACTCACCGGCAAAGGCTTCTCTTAAATTCTGTTCGGTCTTGGTTCCTGCGTACTTGCTTGCCATATGATTATTCTCCTGAATGGTTTCTGTTTTTGTCACTTTTTCAAAGTCCGATGCGGGATGCTTGCACAGAGGACAGATAAAATCCTCCGGAAGAACATCGCCGACATATTCGTAACCGCAGATGGTGCAGCGCCATACGGTCTGGCCGTCGTCCGTCTTGCGCACAACTTCCGGCTTCGGCTTGATGTGATCCATGTAATAAGCATAGGTGACGGATTCTGCGGATGAAAGCACCTCCATGTCTGTGATTTCACCGATGAACATGGTATGTGAACCCAGGTCCTCTGTCTTGTCGACCTTGACGGAGATGTAGGCATTGGTGCCCTCCGTCACATAAAGGATCCCATTTTCTCCGCGGGCGCAGTTCGTGTAATCCGCGAACTTGTTCACCTTCCTTCCGGATTGGAAGCCAAAGCGCTTGAAGAGATCAAATGTTGCGCGCTGACTGATCACGGAAACATTGAATTCGCCGGTATGGGCGATCATGTCGTGGGTATGGTTAGCCTTGTTGACACAGATGCTCAGCTGATTGGGTGAGGATGCTGCCTGGATCGCGGTATTGATGATGCAGCCGTTGTCCAGCGTACCTTCTTTTGCTGTCAGGACAAACAAACCGTAACTAAGTTTGTACATTGCTTTCTTGTCCATCTTTTACCTCCTTTATAAATTTTTATGGTGAACGCTTTTACAGCGATTCATTCGGAATGTTGTGTTTTCCGCTGATCTCTGTCAGAACGACCTTGAATACGCCGGCTGCTGACAGACCTTTGCAGCTGCTGGCAGGGAAACCGCTCTGCTTGTAATGGTCCAGCATGATCTTGAAGGCTGCAACCTTCTCATCGCGGTCTTCAATCATTTCCGCCACACCGGTGCCGATGACGCTTTCATACAGCGCAGTCACGCTTTTTTCTGTCTGTACGGTCTTATAATAGAGATGCGCTTCCACACAGACATGCGGATCGCGGTTTAAGATCTCCCACTTACGACCGCCCATTGCAGAGTGAAAATAAACAGTGATCTGTCCGTTTTCAAGCGTGCAGCCAAAAGTCATCGGAATGATGTACGGAGCTTCACCGCCGTTCATGCCGAGACTGATGGTGTCACAGCGTTCCAGAATATCATAGATCTTTTCAATGGATACGACCTCACGGTCTTTTCTTCTCATTTCCATGGTTGTCCTCCCTGTTTGTAAATTTCGCAGATGGATGAATCGTTCCACGTGTATTGATCATTTTGATTATAACATAGATATATTGGGAATGTCACCCATATTCTGCATGTGACACCTTCAATGTCACCTGCGATTTCCTGAAGATTTCAGCACTGACCTTTACGACAGGGCCATTGCCGTGTATAATTCAGATGAAAACAATGCAGGCGAATCCGCGGCAAGCATGGGCATCACCGCAAATCCGATCCCGCGTGCGCCTGTCGGAATGCGGCTTGATTTTTGGAGAGGACAAATGATATGGGCAAACTTATTCAGTTTTCAACGGCGGCTTCCCGTTTTGACGGAGAATGGCACTGGCAGGCAGCCGGCATGGGCTATGTGATCGTGACGGACAACGGACATCTGATCTGCATCGACGGCGGTACGGATCATAACGACGCGGAAAACTTCGTAAAGCTTCTGGAAGAGACGGCGGGCGGAAAGCCGACGGTGGATCTTTGGATCCTGACACACCCCCACGACGATCATTTTTCCGTGCTTTACAATATCGCGGCCGATGAAGCTTTGAAAGCCCGCGTGACGGTAAAGAAATTCCTCTGTACGGTTCCCGATGAGCTTCCCTGGCAGAGTAAAGGCGGCACCGCAAATGCTGCGGAAGACATGCGCCGTGTGTTTGCCATCGCCCCGGGGCTGAATGCGGAATTTGTACGTGCCTTAAAGGACGATGTTTTCACGGTGGACGGTACTAAAGTGACCGTCTATCACACGTATCTGAATGCCGATGAACTGGAGGATCCCAATGAGCTTTCCATGGTTTTCTCTGTTCAGGGCAGGAAGAAAAAAGCCATGTTCACCGGTGATTCCTACAGAAGCGGACTTCAGACGGTGCTCAGGGCATATGATCCGAGTGTATTGAAAAGTGATATCATACAGATCGCGCATCATGCGCTGAACGGCGGTGACCGCGCGTTTTACGAAGCGGTGGACGCGGACATCGCGCTGGTGCCCATCTCACGCTCCGGCGACCGCGCCATGAAATCGCCTGAAGAAAACTGCAGTGCCGATAATGACTGGGCCATTGCCAACGCTTCCACGGTACTCAAGGCATTTACGGGTACCGCTTCCGTTGATTTTTAAGCGGCATGATATGAACACAGAAAAATTCCGGAGCAATGATCCTGTCATGCTCCGGAATTTTCTTCCATTTCGGCCAGCACATCGCCGCCCCACAGCAGAATATTGAGGGCCTCCGCCATTTTGCGGGCGCCTGATGTGAACATCCGGTTGGTGATGACGACACCGACCATACAGTGGTAAAAATCTCTTCCCGCGTAGATCTCCTGTACGGCTTTTGTTCCGACCGGATGATCGTAGCGTTTACACTGGAAAGCGTAGGTGATCCCCTCTCTTTCCGCGAAAATATCCACACCGAAGTCGCTGGAGGCTGGTGTCATTTCAATTTCTGTAAAACCGTTCAGTTGAAGCAGGCGCGCGCAGTATTCTTCAAATTCCGCGCCGTCCATTTCCATGTAAAATTCCTCATCGTCCTTGTGATTCCGCTTGCTCCGCCTGGCGCGGCTTGAAATCAGCGCAATCAGAATGATCAGAAGAATCAGGATCAGAATCGCAATGACGGCCTTTTCCGGACGGTCCTTTATAAAATCAATCATCGAATTCAGCATTTTCATCCTCTTTTTACCGTTTCTGAAAAATATTGTACCATTTCTGTGAAAATATGCTATAGTTTTATTCGTTAAACCAAAATGTTTTGCAAAGGATTCCATGAAAGCACAGAAATTACTCACCTACATTCGAAAATGCGTACAGGAATACGATCTCATTGAAGAAAACGATGTGATCGCGGTAGGCGTGTCCGGCGGAAAAGACTCCCTGGCACTTGTATACGGCCTTTCCAGACTGAAAGCGTTCTATCCCAAAAAGTTTGATGTCATCGCCATCACAGTGGATACCGGCATGGGCTGCGACTTTTCCGCGGTCGAGGATTTCTGCTTAAAGATGGGGGTTCCCTATTACATTGAAAAAACAGACATCGGCCCGGTGATCTTTGAAGCACGAAAAGAAGAAAATCCATGCTCACTCTGCTCTAACATGCGCCGCGGCGCTCTGGTGAATGCAGCGGTTTCCCATCACGCCAATAAAGTTGCCCTTGGCCATCATAAGGATGATTTTCTGAATACGGCCATGCTCTCACTCTTTTATGAGGGCCGCTTTTATGCTTTTGCGCCGCGCACAGACTATGAGGACCGAGAGGTTCAGATCATTCGCCCGCTTTTGTATGTGCCGGAAGCAGCGGTCCGTAATTTTGCGGAAGAAAACGGATTTCCGATTGTTAAGAACCCCTGCCCTGCTGATCACAACACCAAACGTGAAGAGATGGCGCAGCTGATCGTGAAGCTGCAGCAGGATTATCCGGAAATTAAGGATCGGCTGTTTCATGCCATAGTAACATCGGACATTCCGGACTGGAAGGATCTCAGAAAAAAAGATGCGGATTAAACTCGTTATAGGGAGGAAGTATGACTGAACTCAGTTATCACAAGCAGGAAGACATGAAGAACACCATGAAGCTCCGTGAGCTGATTCGGGATCTGCCGCCCTATACCCGCGATTTTTTCCGCGGTATTGAGCAGCTTACCAGTTCACGCACGCGTATAGCCTATGCTTATGATCTTCGCGTGTTTTTTCAGTATCTGCATACCAATAATAGCGTGTTCTCCGGTAAAGAGGTGGCACAGATCACTCTGACGGATCTGGAATCTCTGAAGCCGGTGGACATTGAGGAGTACATGGAGTATCTGAAGGTCTACTCTTCTGCAGAAAAAAAAGTCAATTCCAATGAGACGCAGGCCATTAAACGGAAACTGGCGTCCTTAAGAAGTTTTTACAAATATTTTTACAAAAAGGAAATGATCACCTATGATCCTGCGGCGCTTGTGGCGATGCCCCGGCTGCGGGATAAAAACATCGTCCGTCTGGATGCTGATGAGGTATCCGAGCTTCTGGATCATGTGGATTCCGGCGCGCGCCTGTCCGATAAGCAGCTTCAGTTTCATGAAAAGACCCGCGTCCGCGATCTGGCCATTATGACACTTCTTCTGGGAACCGGTATCCGTGTTTCGGAATGCGTGGGACTGAATATCCACGATGTGGATTTTAAAAACACCGGTATTTCCATTCATCGGAAAGGCGGAAAGGAAGTTACCGTATACTTTGGCGATGAGGTCGAGGAAGCCCTTTTGGACTATATGGCGGAACGGAACACACTGACCGCGGTGTCCGGTCATGAAGAAGCATTGTTTCTTTCTTCGCAGAAAAAACGCATTTCCGTGCGAGCAGTGGAGAATCTGGTAAAGAAATATACGCAGACTGTGACTGTTTCCAAAAAAATCACGCCGCACAAGCTGCGCTCTACATACGGTACCAATCTTTACCGTGAAACCGGTGACATCTATCTGGTAGCCGATGTCCTCGGCCATTCGGATGTCAATACCACCAAGAAGCATTACGCAGCACTGGAGGATGAACAGCGACGCATGGCCCGCGATAAAGTGCGGCTGAGACGAGATTGACCGTACTTCTTGCACTTTAAGGAAAATTGAAATAAAATAAACAAAACGATCATCGGAAGGAACGAAAACGCTCCATGAAGAGAAAAAAATCAAGCAGAATGATGCAGCTTCGCGCTATTAAGTTCATGACACAGGCTGCAGCCATCGGAATGATCCTGGTCATTCTCACCGTCATTGTCGATAACCGGGTGCATGCGCATGCGGATAACAATATTCAGAAAGATCCGGATGGGGTGGAATCTTTATCGACATCCGCACCGGAAACGACCCCGGAAGTACCATCCATTATCCCGCTCCATACAGAACCGACGGTGATTGAAACCACCACAGAAGCGGCAGCATCCTTAGAGGAAACTACAACGGCACCGGAGACGGCTGAAACGGAAACACCGGCACCGGAAACGGCACCGCCTGAAACCGCCCCGCCGGAGACTGCGCCGCCTGCTCCGCCCCAGCCCACTTACCTTGGTTACAGCGATGCCGCGATCCATGGACTTTCTGAAGCTGAGATCACAGCCATCAGCAGTCAGTTTGACGGAAATGTCCGCGGCTATGGCGGGTTTGAATTCTATAAGAACGCGCAGGAAGTACAGAATCGCCTGAACGCAGCCGGCAATGTCAAGGTGCTCTGCGGACAGGACAAGGTCGTGGCCTTTACGTTCCAGGAAGGCTGGGAAGCCGGTCATACGGGCACGATCCTGGATATTCTGAATTCCCGCGGTGTAAAGGCCAGTTTCTATGTAACGCATGAATATGCATCACATAATACCGCTCTTGTACAGCGGATGATGAATGAAGGTCATGTGGTCGGCAACCATTCCTATTCCGCGCCGGATGAAGGAATGGCAACACGTTCTCTTGTTGATCAGATGAATGACGCGCTCCGCATGCAGCAGTACATGCAGGAAACCTTCGGTCTGACGATGCATGGCTATAATTTTAATTCCGGCGTTTATTCCGATGCCGCCGCGGCCATGTATTCTCAAATGGGTTATACCGTGATCATGTCGTCGGTAAGCTATCCGGACTTCAACGCATCGGAAGTGATCGATCCGGACAGTACGCTGCAAAAGCTGGAACAGGCCTTGATGCCCGGAACAATCTATGCGTTCCACACCACGAATGTGGTAACATCACAGTTTTTGGGACCGCTGATCGACTACTGCCGCGCGCAGGGATATACGATCGTCACATTGCCGTAATGAAAAGACCCCGAAAAGCCGTATTTGAAGGCTTCGGGGTCTTTTTGTACTCATACATAATATTTATTTCTGCTCTTCCGCCATTTTCAGAATGGCCTGCATCTGTCTTGATTCCGGCGGAAGTTCCATCAGCTCAAGCGGATTGCCGTCCGGATCCTTGATCCAGAACTGGCGGCATTTGGCTTTGCCGAGGATGACATCGGTATCCGTGGGAACACCCATTGCGGTAATACGTGCATATTCTGCCTCCACATCGTCTACTTCCAGACAGATATGTACATAACCGATGGCCTTGGGATCGCGGTTTGGCTCGCTTTTACCGTCCGGAAACAGTTCGATGAATTCATGCGGCGCAATGTACAGATAAACAATGAAGGGCTTGCCGTCGTTTCCGCACATGCGGAAGGCTTCCCTTAAGCCGATGACTTCCGTATAAAATTTCAGACTGGCGTCCAGATCCCTTGTACGGATCGCGGTATGTCCAAGATGTGTGATCATAATGTCCTCCTTTTAATGTCAAAAACGACCGGGTTTTATTCATCATAAACCCGGCCGTTTGTTTATGCAATTCTTTTGTATCAGTGCTTGCGGTATTTTTTTACCAGAAGACATATAACTGCCGCAGCAATGAGGATGGAGGCCGTTAACGGAATTACGACCGGAATGTTCTCCAGATTGAAGCAGCGGACGCGGATCCACATCTTATTGATCCTTTCATTGGCCGCTTTGTCAAAGTAGATCATGATGGTTGCACGGTGCAGGATATCTTCGGAGGGATACTGGGCAATCAACTGACGGTTCAGCTGTTCTTCGGGAACCGTAAGAACAAAATCCTCAGGGTCGT
Organism: uncultured Lachnospiraceae bacterium; assembly: GCA_946040795.1. Classification (GTDB taxonomy): domain Bacteria; phylum Bacillota; class Clostridia; order Lachnospirales; family Lachnospiraceae; genus UBA1267. The sequence continues at coordinate 12,556 of CAMGCK010000006.1, forward strand.
CATCTTCGTCCGCAAAGAAATGAGCAACAGAATAATCCACAACCTCTTCCTCATCCTCTTCAGCGCCGTAGGTCCAGTCCAGATACTCAAAGACCGTGGGATCATCGCCGCCTGAAATGCAGGATGTGTAGCCGATGTAATACATGTTGCGGACGACGTTGTCCGGACGGGACAGGAAGTTGATGAAGGCTTCCGCAGCATGTTTTTTGCGGGCATCCTCGCGGACACCGTTCTTCAGCATGGCCCAGCCGTCAAAGTATACATTGGTGGATTCTACCGGGACGGCAAAGTTCAGATAGTAGTCATCCTCTTCTGCCTGGTCCATGGTGTAAACGGCATCGCCGGACCACTGGTAGTTGGCAACGACCTTGCCGGTGATCATGTCGGCTTTACCGGAATCGGTTTCAAAGGAATACATGTTGCCGCGGATCATCTGAAGATAGTCCTGGACTTCATCGATGGTTTCTTCTGAAACATCGTTCATGATGTTCTGCAGCTTCATTGCGTAGTCCGGATCGTTCAGAAACTCTTCTGAGGTCAGATAATCGGAACGAAGCGCGCCGACGCTGGAGAAATAAGAGTCACGGACATTGTCCTTAATGGTGATCTGACGGCGGTAATCCGTATTTGCAAACAGTTTCCAGGTTGCAGTTTCTTCCCTGGTGATCTCATCCGGATTGTAAACAAAACCGGTAACGCCCCACATGTAACCTGCCATGTAGCGGTCCCAGGTTTCCCCATTGATCTCATGAGTCTCAAAGATGCTGCGGATATACGGGGAAACACCGTTGATGTAGTAATTCAGTTCATTGTCCGTGTCAAAGAATTCATCGGACAGCGGCTCCAGCATGTCTTCGGACATAAGTTTCATGATCATATACTCGGACGGACATACCAGATCGTATACATCACCGATGGTCAGCATATTGTAAAGGTCTTCGTTGGTACCGAAGGTGGAATACTCCACGCGGCAGCGGATACCGTAGGTCTCATAGTACCAGTCTTCAAAGTCATCGACCAGGCTGTTTTCACCGAGGATGTCACCGCTTTCCAGATCGATGGTCTCTTCTTCGTCCCATTCGCCTTCGTCAATGTACTCTTCCCAGTTGGATACACGGAGAACGACTTCCTCTTCACCGTCATTTGCAGCAGCCTTTGCGGGAATGCTGAATACCGGAGAAATCATAAAGACGGCAGCGGCTGTTGCAGCAAGCACGGATCTCATAGTTCTTTTCATCATGCTCTTTCCCTCCTGCTGTCTGAATGACGGCGAGCGTTCAGATTCATTCCAACCACAATGATGACAACGATGACAAAGATCACGGTTGAAAGTGCCCAGAGCGCAGTCTTGATATCGGTATGCGAACCCTTGGTCGCGTTGACGACGTAAGTACTGATCGTATCGAAGGTGGCCGGTTTGGTATAGGTCGCGATGAAATAATCATCAAGGGACAGGGTAATTGCCAGCATGAAACCGGAAACGATGCCGGAGGCGATCTGCGGGATCACAACACCGAAAAGGGCTTTACCGGGCTTTGCTCCCAGATCCAGCGCAGCTTCATACAGGCTGGAATCCATCTGCTTCAGTTTGGGCATGACGGACAGATAGACAAAGGGCGCGGAAAGCGCGGTCTGTCCGGCAATGAGCGGAATGAAGCTGTCCTTGGAGATACCCAGAACGACTACAAGAAGAATACACATGGAGAAACCGGTTACGACATCGGCGTTGATGACCGGAATCTGATTGATCGTGGAATACATGCTGGAAAACTGCTTCCTGGAGTAGAAGGAGCCGATGGCACCCAGCGTACCCAGAATGGTTGCCAGTACAGACGAACCCAGCGCAAGAAGCAGGGTCCCCAGAATCATGTCACGCAGCTCTTCTGTTGTAAACAGCATCACATAATTCTGCATCGAGAATGCGCGGAACTGACCGATCTGCGTAGCTTCCGTGAAACTGAAGAACGCCAGGATCAGGATCGGCGCATAGATGAGAAGCAGCATCAGAACAATAAATCCGACCTTAAGAGTACGTTTCATCATAACAGCGCACCTCCTCTCACACCGGAATCTTCAGCGGAGCCGGAATCGGTGATCAGGGTGAAAATGCAGATAAGAGCAAGCAGGATCAGCGCGATCATGGATCCGCCGTGCCAGTTGTACGCGGAGAAATAACTGCCGATCAGGCTGCCCATGATATAGGTGCTGTTGTACAGCATGTCGAGGACAACATAGTTGGTCATGGCCGGCAGGAATACCATGGAAACGCCGGAAACGATGCCCGGTACGGACAGCGGCAGGGTGACCTTCAGGAAAGCACGGGTGTCATTGGCCCCCAGATCCTTTGCGGCTTCGATCAGTGATCCGTCCAGACGCACGATGGTATTGTAGATCGGCAGGATCATGAACGGCAGAAAGTCGTAGGTCATACCGATGACGGAATTCAGGAAAGGATAATAAGCAAGATTTCCTTCGATGAGCGTCAGGATCTCCTTCAGTGCCGTGATACGCAGCGAGAAGTTGATCCACATGGGCATAACAAACAGCATGATCAGAACCGACTTGGTCTTCAGTTTGCTAGTCGCAAGAATATAAGCCGTCGGATAAGAAAGAAGCAGGCAGAACACCGTCGTGACTGCAGCAACCAGCAGACTGTAGAACAGCGTACCGAGCGTATTGGGATCCGTAAAGAAATCCGTCAGATTGCGTAAAGTGAAGTGCCCCTCTCCGTTCGTGAACGCGTAATAGAAAAGCACGAGCAGCGGTCCCACCACAAAAAGCAGCAGGAAGACGGCATACGGGATGCCGAGTGATTTTCTTGAAAATTTCAACTGCGGCCTCCTTACTTTTTAACGGTGAAGCGCATCTTGTTGATCGGCATGATCAGTCCGACCATATCACCCATGTTCCACAGGTATTCGTCATCCACGATGAAGTCCTGGCCGAGTTCGGTCTGGATCACGTAGCTATAATGGTCGCCCTTATAGATCAGGCTGGAAATGGTACCGGTGAGAAGAACGTTTTCAGCGTCTGTGTCATCGGTCATGGTGATATCTGCCGGCTCAATGGCTGCCACGATGCGGATCTTATCCGGATCGATGACTTCACCGTTTTCGTCGATCAGCTCTTTATTTTCGTTACGATGGCTGCCCTTGATGATCTTGGTCAGGCTGGTATCCAGTACATTTCCGTTGTATTCCAGCCGATGATTGCGGTTCATGTCCACAGCAAAGAAGTTCGTGTTGTTTTCCGCAATCATGATGTGAATGCCGTCCGGCTCCACACGGATACCCACGGTATCGCCGATCTGCTGCGTCTTGGTGCTCTTTGCAACCATTTCATAACGGCCGCACTGAACCGTGATCTCGTAATGCATGCCCTTGAAAATGACGGAGGTGACCTTGCCGCGGATCTGGCCCTGTTCCGGAGCGGTCAGAATGACATCCTCCGGACGGACAACTGCGGTGATCTGGGTGCCTTCCGGAATATCATCGACACATTCAAACACACCGCCTGAAAAACGGGCTTTTAACGGGCCGGTCATGATGCCGTTGATGATGTTGGACTCGCCGATAAAGTCGGCTACAAAGGCGTTTTTGGGCTCATTATAGATGTCTTCCGGCGTGCCGACCTGCTGAATGCGGCCTTCATTCATGACAACGATCTTGTCGGACATGGTCAGGGCTTCTTCCTGGTCATGGGTAACATAAATGAAAGTGATGCCCAGACGGTCATGCATGGACTTCAGTTCAAGCTGCATCTCCTGACGCATCTTTAAGTCCAGTGCGCCGAGCGGCTCATCCAGAAGCAGGATCTCGGGCTCATTCACAAGCGCGCGGGCGATGGCCACACGTTGCTGCTGTCCGCCGGACAGCGTGGAAACGCTGCGGTTTTCAAAACCCTCCAGGTCCACAAGCTCCAGCATCTTCTTGACTTTCTTCTTAATGGTCTCCTTATCGGTCTTCTTCTGTTTCAGACCGAAAGCGATGTTTTCAAAAATGTTCATGTGCGGGAACAGCGCGTAACGCTGGAACACCGTGTTGATGGGACGCTCATAGGGCGGAATCTTGGAAATGTCCTTTCCGTTTAACAGGATCTCACCGGAGGAAGGAAGGTCAAAACCCGCAATCATACGAAGCGTAGTTGTTTTTCCACAGCCGGACGGTCCTAAAAACGTCACAAATTCACCGCGTTTGACTTCCAGATTGAAGTCACCTACTGCGGTAAAGCCATCCTCGTAGGTTTTGGTAATGTTCTTCAGTTCAATGATGTTCTTCTCTTCCATCTTTTCCCCTTTCCGTAATCAGAAATTGGGAGGCGTGCTGACCCAGATCAGCTCGGCCTCAACGTCACCCGCGTTTTCCAGCGAATGGACCTTGTTTGTTTTGTAGTAGAAACTCTCGCCCTTTTTCGCGATATAGCTTTCATCACCGACTTTGACGGTGACACTGCCGCTAATCACATATCCGAATTCTTCACCCGGATGCGGACGGTCTTCCTTCAGTGCCTCATTCGGCAGGATCTTTACATGCAGCGGCTCCATCTGATTTCCCTGTGCGGTGGGTACGACCCACTGGATCAGATTGCCTGCGTCATCAAATTTGTCGAAATAATCCTTTTCGCCAAAGACGATCTCCGTGTGCTGTTCTTCCTTGAAGAATTTGTCCGGCGTTGTGCCGAGGCATTCAATGAGGTCCAGCAGCGTAACTACAGAGGGCGATACCTGGCCGTTTTCCAGCTGTGAAATATAGCCCTTTGTGAGCTCGGTTCGATCGGCAAGTTCCTGCTGTGTCAGTCCGTTTTGCTGACGCAGATTGCGGATCTTCAGACCGATGTTTTCATTGACGGACTGCATATCCATGTTAAGCTCCTTCTTAAAGACACTAAACCCTGAGTTCATTTATACTAAACAAAATCATTATATGGAAACGTACTCAAAAGTCAACAGAAATTTACAAAAAGGGGGTAGAAATATTTCAAGCGGCAAAAATTGCTTTCACACTGCTTATCCGCAGATCTCCAATACATTTACGGCGTTGTTGCCGCAAAGAACAGTTTTTGCGATGAATTTCATTTTCCAAATATTATAAGAGGCAGTTCGGCGTTACACCGAAAAAGCATCATGCATAGCAATAAAAAAGATCCGAAGCTCTTCCGTGATGGAAATGCTTTATTATGTTATAACGACCGTTTGTAATGATAAAGGAAAACTTTGATTTATACTATGGCATCCGCCATAAATAACAAAACTCCGGTTACTGATTAATTTCAGTAACCGGAGTTCTCTGTTTCGCATCAGAGTTTACACCTTGCGGTGAAACCGCCGCAGAAGAAAAAGATGTTCGTCCAATACTCGTATGATGGAGCATAGGGGATTCGAACCCCTGGCCTCTTGAATGCCATTCAAGCGCGATCCCAACTTCGCCAATGCCCCTTACGGAAATCATCATAGCATATGAACAGCGGTTTGAAAAGCGGTTTTATGCGGGATCTCCGTATTTTTTTATAAAATTTAAAGCTGGATCTTCAGTAAGTACATCATGTTATGGGTGATATTACCGGTTCTGTGCCTGGATCTTTTCATAAAGCTCATTGAGATACATCCAGCGCTCCATCTTTTCATCCAGCTGTGCCTGCAGCTCTTCTTTTTCAACTGCGAGCGCGCTGAGTTTCGCAGCGCTGGTGGCATTTTCCTCCATCTCCTTGTCCTTCCGAGAGATGGCATCCTCCAGTTTCGCAATATCATCGTCGATGGTATCGAACTCACGCTGCTCTTTATAACTGAATTTCAGCTTGGCTTCATGGGTGCTCACATACTGAGGGGCCTGTACGGGCTTATTTTCGGCCTTTTTCACGGCCTGTCCGCTTTCAGTCTCCTGTTCCCCTCTTGCGGCCAGATAATCGGTATAACCGCCTTCATACTGCTTCAGCGCGCCGTTTTCAAAGGAGAAGATGCGCCGTACCACGCGGTCCAGGAAATAACGGTCATGAGAGACCGTGATGACGATGCCGTCAAAGCTATCCAGATAATCTTCCAGAATGGTCAGCGTCTGAATATCCAGATCATTGGTAGGCTCGTCCAGGATCAGCACATTCGGGGCTTCCATCAGCACACGGAGAAGATTCAGCCGGCGCTTCTCTCCACCCGAAAGCTTTTTGAGCAGCGTATGCTGCTTTTCCGGCGGGAACAGAAATCGGTCCAGCATGACGGATGCGGATACCAGACCGTCCGCAGTGCGGACATATTCCGCCGTGTTGCGGATATAATCGATGACTTTCAGTTCCGGGTCCATGTAAGCCAGTCCATCCTTGGGATCGACCTTGAATTCCTGTGCATAATAACCGAGCTTGATGGTTTGCCCCAGAGTGACGGAACCGGAATCGGCAGTTTCAAAGCCGGCGATGATCTTCATCAGCGTGGTCTTACCGGAACCGTTTTCACCAATGAAGCCCACACGGTCGTTCTTCAGGAAAATATAGGAGAAATCGCGGAAAAGCGTGCGGTCACCATAGGATTTGGAAACATGGTCCAGCTCCACGGTGGTACGGCCCATGCGGGTGGAAATGGAGGAAAGCTCCAGTTCCCTGTCTTCGCGGATATCCTTGACTGCAGCCAGGTTTTCATAACGCTGAATGTGTGCCTTCTGCTTGGTGGAACGGGCACGGGCACCGCGCATCATCCATTCGATCTCCGTACGGAGAATGCTGTGACGCTTGCGCTGTGCCGCAAGCTCCATGTCTTCACGCTCCGCCTTCAGCTTTATGAAGCCCAGGTAGTTGGTGGAATAACTGTAGATCTTGCTGTGGTCAATCTCCACGATGCGGTTTGAAACACTGTCCAGGAAGTAGCGGTCATGTGTAACCAAGGCGAGAGCGCCGTTATAGGCCTTTAAATACTCTTCCAGCCAGTCGGCCATAAAAGAATCCAGATGGTTCGTAGGCTCGTCTAAAAGCAGAATATCGGCCTTTGACAGTAGGGTGTTCGCAAGAGCAAGACGCTTTTTCTGGCCGCCGGACAATGTACCGGCTTTGGCATCGTAATCCGGAAGTCCAAGCTTCTGCAGCATGGCCTTGGCGTCGCTTTCCAGCGTCCATTCATTCGTGTGATCCCGATTGTTCTCCATGACACACTGAAGCGCGGTCATGTCGTCCGGGAATACGGGACTCTGGGAAAGATAACGGATCGTTAAATTGCGGGCGCGGGTGATCGTTCCGCTCTCCGGATCTTCGAGACCCGCCACCAGACGGAGAAAGGTGGTTTTTCCGGTGCCGTTTACACCGATGACACCGACCTTTTCATGCTCATCCAGCGTAAAGGAGGCATTATCAAAGATCGGTGTGTCCGTAAAATGTTTGGTGATGTTTTCGATGTTGATGAGGTTCAAATTAATCTCCTGGCTGATAAATTTTGAGGAACGGGTCTTTTACGGACGCTTTCGGAATCAGATCATGACGCCGGTATGAACCGTCAGATCTTCGTAGGGACCGCGGATCTCAATGCCGATGTCTGCATTGACACGGTTCTTCATGGCTTCATCCGCTTTCCCGATGAAGTGACCGTACTTGAAGGTGCCGATGGACACCGTCAGATCCGAATGTACGAACAGACTCCCTTCTCCGGTATCGCCGTTCAAACCGCTGTTAATGTCCGCGGATACGACATACGCACCGCTTTCATTGATCTTCCGGATGAGTCCGGCCATGGGTTCACGGACATCACCGGTAAAACCGGTGCCAAGCAGGCAGTCCAGCAAGGAACCATAGACGGAAAGATCGGTATTCTCACTGTAAAATTCGTATGGAATCCCTTCCTGACGGCACTTATCAAAATAATATGCTCCGTCTTCAGAAAAACGATCGGCAAGAAGAATCAGGGTCACGGGGATGCCGGAGGCTTTCAGTAAAAGCGCAGTGACATAACCGTCGCCTGCGTTATTTCCTTTTCCGCAGACGATGCCTACGGGGGCTTTCCATTCGGCTTTTTCAAAAATGCCCTGTCCCGCCCGATACATGAGTTCTTTGGAGGGTGTCCGGTTGGCGATGGTCCAGGCGTCGCTCTCGCGCATGGTCTGAACGGACACCACGCGGACTTTTTGCCCGGTCACGGAAGATCCTTGAAGGTTGTTATGAAAATCGTTCATGGTAAATTCTATCTGAAAACAGATCAGTTCACACGGAAAAACGCAATGATCTTTCCGTCTGAAAGCGCAGCCTTGTATTCCGTGCCGCCGTCATCTGTTTCATGCTTGAAAAAGTGAAGAACATCGCCCTCAAAGCAGGGGTTCTTATACTGGACCTCCATAACTTTAATGTTCATGGCTTCAATTTCCTCAATGCTGAATAATGAGAAAATAGCCGTAAAATATCGGGCATTGTTCATGTGATGGTTGATGTCGATATCTGTGGACTTCACCCTGTAGGACGCAAAGGCTTCTTCATCAAAACGATCACGGATCCGGGCAAAGGGTTCCGGACAGGAACGCTTTTCAATATATTGAAGTCCTGCGGGGAAAACGGTATCGGTCTGTACCAGTTTACCGGTTTCTGTGCTTACAACGGCCCACTGGGTCTTTCCCGCCGCCATGACGGTTCCGTCTTCTGCGGTCAGTTCGTAGTCTCGGTTTGCGGAAAAACGCTCCGTGTTCTCCGGCCAGGTCATGAGGAGGACTTTCTCCATGATCTTGGGCATCTGATAAAAATGAATACGGGTTTTTGCGCAGACCCAGAAACAGTGTTTTTCTGCCATGGCGTCTTCACTCATGCCCAGATCATGAGCGTGGGCTGCCGCAATGTCCAGAAAGAGGTCGACGCAGTCTGAAATCCCCAGACGTCCGCTGTAATCACAGCGGCTGGAGGGAATATTCATTTCTTGAGTAAGTGATGGTTTCATAAAATATCCTTATTACAAATGAGGCGCTGATTCCCGGGAATCGTACCCGAAGAAACTGGTCCCCGATATTAAACAGGAATGAACTTTCCGGTTTTCTGTGATTCAATGGCCGCATAGGCAAGTTCCAGGGCGCGAAGTCCTTTTTCTGCCGGTACAGGCGGCTGCTTTCCGGCTTTCAGCGCGGGAATGAGTGCATCCAGGTGACGGTCCAGATTGTGGCCGAAGGAGCGGTTTTCATCGTCAAAGAAGCCGGCGCGCCAGATCTTTGCCATGTCATCGTTTGTACGCTGGAAAGTGTAAGCCTGAACATTGTCTTCGATGAGGATGCGGCCGTCCACACCGCCGATCTCAATAAGCTGCGAAAGCTTGTTATTCTCATTGGCATCCAGTGTGGCAAGGAAGGAACCTACGGCTCCGTTCTCAAACTGCAGACTCAGGGAGAAGGTGGAAAAGCTCTTTCTGCCGCCGTTGTCTGTCATCTTTGCGCCGATGGAACGGATTGGGCCCATCATGTGCTCCATCATGTCCAGACCGTGGCACTGAGCCTCGATCAGATTCAGATACTTATGGTCAATGAACGGGTCTCCCCAGCCGTGACCAAATCGCCAGAGCATGAAGACCGGTGTTCCAAGACGTCCCTTTTCAATGGCTTCCTTGGCTTTCAGGCAGGGAATGCTGTAACGCTGGTTGAAGTCGATGGCAAAAAAAAGATTCTTGTCCTTAGCAGACTGAACCAGTGTTTTTGCCTCTTCCAAATCATAAGCAATGGGCTTCTCCGTCATGAGCGGGATGCCGGCGCGGATGACCTTCATGGTCTCCTCGAAATGATGCTGTGCGGGGAGACAGATGGATACAAAGTCCGGCTTCTCCTTATCCAGCATTTCATCGATATCCAGATAATACGGTACATGAAATTCATCTGCGCGCTCTTTAGTGCGCTTCTTTGTACGTCCGCAGATCGCCACAAGTTCTGTATCTTTTCTGGTTGAAAAAGCGCGTGCGTGCTGATAGCCCCAGCCGCCTGCGCCGATCACTGCTGCCCTGATTCTTTCGTCCGCCATGGTAAGCCTCCTGATATTGAATCCGTTCATCTATCCGCAGAACGGAATCTGTTATTTGAAATCTGCAACCATTATATCATTAATTCGCTCAATTTCAATGTAACAGTTCAAAACTGCCTGTTTGTCAGCGGCATTCTTTTGACGATCGGCTTCAACTTTTCTGTTATACTGTTTCTGCTCTTCAATAAACCGGTCGATGCACTTGCGGTACGAAGTGCCTGCCAACCAAGACTCTTGCACATATTGTCCCAGAAAGCGCTAAATCCCTTCGGTTTTCTGTTGGGATCGACTACCTTGGGCTTCTGCTGCGAAAACCCTGGGCGAGTCCGTAAACATACGCAGCGCGTCATTGCAGAGATAAGCCTTGCCGGTTTTAACAAAAGCAAGTTCTGCGTCTGTTTCAAACTTTGGCATGCAAAACTCCTTAAATAAATATGGAAATTAAGAATTTTATAATCATCAGAAATGTTGTTTTTTATTACAGGCAGATCATAACATATTCTGCGTTGCAACAGCGAGACACGAAAAAAATAAAAAAAATGCCGGTTCCGACTTTTGCCGGTCCCGACATTTCTCATTTGAAATAGATCATTTAATAATTTGAAACGATAATCGGATCAGCCTCCCAGATAAGCCTTACGGATGGAATCGTTGTTTAAAAGATTCTTGGCCTCATCTTCCAGCACGACACGTCCGGTTTCAAGAACATAGCCGCGGCTCGCGATGGAAAGAGCCATCTGCGCGTTCTGTTCAACCAGAAGAATCGTAGTGCCGGCTTTATTTAAGGCCTTGATGATCTCAAAGATCTCATCAACCAGGATCGGCGCAAGACCCATTGACGGCTCATCGAGCATGAGAAGCTTGGGATTGGACATCATGGCACGTCCCATGGCAAGCATCTGCTGCTCACCGCCGGAAAGCGTACCGGCAATCTGATGACGGCGTTCCTTTAAACGCGGGAAATGTTCGAAGACGATCTCCTTATTGCCTTTGATGCTGCTCTTGGGCTGCGTAAACGCGCCCATGTCCAGATTTTCTTCTACATCCATGCCCTGAAAAATGCGGCGGCCTTCCGGAACGTGTGCAAGACCCAGAGAAACGATCTTATCGGCCGGTGTCTTCATCAGATCCGTTCCCATGAAACTCATGGAACCTGTGGTGGATTTTAAAAGACCGGAGATCGTATGCAGGGTGGTCGTCTTTCCGGCTCCGTTTGCGCCGATCAGTGAAATGATCTCGCCTTCATTTACCTCAAAGCTGACACCTTTAATGGCGTGAATACTGCCGTAATAGACATTGATATCATTGACTTCAAGCATAGCTGCCATATTAAGCCTCCTTCTGCTTTCCAAGGTAAGCTTCGATGACTTCCTGGTTGTTCTGAATCTCACTCGGCGTACCTTTGGCGATGATCCTGCCGTAGTTTAAGACGGCGATGCCTTCGCAGACACCCATGACCAGATTCATGTCATGTTCGATCAGCATGATGGCAATGCCGAAATCGTCACGGATCTGACGGATGGTATTCATCAGTTCCGCCGTTTCAGACGGGTTCATGCCGGCTGCCGGCTCGTCCAGAAGAAGAAGCTTGGGATTAGTTGCAAGGGCGCGAACGATCTCCAGACGGCGCTGTGCACCGTACGGAAGGCTGGACGCCTTGAGTTTGGCCATATCCTGCATATCGAAGATCTTCAGGAGGTCCATGGCTCTTTCATGAGACTCCTTCTCACCCTTCCAGTAACGGGGCATGCGAAGAATGCCTTCCAACGTTGTGTACTTGATGGAATTGTGAAGACCAAGCTTGACGTTGTCCTCTACGGTCAGGTTATTGAACAGACGGATATTCTGGAAGGTACGGGCAATACCGGCTTTGTTAACGGCAACGGAATTCATATTGGAAGTGTCCTTGCCGTCCAGAAGAATGGTACCTGTGGTGGGTTGATAAACCTTGGTCAGCAGGTTGAAGACGGTGGTCTTACCGGCGCCGTTCGGGCCGATGAGTCCTGCAATCTCCGTCTTACCGACGGTAATATTAAACTCTTCCACGGCATGAAGACCACCAAAGTTGACGCCGAGGTGCATGGCTTCCAGAACCGGTCTTTCGTTTACATCACGCTCCGGAACGATGGATCTGGAAGGATACGGAACCATTTTTACTTCAGACATCGCTTAGGCCTCCTTTCCGATTGATGCTTTTTTGGTCTTCTTCCGTGCGGTTTTTTTGGAACGCATAAGCGCCATTTTGGCCTGAATGGAAGGAGAATTCTTGAAGATCATGACTACAATCAGAATGATGGCATAAGCAAGCATACGGTAATCCTTGACGGAACGGAGAAGTTCCGGAAGAAGCGTCAGTACTGCTGCCGCAATAATGGAACCGCGGATGTTGCCGAGGCCGCCCAGAACTACAAATACAAGGATGAGGATCGAGGTATTGAAGTCGAACTTGGTAGCCAGCATGGTGGAATAATTCTCGGCAAACATGGTACCTGCCGCGCCTGCAATGGCCGCGGAAATGACGAATGCCATGAGTTTGAACTTCGGAATGGAAATACCGATGCTCTGCGCTGCAATCTGATTGTCACGAAGAGCCATGACTGCGCGTCCGGTCTTGGAATTGATCAGGTTAAATACAATGATCAGGGTGACAAGAAGCAAAAGCGCCGCCATGAAAAAGGTGGCAATGGGCTTGATGCCCGTCAGACCGATTGCGCCGTTAATGATCATCTTTCCATCTTCCGCTGCTTTGATACGGTTCAGAATGGAGAAATGAAGGCCGGCGGAATCGAGTCCCACATACACGTTCGTGAAGATACTGCGGATGATCTCGCCGAACGCCAGCGTAACGATGGCCAGGTAGTCACCGTTTAATTTCAGTACCGGAATACCGATGATCACGCCGGCGATGGCAGCAAATACCGCACCGATCAGCATGCCGAGGATCAGTCTCAGGATCGGGCTCGGAATGGCGGATTCCATGCAGGCGATGGCGACTGCACCGGTGAACGCGCCCACGGACATAAAGCCTGCATGGCCCAGTGAAAGCTCACCCAGAATACCGACGCAGAGATTTAAGGACACGGCCATCGTTGCAAATACACAAATGGGGATCAGCTGGCCGCGGATCAGATTGGATACCGCGCCTGCATTCACCAGGATCTGCATGATCACGTAAACGACGATGATAATTCCATAGGTGATGAAATTACTGCGTGTCGTTTTGCTGATATTCGATAAGAAATTGCTGCGGGGAGCATTGTTTGAATTCTTCATTTTCTGCCCTCCTTTATACTTTCTCGTGGATCTTCTTGCCCAGAATGCCGGTGGGCTTGACAAGAAGAACGATGATGAGCGCCAGGAATACGATCGCATCCTTTAACTCCGTTGATATATAGGCACTGCCCAGGATCTCCAGAACACCCAGCAGAATACCGCCGATGAAGGCACCCGGAATGGAACCGATGCCGCCGAATACGGCTGCGGTAAAGGCCTTGATACCGGGCATGGAACCGGTGGTGGGCTGCAGGTTCGGATATGCACAGCACATCAGGACGCCTGCAATGGCCGCCAGCGCGGAACCAATGGCAAAGGTCATGGAGATCGTTTTATTCACATTAATACCCATCAGCTGTGCAGCTTCCTTATCTTCGGAGCAGGCACGCATCGCTTTACCCATCTTGGTATGATTGACGAAGATCGAAAGCCCGACGACGATCAGTGCACAGACAAGAACGATGACGATGGTCGTCCGGGAAATGGAAAGCTCACCGCCAAAAAGCTTGATGCTTCCGTTGATGATCGTGGGGAATACCTTCGGATTGGCGGACCAGAGAAGCTGCGCCATGTTCTGAAGGAAATAACTGACACCGATTGCCGTAATAAGTACTGCCAGACTGGTGGCCTGACGAAGCGGCTTATAAGCAAGTTTTTCAATAACGACGCCGAGAACCGTACATACAACAACCGCCATCAGAATGCCGATGACAGGGTTCAGATTAAAGCTGTAGATCGCAAAGAAGCAGATGTAAGCACCGACCATGATGACATCACCATGAGCAAAGTTCAGCATTCTCGCGATACCGTATACCATCGTGTAGCCAAGGGCGATGATGGCATATACGCTTCCGAGGCTGATTCCGTTAATTAGATTGGATAGAAATTTCATCTAAATCACCTCATCAAATACAGGTTTCCTTTATCCGAAAAGAGGACTGCCGGAAATAACAGCCCTCTTTCTGGAAAAGATGTTGCAGAATCCGCAGATTCTTATTTTTTGACTTTATCAATCAAGACCGACATAAACGCCGTCCTTGATGATCATACCCTTGGGATCCTTGGTAACATAGCCATCTTCAGACCAGGACATACCGGTACCGGTGATACCATCGAAGGTCATGGTGTTGAACTGCTCAACCAGCTTGTCGCACATTTCGGAAGCGCTCATGGAAGCGTCCAGCTTGCCTTCCTGAACAGCCTGATAAATAGCGTATACACAGTCATAGGTATCCGCTGCAAACTGGTTCGGGGTCTCGTTATACAGTTCGTTGTACTTCTTGACGAAGTTCTGGGTCTTCTCATCAGATGCGTCTGCAGAGAACGGAGTCAGAAGCATGACATCTTCTGCAAGAGAGGTATCAAAACCTTCCAGAGTAAGAATGCCGTCCATACCGTCTACACCGAAGACGACCGGAGCATAATCCACGTTCTTGCACTGAGCAAGGATCAGAGATGCTTCCTGATAGTAGATCGGGAGGTAAAGTACATCTGCGCCTGCATCCTTTGCGGCTGCGATCTGAACGCTGAAGTCAACAGCATCGGTAACGAAGGAAGATTCGGAAACGACGTCGAGACCAAGTTCAGCGGCCTTGGAAATGAACGTATCGTAGATACCCATGGAGTAGTCGATGTCACTCTGGTAGATAACAGCGATCTTGGAACCGAGCTCTTTTTTCTTAATGTACTCTGCGGATGCGGAACCCTGGTTGGGGTCAGCGAAGCACATCTGGTAAACATTGCTGCCTGCCTTGACGATGTCTGCGGTTGAACCGGACGGAGTCAGGAAGAAAATGTTGTCATTTGCTGCCATCGGAGCGGTTACAAGACACGGTCCGGAGGTAACACAGCCAAGGTAGATCTGCATGCCCCAGTCGGTCAGTGCGTTGTAAGCATTGGCTGCGACGGAAACATCGTGCTGGTCATCTTCATACTTTAATTCAAAAACAGTTTTGCCTGCCTTCTCATTGATCTCATCAACTGCGATCTGAGCGGCACGCTGGCAAGCCAGGCCGTAGATAGCTGCATTACCGGTCAGCGGACCCTGTCCACCGATCTTAATGGCACTGCTCTTTGAACCGCCGTTTCCGCAAGCGGTAAGACAGGTTACTGCAAGTACAGCTGCAAGAAGCGTTGCAATTACTTTTTTCATAATAATCTCCTCTCATTATGATTATTTAATCCGTTTTCACGGATATTTCACATTTTAATTTTTTTCTACTGTGTAGTCAACTTGAAAAATCAACAATATTACAGAAAAAGGGTACTGTTGCATTGTGATTATGTTGATATCTGCAAAAAAAAGAGCGCCACTCCGCTTGGAAATGACGCCTTTGTCAAATATGGTTTAATATTATCACATTTCATTCAGATTGTCAATAAGGGCGGCCAGCCGATACACATCGATCTCACCGTCATCTGCGGTGCTGTTCAGAACGCCTACGGTCAGACTGGATCCAAAAAGTTCACCTAGAACACGGGTATACTTTCCGTCTTCACCAAATCCGATGACTGCAATCGGGAAATCCAGATCCTCACAAAGATCATGGGTTGCCAGAAGTAAACGGTAAACATCTTTCTTTGAGGTGGGCTTCACGCCAATCCGGACGATGTCCGCCCCCAGCTTCTGCATATAACGCACACGGAAATCCATTTCTCCTACTGTCAGAAGCTTCAGAAACGCATTATTGGTTCCGATGACCGGCAGATTGTGTTGATGTGCGTAATTAATAAGTTCCGTTGCACGGTACTCGGACACGCAGCACTCAATATCCACAAGATCGATGAGACGGGAATCAATGGCGATCTTTACGATTGCAATGTATTCCTCATCCCGAACGCGCACAGTACCGCCCTCGTCTTCCGTGCGGAAAGTAAAGAGGAACGCCTTGCTTCCGATGTTCATGCGTATGGATTTCAGAATTCTCAAAACGGATTCTGTTCTGTTCCGGTTTTCAAAAAGATCGGCACGCCATTCTATGATCTCTGCCGGTGATACAGCTGCCTGCTTGACCTGATACAACAGTTCTGCTTCTGTCCTGCCGGTCAGCTCCACGCAGATCTTCGGTTTTCCGCTTCCGATCTTAAGTTCTCTTATTTCAACCATAACTTATACCTTGTAAAGGATCTTTTATGCCAGCTTCTCTTCCAGCTTCGCACGAATTGCATTCATGAAATTCGTGGTATTGGTGATCTGAATGTTGGGAAGCGTGGAAAGAAGAGCCAGATCCTTGGTCATGATACCGCTCTCAACCGTTTCAATAATGGATTCTTCCAGTTTGTCCGCGAAGGTGCTGAGTTCCGGAATGTTATCCAGTTCACCGCGCTTTCTAAGAGCACCGGTCCATGCGAAAATGGAGGCGATGGGGTTCGTAAAGGTCTCCTTGCCTTCCAGGTACTGATAATAATGACGCTGTACGGTACCGTGAGCAGCTTCATATTCAAAATTACCTTCCGGAGATACCAGAACGGAGGTCATCATGGACAGAGATCCAAACGCAGTTGCAACCATGTCGCTCATGACATCGCCGTCGTAGTTCTTGCAGGCCCAGATGTAACCACCTTCTGAACGAATGACACGCGCTACGGCGTCATCGATCAGGGTGTACATGAAATTGATGCCGGCTTCTTCAAAACGGGTCTTGTACTCTGCTTCGTACAGATCATTGAAGATGTCCTTGAAGCGATGGTCGTAGATCTTGGAAATGGTATCCTTCGCACCGAACCAGAGATCCTGCTTGGTATCCAGCGCGAAACTGAAGCAGCTTCTTGCAAAGCTTTCAATGGATTTGTCGGTATTGTGAACGCCCTGCATGATGCCTGCGCCCTTGAATTCATGTACGGTCTGCTTCTGAACCGTACCGTCTTCTGCAGTAAACACGAGCTCGCAGATACCCGGCTTGTCCGTCTTGATCTCCACATTCTTGTAGATGTCGCCGTATGCATGACGGGCAATGGTAATGGGCTTCTTCCAGGTCTTGACGTACGGTTCCACACCCTTCACGATGATGGGCGCACGGAACACAGTGCCGTCCAGGATTGCACGGATGGTGCCGTTGGGGCTCTTCCACATTTCCGTCAGGTTATATTCCTTGACGCGTGCGGCATTCGGCGTGATGGTCGCACATTTTACAGCTACGCCGTATTTCTTGGTAGCGAGTGCGGAATCGACCGTGACCTGATCCTTGGTCTTTTCACGGTATTCCAGACCGAGGTCATAGTATTCGGTCTTCAGTTCGATGAAAGGAGTTAAAAGAACATCTTTGATCTGCTGCCAGATCACGCGGGTCATTTCATCGCCGTCCATCTCAACAAGCGGTGTGGTCATTACGATTTTTTTCACAATCTGCCTCCTCATACGAATGTATGTTCATAATATAGCACCAGTTTTCTGAATTTGCAAGAATTCGCCTTTTATATCTGAAATACTGTCAAAAAAGCGGCAATCGGGGTGAAAAATCACTACTTTTTGTACATCTTCCCTCCACTTGGGCCTGATTTTTGCATAAGTGTTGAAACGGCTGCGTCACGATGACTTGCGAAAGAGGCCGCGTCATGCTAAAATAACCGGACGGAGGTACGAGAATGAACAAAAAAGATGTACTGGAGATCAAAAGACGTTTCAAGAAAGAACAGGCTACGTTTTCACGAATTGCCGGCTGCTATGTGGACGGAAATAAAAACAAGGTCTGTACTTTTAATGAGCCTTTCCTGAATCAGGAGGACGATGTCTTTTTCAAATATCTGGAGATTGCGAACAAGGCCCTCTCCGGCACGCTGAACAACAATCTGCTGAACCTGGAGTTCCCGCTTTCCGAGGAAGTTCCGGGCGGCCGTCAGCAGTTTCTGATGGGTATCCGTGAATGCGGACTTACAAGCGACGCGCTCATGGATTCCTGGTATGACATGGTGATCTCACAGATCGAGATTACAGGCAATTATCTGATCCTTGTTTTTGCAGACGCTTACGATGTCCCGATGAAGACAAAAGACGACCTGAAGCTCGGTGAGTCCGAGGAGATCTACAAATATATCCTCTGCGCCGTGTGTCCGGTCATTCTGTCCAAGCCGGGCTTAAGCTTCCTGGAAAAGGAAAACCGCATCGGCGCGCGGATCCGTGACTGGGTCGTGGGCGTTCCGGAAGCCGGCTTCCTTTTTCCTGCGTTCTCCGAGCGCACTACCGATATCCATTCCGTGCTGTTTTATACCAAGGATCCCAAGAATCCGCACACGGATATGATTGAAAATGTGCTGGGCTGCGGTTCGGTCATGACAAACGCAGAGAAGAAAAACGCGTTTCATACCATCGTCCGGGAAGTTCTGGGGCCGGATGACGAGGACACGGAGGACAAGCTTCTGGCCATTCAGAAGTCCATCAGCGACATGAATGAGGAATATGAAGAGGCTTACGAGGATACAGCCGTTCAGCCGATGGCTCTTACCCACGAGACCCTCTCCCGCGCTCTTTCAGAAAGCAAGATCCTTCAGGAGAAGGCGGATCGAATTGTGGATTTTGTGAACCGGACCTTTGGCGAAATGCTGCCGGAGGCATCGGCCGTTGTGGATTCACATGCTTTGAAATCAGGTGGTCTGAAGTTGGAAAACAAGGAACTGATGCATGAACTCGCGGAAAAAACATTGGAGGCAGAGCATCTGAAGAAGGAACTGGATGAGGAAAAGAAACTTTCCGTAGCGCCGTCCCTGAAAAAATGTCTGCGTCCGTTTAAAGCGGTGGACGCGGAAAGGATTTTGAGCTGGGTGAATGATGAGCGTACATTCCAGTACTGGTCCGTCGGCCGTTATCCTGCTTTTCCGGCACAGCCTGAGGACATGGTTGACCTATATCGGAGATCTGAAAACGGATCGGATAATTTCTATCCCATGACGGCTTTCGATGAACAGGGAATATTCGGTCATCTGATTCTGCGTTACATGGATGAAGAACGGAAGCATGTTCGCCTTGGTTATATTGTGGTCGATGACAAACGCCGCGGCCAGGGCCTTGGAAAGATCCTGCTGAAGCTTAGCGTACGTTACGCCAAACAGTTCCTTGGCGCGGAAAAAATCACGCTCGGCGTGGTGGACCGCAACCTGTCGGCTGCAAAGTGTTATGAGGCTGCCGGATTCCGGGAGGATCCTTCACAGCCCATTGAGACCGTTGAAATGCTCGGTGAAAACTGGAACATCATCGGCATGCGGTATGAAGGATAAAAAGGTGCTGTGAAAAAATCATTTTGATTTTTTCACAGCACCTTTCTTGTCAACCTGCGGGCAAAGCCCTGAGGACACACACGCAGTTTCTTCGAAACTGTTCCCTCGACTCCGTCTCGGCTTTCGTGTGTCCTGACACCGGGGACGTTTCATTTTGTCAACTTTTAGGCATTGCTGCCGATTCATTTTACCTGACAGTATCTTCACGCTTAAACACACGGAAGATCCGTTTTGGAATGTCCTGTACAAATACAATACCGAGTACTAACGCAAAAACGATCTTCATGGCCAGAAATCCGTAATGCGCGGCCAGATCGGAATCATTCATGACAAGATAATACGCGGTCCAGTAGATGCTGCCGCCGGGAATCAGCGGAAAAATACCGGTGATCAGGAAGACTGTGGCCGGACATTTGCGGATGCGTGCCACGATGCGTGCCAGAATGGCCACGATGAAGGTGGCGCAGAAGGTGGCAGCCGGCGCACTGAATGCCGCAAAACGGGTTAGAAGAAGAAAGACCGCCCAGCCGACCATGCCGGTCAGACCGCAGGAAACATATTGCTCCTTGGGCGCGCTGTACAGGATCGAGAAGCCGATGGTACCGCCGAGCGCGGCTAAAAGCTGAATGATCATATGACACCTCCAAACAGATAACGGAGGATCAGGAATGTCACGCCGACACCGACTGCGATGCATAAGAATCCAAGCATCGCATCCAGAAGGCGAACTACACCGGATATATAATCACCGTCCGCAATGTCGCGTACACCGTTTGTAAAAGCCACACCGGGAATCAGAAGCACAACGGCACCGATGATCATCTGACCCAGTGTATTGCCGATGCCCAGTTTATGAAGAACGATGCAGATCATTGTAGCCAGGACGCTGCCTGTGATGTTGCCGGTGATCTTTGAAAGATACGGCTGATAGACATACAGCATAAAGAGCCAGACAAAGAATCCTGTAACGGCCGATCCCACCGCGTCATACAGTGAGCCGCCGAACAGAACAGAAAAACAGGCACTTCCGAGGAAGGCTCCCGCAAGCTGCAGCCATTTGGATTTAGGACTGCTTTCGCGAATTTCGGCAAGACGGCTTTCGGCCTCATCTAGCGTGTACTTTCCGTCAATGATGGATCTGGAAAGTTGATTGACAGCTGCGATGCGGTCCAGCCGGGTCGCGCGCATCGGAATATGGAGAACTTTAGCGAAGCTGCCCGGCCATTCGTTGTTTCTGTCCCAGCCGGTCGTGAAAATGCCGTTTGCAAGGACAAAGAAGTTGTCATGACGGACACCGTAATGCGCGGCAATGCGGACCATTGTTTCCTCGACGCGGCTGATCTCCGCGCCGTTTTCCAGCAATATCCGGCCGGCCTTCGTAGCGATGTCCAAAACGCGGCTGACATTTTCTTCCGTACAGGATGTCGACGTATCCGTGCCCGCGGCTGAGCCGTTCTGTTCTTCATTTGCTGTGATTTTGGAATCATTTGAGTTCATGATTGGTTCCATGAGCGATGTTTCTACTCCTGAATCAGGCCTTGCTGCAGACGCGGCCGGAAGCCTGTAATTTATGGCAGTCCCGTCGGCCGCCTCGACAATCAAAATAACACAACCCGCAGTGAAAATCAATGAAATTCACTGCGGGTCGTTTTTATAATCAATATTGTTATATTACATTTTACTCATCGGTTCAGAGAATTAACGGGAAAGCAGCATGCGGTCGTTATCCAGCGCCTTTCCGGAGCGTTCACGGAACATGTTGAGAAGATCATTTACCGTCGTGTTTTTGCGCTCCTCTCCTTCAATGTCCAGAATGATTCCGCCCTGATGCATCATGAAAGTGCGGTTTCCGAGATCCAGCGCGGACTGCATGTTATGGGTGATCATGAGGCAGGTCAGCTTCTCTTCTTCAATGATTTTCTTTGTGAGTTCCAACACCTTTTCAGAGGTGGCCGGATCCAGTGCCGCCGTATGTTCGTCCAGAAGGAGCAATTTGGGCGGATTGATCGTTGCCATCATCAGTGTCAGGGCCTGACGCTGTCCGCCGGACAGAAGTCCCACGGGCTGTGTCATGCGGTCCTCCAGTCCCATATTCAGCAGTGCGATCTTTTCCCGGAACAGTTCACGGTCTTTTTTGGAAAGCGCAGAAAGCCATCCGCCGCGTCCTGCAGCCAGAGCCAGATTTTCTTCAATGCTGATATCGGGAGCGGTACCGAGCATCGGATCCTGAAACAGACGTCCGATCTTTTTTGCGCGTTTATGCTCTGCCATCATCGTAATATCCTCACCGTCCAGCATGATCTTGCCGGAATCCGTCAGGAATGAACCGGCGATGGCGTTGAACAGCGTGGACTTACCGGCTCCGTTCGCGCCGATAATGGAGATGAAATCCCCTTTTTTGACATGAACGGAAAGGTCGGAAAGCGCCTTTTTTTCGTTAATGGTGCCTGCATTGAAGGTCTTGTTGATCTTTTCAAGCTTAAGCATTGCGGCTGCCCTCCTTTCCTGCCGTTTTCTGTTCCTTTGCCAACTGAAGCTTGCGGCAGAGGAGCGGGAAACGACTCTTTAAGTACGGTCCGGAGATCGCCAGAACGACGATAACGGAAGATATGGCCTTCAGCATGTACGCCGGCATATTGAATCGGAGCGCGATGGTATATACCAGTCGGAAAATGATTGCGCCAATCAGCGCGCCGATGATCTGAACCGGAATCTTCTTCTTTCCAAAGAAGGTACGTCCGATCAGAAGAGATGCCAGCGCGATGGTGACCATGCCGGAACCGATGTCGATGTTCACGGATTTCTGCGCCTGCGCCATCAGACAGCCGGAAAGCGCTGTAAAGGTATTGGCAATGCAGAGGCCGATGATCGTCGTCATGACAGGATTAATGGAGGACGAACGAACCATTGCCGGGTTATTGCCGGTGGCACGGATGGCAAGACCGATGCGGGTCTTCAGGAAAAGTGCCAGAAATACGGAAACCAGTATGACAAATACCAGGATCACGATCAGCTTATAGTGCACGGCAAATACCGTACCTTCCAAATTGCTTTTCAGAATTGAAAATACAGTATCCGTTTTGTTCATGTTCAATATGGAGGAATTGCCCATGACGGCGATGTTTACGGAATACAGCGCCGTATTGACGATGATTCCGGAAAGCAGGCTGTCCACACCCATTTTGGTTTGAAGGAATGCTGTCACGAAACCGGAGATCAGGCCGGCCAGCATGGCCACGGGAATGGACAGGAAAGGATGACCGCTTAATGCAACGACCGCTCCTACTGCCGCACCCAGGGTAAAACAGCCGTCCGTGGACAGATCGCATACATTCAGCATGGAGTAGCTTAAAAATAACGCAAGAACGGTCAAACCGCCGGTGAGACCGAGCTCGAGCGCGGTCTCACCAAGGCTGGATGCACTTTTTAAAAAATCAAGAAAAATGCTCATAATTCTTATCAGTCTTCTAATTCATCAAAGCTGTTGGCGGTGGTAATGGGCTGGATCTTAATGCAGTACGGTTTGAAAGCGTTTTCAATTTCCGCGTAATCAAAACCGATGAGTGCACAGGTTTCTTCATTGATGGTTGCAGTACCGTTGTCAAAGGTCAGGACTGCGGTGCTCTTGGGATCATTGCCGTCCACGAGAATGCCCTTTACCATGTCCGCGGTCTTCACACCGAGCTCGGCATAATCAACGCCGTAACCGACGAATGCACCGTTTAATGCGAAGGAATCGGCACCGGTATAATGCGGGATGCGGGCTGCAGCGAGTTTTTCATAAATGGAAAGTTCTGCGGTCATGATGGTGTTGTCGGTGGGGGTGAAAACAGCGTCCATATGGTCTGTGATGATGGAATCGGCTGCAAGTTCAACTTCGGAAACATTGGTCCCGGTATATTCTTTGTAGGAAACCCCTTTTGCATCCAGATATTCCTTTGCCGCTGCAATGGGAGCGGCACTGGCGTCCTGGCCGATGTCGTACAGAAGACCGATGTTTTTTGCGTCCGGATCAGCTGCGAAGATCAGATTCATGACTGCGTTGGTATCAAGGTAGTCGGAGGAACCGGTGATATTAGCGCCCGGAGCTTCCAGAGAATCCACAAGGCCGGCACCGACCGGATCGGAAACTGCGGCAAATACGACCGGAATCTGGTTGTCTTCCGTAGCGGCCTGCATAGCCATGGCAACCGGAGTGGCAACGCCGATCATAAGATCGACCTTTGCGGTAATGAAATCGCTGATGATCTGCTGCAGAACATTGGAATCTGCATTGCAGTTCTGGTAGGTTACTTCAAAAGTTACATTGTTTGCTGTTCCAAGACTTTTAAGCTGCGCCTGGATGTTATCGCAGATCTGGTTCAGGGAAGCGTCATCGACAAAGTTGCAGAGACCGATCTTATAGGTCTTTCCGCCGGAAGTCTTGCTTCCGCTGTTTCCGCATGCTGCCATGGAAAGGATCATCGCTGCCGCGATGAAAAGTGCTGTGAGTTTCTTCATTGTGTTCTTCATGTTTAGTCTCCTTTTTAAGAAAATACTTCGGTAGTGTACCGGGAACCTGCCGCGGACCTTATTCCTTCGATGGGTTTAACCTTTCGATGAATAAAAAAATCCTGCCCCAAGCAATTTGAAATTGCTGGGACAGGATATAAATTCTCCTGCGGTGCCACCCGGCTTGATACATCTTATCCGTGTATCCTCTCACGCATACTACCATATGCTGACCTTTTATAACGGAGCGTCCTCTCCGTCGCCCATACTCTGCTTGCGCATTTCCGTTTGCCCTCGAAAGTCCATTCGTTTTCGTATCGTTTACCGCAATTCCACCATCTGCGGTTCTCTGTGAAATGAGTGACGAAAATTACTACTCTTTCTCATTGGTTTAAAAGAACTATATCACTGTAAAGTGTTGATGTCAACCACAATTTAAAGTTTATTTGTCAGTGAACCAGCCCATGTCCATGGTACGGCCCAGATCCCAGGCGTTTGTGTGTGCCAGGCCGGAATTCACGGTGTCAAACAGGGTCTTGTAAGACCAGTAAATGTAACCGGACCCCTTGTTCCACTGCTCCAACTGCTTGTTGCAGATGTAGCGATAATATTCGGCCTGCTCATCCTTATCGGCAATATCGGCTGCCACCTTGTTGTTGACACACCATTCGCCGCATACCACCGGGAAATACTGCTCCATTTCTTCAATGTCCTTGCCGATGTTCTCCAGGAACTCATCGTAAACATTCTTGTCTGCCTGGCCGGCCCAGTCCAGCATCATGAGATACTGATGGGTATCCAGAACAACGTTGAAGAAACGCTCATCGCGCATGAAATCCTTCCATGCGGTCATCAGGAATGCGTCATGGAAAACGATGTACTGATCGTCCTTTAAGATCGGACGCATAATGTCATAAGCTTCTGTATAGAATTTCTTCAGGAACTCCAGCGTGAGCGGCTTGGACTTGGCACGAAGCTCCGGATCGTTCGTCTCCGTACGTTCCGCAAGATGCATCTTCTCATACATTTCTTCCACGACGGGCTCATTGAGGATCTGAATGCCCCATAAAGCTTTGCGTTCGCTGTAACGTTCAGCAAGGCGCTTCAATACGCTGTAAACAAAGGGAACATCGTTTTCATTCTGCGTAAAGGTCAGAATGTTCTGCATGCCGCCGTTGTCAAATGCATTCTGGCAGCCCGGTGCTGTATGCAGGTCGATGAGGATCTTCAGTCCGTATGCTTCTGCCCAGTTGAAGGCTTTATCCAGTTCTTCCACACAGCCGATGAAGGGCTCCACATCGCCAAAAATGAAGAAAGGAACCGGGATTCGCACTAAATTGAAGCCCCAGGATGCGATGCGGCTGAAATCGCGCTCGCAGATATATTCGATGCGGTGGGTTTTAATACGCTCTTCATAAAGCTCCGGCTTCATCATGCGCGGAAGATGATATTCATCCAGGGCTTCCGTGTCGCGGAACATGGCCGGATTCATCCAGCGTTCCAGTACGAGCCAGTTGCCAAGGTTTACGCCCTTGATTCTTTCAGTTAATTTGTTCATGGGAGTTCTCCTGTAAGTATTTTAGTTGATTGTAATATGATACATGCCTCCGGTCAACCCGGAGGCATGCGCACAAATAGAATTATTTGTTCAGGCCTTCAACGTAAGCGTCCAGCTGCTTCTGATAAGCTTCGCGAACCTTTTCAACACCGGCCTGCTGCAGCTTTTCATTGAATTCTGCAACGCCGCCTTCAACGCCGTTCGTGTTAAGACCGAGTTCCAGCGGAGCCCAGTACTTCAGCATAACATCATTGATGTTGGCAAGCTCGGTATCTAAACCGGCGGTATCAACAGTCAGAGAAGAATACTTTTCCCAAACATCATTTTCCTTGATCATCTTTTCCCAGGTTTCATGCCATTCGTTCCATTCAGCCGGGGTACCTTCGGCATCACGGGTAAGGCCGGTGGTTCTGACAGTCCACATACCGGAGGTGGAATAGGTATCCGGATCAA
The DNA here is from genome assembly GCA_946040795.1 of uncultured Lachnospiraceae bacterium. Taxonomy (GTDB): domain Bacteria; phylum Bacillota; class Clostridia; order Lachnospirales; family Lachnospiraceae; genus UBA1267. The sequence continues at coordinate 38,492 of CAMGCK010000006.1, forward strand.
GCATGGTAACGGAACCGTCATCATTTAACTTGTAAGAGGTACCTTCAATACCGTAGTAGAATGCGTCATAAGCTTCCTGGTCGGTGGTGATCAGGTTCCAAAGAGCAACCGCTCTTTCCGGATTCTTGGAACCGGACGGAACACAGACAGCGTCCTGAGTGAACGGAAGATGTGCAGCGTACTTGCCAATATCCTGGAACTGCCACTGGAAATCGGAAGAGCCGAGGTTGGTCTTCATCTGGTAGCCCGAGAAGGAGTCAACGTTATGGCAGCGTAAGAATGCGGTGCCCTTTTCAGCGGAAGAATCGCCGGAGGTATCGGACAGGCAGGACTTGGAATAGAAGCCCTTTTCGTTCCATCTTGCCATCATGTTCAGGAAGTCTTCACAGCTGTCAAGCTCGGTGAAAGTCTTCAGCGTCGGATGCTCTTCAGTCGGGTCGTAGTAGAAAATACCCATTTCACGTAAGCCAAGGTAACGGCCCCACATGGAGTCGTAGTTGGAACCGTTGGAGTTCATTTCTATCGGAAGGATCTCCGGGTAGTTTTCTTTACAGAAATCTGCATACTTTTCGATGTTTTCGAAAGAATCCAGGACGATGCCTTCAAGCTCGGTACCTTCCAGGATGTCGGTACGCCACAGCGGGCCCTGACCATAGTAAGTAGCCCACAGAGTCGGGATGCAGTACATCTTGCCATCAACGATGGTCTGAGCCTTTGCTTCATCTGTAGCCTTAGCGTAGTTTTCCGGAGCGTAGGTGGGCCAAAGCTCATCAACGTTCTTGAAAGCGCCCTGCTGTGCCAGCTGCGAGTAGCCTAACCAACCGGCGCAGTAGATCAGGTCTACGGACTCACCGGATGAAAGAAGCAGGTTGTAGGTGTTCTTGTAGTCGGACCACGGGATCCAGTTGACCTTCAGCGTGCAGTTCAGCTTTTCCTTGAAAATCTTGTTCATGTTCTCATCAATGATGTCCTGACCTGCAGGTCTGTCAGAGATGAAATACATTACGACCTCAACTTCTTTCGAAGTATCGAGTTTTCCGGACTCGGTCTTGTTGCCCTTGCCGGAGCCGCCACATGCGGCCATTGACAGGATCATGGTGATTGCCAGGACCATAGCCAATAATTTCTTCATGCTTTTCCTCCTTTTTCTTCGGTCCCGCTTCTGCGGTGACCTAAAGCACTTCTATATACCAGATCAACCCTTGACGGAACCGATCGTGATACCTTTTACAAAATAGCGCTGTACGAACGGGTAAACGAGAAGGATCGGGCCCGTTGCGACAACCGCCATCGACATTTTCAGCGAGTTCTTCGGCATGTCTTTTACGACGATGCCGGACAAAGCGGCGACTCGCTGCATCGCCTCTGTTTTCTGCAGCATGTTATATAACAGATACTGTAACGGATACTTGTCCTGATCGTTGATGTACAGCATGGCCTGATACCAGTTGTTCCAGTAACCGAGGGCCATGAAGAGGCCGATGGTTGCCATACCGGATTTCAGAAGCGGCATGATGACGGAGAAGAAAATACGGTACTCTCCCGCGCCGTCGATCTTCGCGGATTCAATGATCTCAAAGGGAACCGCCTGGCAGAAGGAACGCATGATCAGAAGATGGAACACACTGAACATGCCCGGCAGGATCAGGACCCAAAGGCTGTCACGAAGATGCAGATAACGGGTGATGAAAATGTATGAGCAAAGCATACCGCCGTTAAAAAGTGTGGTGAAATAGAAGAAGAATGAGATCTTGCTTCTGTACTTGAAGTCTCTTCTGGATAACGCATAGGAGGTGATCGTGGTGATCATAAGGCCAAGGGCGGTACCCACGACCGTTACGTAAATGGAAACTCCGTATGCTTTAATGATAGTGCCCGGGACCTTGAACAGGATCTTATAAGCTTCTAATGAGAACTCCTTCGGAAGAATGCTGTAACCATGGAACAGAAGGTAGTTTTCACTGGTGAAGGAGCCGGATACGACGATAATGAACGGAATCAGGCAGATCAGTGCCATAAAACCAACCACGATATACGCGATCGCATAAAACGCGGATGTGGAAACACTGTTTTTGATCTTGCTCTGAGGTTTGATATTGTTAGCCATACTATTCCTCCTCCCTTAGAACAGCGCGTAGTCTTCTTCGACCTTACGGGTGATTCCGTTAACGACCATAATGACTACGAAGCATACAACAGACTGATACAGAGAAGCTGCAGCGGTCATACCAAGGTTCGTGCTGGTAGTAAGGGCGCGGAATACATACGTGTCGATGACATCGGTCGCATCGTACAGCTGACCGTTCGCGCCGACCAACTGGTAGAACATCTCAAAGTCACCGCGAAGGATTCGGCCAACCTGCAGAAGAAGCATGATGACGATGGTCGGACGGATACAGGGAAGTGTTATCAGACGAATACGCTGGAAAATGTTGGCGCCGTCGATTGATGCTGCTTCGTAGATCTCCTGATCGACACCGGTAATGGCCGCAATGTAGATAACGGAGTTATAACCGCACCACTTCCATGCGTTGAATGCGCAGATAATCCAGGGCCAGACACCGGGAATCGCGTATACGTTGATACGTTCTTTTCCGGCAGCGGTGACGAGGTTGTTCATCAGGCCGGTTTCATAGTTGAAGATGGCAAGTGCAAATGCACCGACCAGTACCCATGAAATAAAATACGGCAGGAAGATCAGAGACTGGGTGATCTTTTTATAGACCTTGCAGCGGATCTCAGAAATGAAGATGGCGATGACAACTGCCAGAGCCTGTGAAGTCACCAGGTTTAACAGGTTATAAAGAATGGTATTCTTGGTAAGACGCCATCCGTCACCGGAAACAAACAGGAAACGGAAGTTTTCAACACCGTTAAACGGACTCTTGAAAATGCCGAGGTCAAAACGGTAATTCTTGAATGCAAGAACCAGGCCGGCCATCGGGGCATATGAGAAGATGATCGTCAGCAAAAGTGCGGGAACGATCATTGAAAACAGCGCTCTGTTCTTTTTGATTTCTTTAAAGAATTCTTTCATGAGAGCTCTCCCCCTTTAATATTCTCCGAGGAATGTGTTAAAACGTTCACACGGATTTCACAAATTAAATACTACAAGAATAAAATGAATAAGTCAACACCTCTTTGTGACAATTTACCTAAAAAAGTGTCAATATTAAAAAAGTATTTCACATTTTAATGCATATAAGGGGATTTGTTTCGAAAATTCAACCTCGATAAGAATTGCAATAAAAAAACCCTGTCTGAAATCGACGGAAACATACATTCCATTGATTCAGACAGGGTTTTTGGAAATATTCAGTTTGGAATTCCGAAAGGAATTACATCATTCCCATTCCCGGATTAGCTGCGGGCATAGCCGGTGCCGGCTCCTTGATGGCTGCCACTGCGGACTCGGTGGTCAGTAAGGTAGAGGCAACTGAGATGGCGTTCTGCAGAGCGGAACGGGTAACCTTGGCTGGATCCACGATACCGGACGGAATCATTTCAACATATTCATCGTTGTAAGCGTCGTAGCCTACGCCGTCAGCAGCTTCATAGACCTTGTTGATGATGACGCTGCCGTCCAGACCTGCATTGTCTGCGATAAAGAACAGCGGAGCCTGAAGCGCCTTAAGGACGATCTTAGCACCGGTCTTCTCATCGCCTTCCAGAGTTGCAACAAGCTTTTCAACTTCCTTGGAAGCCAGAATGTATGCAGTACCGCCGCCGGATACGATGCCCTCTTCTACCGCAGCGCGGGTAGCATTCAGTGCATCCTCCATGCGAAGCTTTGCTTCCTTCATTTCCGTTTCCGTTGCAGCGCCGACACGGATGACAGCTACGCCGCCTGCCAGCTTTGCAAGACGTTCCTGAAGCTTTTCCTTATCGAATTCAGAGGTGGTAACTTCCATCTGAGAACGGATCGAAGCAACACGGTTGGCAATGGCTGCCTTGTCGCCCAAACCATCGACAATGATGGTATTCTCCTTCTGGACCTTAACGGACTTTGCGCGACCAAGAAGTTCCATGGAGGCATCCTTCAGTTCAAGGCCCACTTCCTCGGAGATCACCTGACCACCGGTCAGGGTTGCGATGTCCTTCAGCATTTCTTTTCTTCTGTCGCCGTAACCCGGAGCCTTGACTGCAACAACCGTGAAGGTACCGCGGAGCTTGTTGACGATCAGGGTGGTCAGTGCCTCACCTTCCACATCTTCAGCAATGATGAGAAGTTTTGAGCCGGACTGGACGATCTGCTCCAGAACCGGAAGAATGTCCTGAATGTTGGAGATCTTTTTATCAGTGATCAGAATGTACGGATCATCCAGAGTCGCTTCCATCTTCTCCATATCGGTGCACATGTAAGCGGACAGATAGCCGCGGTCAAACTGCATGCCTTCAACCAGGTCCAGCTCGGTCATCATGGTCTTGGACTCTTCAATGGTGATGACACCGTCCTTGGATACACGCTCCATGGCATCGGCAACCATCTCGCCTACACCGTCGTCCGATGCGGAAATGGCAGCAACACGTGCGATCTGGTCCTTACCGGTAATGGGCTGAGACTGTGCCTTAATGGATGCAACTGCGGCTTCAGCGGCCTTTTTCATACCCTTTCTTAAAACGATCGGGTTTGCGCCTGCTGCCAGGTTCTTCATGCCTTCCTTGATCATGGCCTGGGCAAGAACAGTTGCGGTGGTGGTACCATCGCCGGCTACATCATTGGTTTTCGTAGCAACTTCCTTAACGAGCTGTGCGCCCATGTTCTCGAACGGATCTTCCAGTTCTACTTCCTTGGCGATGGTAACACCGTCATTGGTGATCAGCGGAGAACCGTAGGTCTTGTCCAGAACAACGTTGCGTCCTTTCGGGCCAAGGGTAACGCGGACAGTGTCCGCTAATTTATTGACACCAGCTTCAAGCGCCTTGCGTGCGTCATCGCCGTATTTGATCTCTTTTGCCATTTTAAGTATCCTCCTGATTATTCAACGATTGCCAGAATGTCGCTCTGACGGACGATGGTATATTCCACACCTTCCAGTTTTGCCTTGGTGCCTGCATACTGGGAGCAGATGACCTTGTCACCGGCCTTGACTTCCATAACAACTTCCTTGCCGTCGATCGTGCCGCCCGGGCCTACTGCCACGACTTCAGCCATCTGAGGCTTTTCCTGTGCGCTGCCGGGAAGAACGATGCCGGACTTTGTGGTCTCTTCTGCTGCAACCTGTTTTAACACGACTTTGTCGCCAAGCGGAACTAACTTCATGAATGAATCCTCCTTATTTGAACATCGGTATTCTCTGAAAATAACAGATCTTCTGCGATGTACTGTTTTAATCAGTAGCACTCTATCGTGTTGAGTGCTAACTGACTCTTATATAATAGCATACTTCCCATTAAAATCAAGTCCATAAATGTGAAAAAAGTGTTATCAATACGGAAGCCGCATTGTTTATCGTCTGTTTGACTTTTCAGAGCTTTCATGTTACCATTAATCTAATATCAGAACCATTCACAGATCCCCATCTTCTAATCGGTTATATTTCCACAGGAGAATTTACAATGAAAGATAAATTAAATACGCTTCCGGTGAAGGAACTTCGCAAAATCGCCGGTGAAAAAGGATTAAAAGGCATTCTGGGCATGCGGAAAGGTGAGCTTGTGGAAAAGCTTGCGGAGATTTTTGAGGCGGAACAGTCTGAAAAAGAGGCATCTGCTCCGATTCCTTCATCCGAACCGAACCCTGCACCGGTCTATGACCGCGGAACCGGTTCAAATTATGAACGTATTTCTGCTCCGCGCGCGCCCAAAAATCTTTCGGAACTGGACAGTGGTGAAAAAGCGGAAGGCATTGTAGAAGTCATGACCGACGGATTCGGCTTCATTCGATCCGGCGGATACCTTCCCGGAGAGGACGATGTATACGTTGCGCCCTCCCAGATCCGGAAATTCAATCTGAAGACCGGCGATTACATTTCCGGCAGCAAGCGCATTAAAGGTGAAAATGAGCGGTTTTCTGCCATTTTGTTCATTGAGAAGATCAATGGCATGTCTGTATACGAGCACAGCCGCGTACGGCCTTTTGAGAGTCTGACACCCATCTTCCCGCATGATCGCCTGCATCTGGAAACGGAAGGCGGCGAGCTTTCCATGCGTATCGTGGATCTGGTCTCTCCCATCGGCAAAGGACAGCGCGGCATGATCGTTGCTCAGCCCAAGGTCGGCAAGACCACGCTGTTAAAGCAGATCGCCCATGCTCTTCAGAAGAATCATCCGGAGCTGCATATCATTATTCTTCTCATTGACGAACGTCCTGAGGAAGTTACGGACATGCAGGAATCCGTAATGGGAGACAATGTGGAAGTGGTCTACTCCACCTTCGATGAGCAACCGGAGCATCATAAGCGTGTTTCAGAGATGGTTATTGAACGCGCAAAGCGTCTGGTGGAAATGAAACGGGATGTAGTGATCCTGCTGGATTCCATCACCCGTCTGACGCGGGCCTACAATCTGACGGTGACGCCCTCCGGACGTACTCTTTCCGGTGGTCTGGATCCGGCTGCGCTTTACATGCCCAAGCGTTTCTTCGGCGCGGCGCGCTGCATGCGGGAAGGCGGCTCCCTGACGATTCTTTCCACAGCGCTTCTGGAGACCGGTTCCCGATTGGACGATGTGGTCTATGAGGAATTTAAGGGCACCGGCAATATGGAACTTGTCCTGAATCGGAAGCTCTCCGAGCGTCGGATCTTCCCTGCCATCGACATCCTGAAATCCTCAACAAGAAACGAACAGCTTCTTCTGAATGAGGTCGAATATGAAGCCTCCTCTCTCATCCGCAAGGTTACATCCACCGGCAAGGCGGAGGAAGCCACGGAGCAGATCCTGGACCTTTTTGCATCCACGAGATCCAATGCGGAATTTGTACAGAAGATCCGTTACATCGTGTTCTGACAGAATTGCTGCAATAACAGCTGAAAATAAAACCATGAATAAAAAAGTCCCCCTTATCGTAGGTTTGATAAGGGGGATTTTCCATATCTTCAGAAGTAATTGATCTGTACCTGTTTTCCCATGGCGGTCAGGCACTTTTCAAGTTCTTCCGCCAGATTCATTTTGATGTTGAAAGTAATGGGAAGGTTGGGGTTCTGGTGAGCCGGATTCATGGCGCGGCCCACATATAAATTGATGTCCGTCGCTTCCTCAAACAGCATGCGGCAGATTCTGGAAGCGCCGTCATCGCGGCAGGTCCATTCTTCATAGAGCGCGTTTTCATTCAGGAAATCACGGGCGTATTCAATGACCTTGTTGATGGTGATGACACCTTCTGTGACCAGATCCACGCCCTCGATTTCAGCGATGGGCGGAATCTCACCGGAAGGATTTGCCAGTGATACGCGTACGGGTTTTCCGAGATATTTCGCGGCTATTGAAGAGGTGGTTCCGCCTGAAATAATGTGTTTTCCTTCTTTTGCGAAAAACAGTGACATCATGCGTTGACTGTCGTTCTGATCCCGCGGGGGACCGAAAAGCAGATTGACAGATGCACGCTTCCGCATTTTAATGACACATCCTGTGGCATCGTCACCGGGCTTATAACTATAAGCTTTGTTGCATTCATCAATCAGCATGGATGCCAGCGTCTTGGCGTTATAACCGCAGGTGCACTGGACGGACATGAAGTTTTCAATGTCTTCAATTTTCCAGCCGAAGTTGTAGGAAAGACCAATGCCTGCATGGGGGCAGCCGTCGCTCATGGCGATGATGCAGTCGCCTTCCATAAGACTGATTACTGTATGCATGATCTGTTTTCCGCGCACTTCGATCTGAGTGCGAAGATACCGATACGGCTGATTGTTTCTTAAAATGATCACCGGCGGATTGTCATACTGAATGATCTCCAGCGTATGATTCTCGATGATGTTCAGAATCGTAAAGGTGGAATAGGCCACGCCTCGTTCGGAGCAGACCGGAAGGGTGTCCATGATCGTGGCTACGCAATCCTCCAGCTTCATTCCCTGAGCAATCATAGTTGCGATGATCTTGGAAGTCAGTGTGGAAAGAATACTTGCTTTAACGCCGCTCCCCAGACCATCTGCCAGGACCATGACCATGGAATGGCGGCCGTACTTGGCCATCTCCACATGGTCACCGCATAACTGCTCGCCGACATGATTGATGCTCTTCCATCCGACTTCCACCCACAGCTTATTCATCCTGAACACTCTCCTTCAGCTTAGTGAGCGCGATCTTTGTTTCAGCGGCCGTTTCACCGAGAAGGGATGCGATTTCCTGAACGATGCGCATCTGTTTTTCAACGACCTGATCAGCGGTTTCGATGGTCTTTCTGCTGAGCGCCTTTTTGTGCTCATACTGCAGTTCTTCTTCCGTCACATCCTGAAGGATGCAGAGAAGAAGGTGATATTCACGATCGTAAACAATGGTCTTATTGACATATTTTCCGCATTCCGGCAGATATTCACGTCTTCCGTGCATGCCGATACCGGTAGAAAGCACCTGGATCAGATCCACTGCGTCCATGATGCGGGTGATCTGATCGCCGAGAATATCGGATGCGGAACGCAAATTAAAGAGACGAACAGCTTCACGGTTGATCTGCTGAACTTCAAGATCCTCATTCACGACGAGGATCGCATTGGGACTCATTTCCGCAATGGAATCGGAAAAGCTTTCCGCTTTTTCCTTGAGATACGGAAGACACATGGAAATTTCGGCTTTGCCCTGAATGATGGCAGCAGCCTTTGCGCGGCAGGTTTCATAGCCGCAGGAACCGCAGTTCAACTCATCCATGGGGCGCGTCTTTCCCATTTTCCGTAAAGTTTCCGTGATCTCGGCTTCACTGGGCGTACGTACATATTTCTTTAGAGAAATAAAGTCTTTTCCAAGCTCCGCGTGATCCCGGGGCTTGACCGCGAATTCATTCATGCCGGCATAATCAGCAACGGACTTGTAGTCGCGGATCGGTGATCGATGTTCTTTTTCCATGACCGGACCGCCGATGCATCCACCGGCACATGCGGACATCTCAATGAAACAGTGATCCAGTTCCCCGGCTTCGATGTCTCTTAGTGCCGCGATGCAGTTTTCCGTTCCGTCCACGGCAAGATAGGTCCATCCGGGGGCTGTGCAGTCCATGGTCTTAAGGATTCCGCCTGTGACCGGGAAAAAGCGTGATCGGCTGTACTCCTCATGATCCAAGGACTTTTCAGGAGTGATGCCTTCGCTCTTCATCCAGTCGGAAAGTTCGTTGAAAGTCAAAACAGCATCAACGATGCCCTCATACTGCTGCGCTTCATCTTTTTTGGCCACGCAAGGACCGATGAATACGGTCTTTGCGCCTGGAATACGATTTTTGATGTCTTTACAGCTGGCCTGCATGGGGGAAAGGACATCGGCCAAATAAGGAAGAAGGGCTGGAAAATGCTTTTGAACCAGCAGATTTACGGAATGACAACATGATGAAATAAGGAGTGATCTTCCCTCCTCTTGAATCATGCGCTCATATTCGGTTTTCACCAGCGCAGCACCGGCAGCTGTTTCTTCAACATCTGCAAATCCCAACTTACGGAGAGCTTCCCGCATGGCATTGATTCCAACACCGTCATAATTGGCAATGAAGGACGGAGCAAGGGTTGCGACTACGGTCTCTCCGCCGCGGATGAAGGTACGAACCTTTTCAAGCTCGCTGACGATCTCTTTGGCACCCTGGGGGCATACAACAAAGCACTGGCCGCACATGATGCATTCGTCTCCGATGATATAGGCATGATTTCCGGAAAAACGGATGGCCTTTACCGGACAATGTCGAATACATTTATGGCAGTTTTTGCAGTTGGAACGTTTCAAAGTCATGTATTCAGAATCCATGATAACACCTCGCTTTCAGATCAAAAACATGAGCCGATGCATTGAAAATCAGAGCTTATCAAGCACATTCTCCTTGAAAAACGCATTTACTGTCTCCGGAGAAACTGAAAAGAACTGCCCGTCAACGGTAACACAGACCCCTTCCACACAGCGTCCCATACAAAAGGAACCACTGAGCTCGACCTGTTCTTCCAGATTATTTTCTTCAATCAACTTCTGCAGAGTATCCACGATCCTACGTGAACCTTTGATATGGCAGGAGGATCCGATACAAATCGTAACATTCATGATGACTCCTTCTTTTTCCGGTAATCCGCCAGTTCGGTCTGCCAGGAAGACAGTTTCTGACGGTTGTAACCCGGTGATTTTTTATACAGCAGCGCGCCGATCTCCGGCATGATCATACGTATTGATTCGGCATCGATACCGCTGATCCTGCAGTAAGCAGCCAGATAATACTCAGCGCACTCCACGGATACATCCAGAAAAACAAGGAACCATGCAAGCGCAATGTCACGTGAAACAGACTGATTGTTCGCTTCGGACCAGTCCAGAACAAAGAGCTTTCCACTGTGATCCATCATAACATTTGAAGGCCGGAAATCGCCGTGGCAAATGGGTAGAACCGGAGCATCTGTATCATTGGGAGCTGCGGCAAGATTCGGACAGGAATGCTGATGGATATCGTAATGTACGCCTGCAAAAAGCGTCATGTACTCTTCTGCTTTTTCCGGCTGTCTGATCAGAAGCTGTTCCAGGGTATTTCCGTTAATGCGTTCAGTCTCAAGAACAAGCTGGCTGTCCTGAAAAAACACAGCGGTTACATGCGGTATTGAAAGCCCGCTTTCCTCGATTACAGAATGGATATAAGCTTCCCGAAAGACATCACTTTTTTTGTAATTGCTTTTGAAAACCTTATGTACATTCTGTGAGCTGCTATAGACCGTCTTATTGTTTCGAACTGCTATGATTCGGGATAATGTGTTCATTGCTTCTCTTTCGTTTTAAATATGCCATCGGGGGCAGGGGGGCTGACACCCCGATGGCTGAGCGCGATCAGATGATCAACGCAGCTTTAAACGAGTTATTTGGAAAGGGCTTCGTCAATGGCCTTCGCTGCGACCTTACCTGCGCCCATGGCGG
>CAMGCK010000007.1 GCA_946040795.1 uncultured Lachnospiraceae bacterium
CTTAATAAAGTGCGCCCATGTATGGCTGTCCTCTACTTTCTTTCACACTACCTCCGTGAACGCTGCATTACAGATCCGATGCACTGTCCAAAAGGATCTCCTGTCCCAGCGCAAAGGAATAGATCCACTTCTCCTTCACTTTCTTCCCCGTGATCTGCTCCAGCGCTCGTGCATACAGATCCAGCTGCAGTTTGTAGCGCTTAACCAGTTCCTCCGCCGTCTTCACGGCATCGGTCTTATAGTCCACGATGACCAGCCCGTCTTCTTCCTCAAAGTACATGTCGATAATACCCTGAACCATCAGAAGTTCTTCCGGATCTCTTGGAAGATCCAGTTCCTTTAAGACCTCATAAGCCGGTATGCCGATAATAAACTGCCGCTCACGATAGCCCTTTCCGGCATCGAAGCACGCAGCAAACCTGCGGCCAAGTGAGGATACTTTAAATCCCCTTATTTTTCTTGGTATAATTGTATCTTTTTGCGGTTCGGAAATCAAGCCGTTGTTTACCATTTCGTCTATCGCTGCCCGGATTTCCTCAATGGTTTCAATGTGCGGATCTGTCTTTTCCATCACCAGATGATAGAGCGTACCACGTTCCGCACCGGAGAATTCCTGCTCCTGAGATTCCTTCATAAAAGCCGGCCGAGGTATTTTCTTCTTTTCGGGATCGTTCTCAGATCCGTTCGAAGGCTTCGTTTCAGCCTCTTCTTCGTCACGCAGCTGATAGCCATCCGCAAGCTGCTCGCTTTCCTCCAACGCATGGATTCGATCCACCTTCAAACGCGAAACAGACATCGTCGCATACATTTTGTAAAGATCATTGTAGCAATAATTAAAGTTCAGTTTTTCCTGTAACTTGCGATTACGATCCGGATCCTCCTCCAGCGTCAGCACTTCCTGCAGTGTTTTCCGGGTCAGCCGATGCTGATCTTCCACTGCTGCGACCGTGTCCCCTACAAGATCCGACACATAAACATAACGCATATCGATCGGTCCGTCCTCGTGATAACTTTTCAGGATCCAGGACATATGACTGGAGGCGCCAATCACATCCGTATAGGAAAGCTTGCCGGGCAGTTCCGTCCAGTATTCCGCATAGGACTCCTCCATTTTTTCAATGGACTTTACAACGCCTGTGATATACAGTTTTTCCCGGGCTCGTGTCAGCGCGACATAAAGGACCCGGAGTTCTTCACCCAGGTTTTCTGTCTTGATTCGTTCCGCAAAAGTCTGCTTGACCAGTGTTTTTGCGCGCGTACGGCGTGTATGGTCCACGGCATCGAGCGCGATACCATATTCCTGATGCAGAAGAATCGGCTGCCGCAGATCCATTTCATTGATGGTTTTGCTGCAGCCCGCCACAAAGACGACCGGAAATTCCAGTCCCTTGCTCTTATGAATAGTCATGATGCGGACTGTATTGTCATTTTCGTCGACAATACTCTGCTCACCCTCATCCATCGAATACTTTTTCAGTTTGTCAATGTAACGAATGAAATGATAAATTCCGTGATAACTGGTTTTCTCAAAATCTTCTGCCTTCTGCAGAAGTGCCTGCAGATTGGCTTTACGGCGCGCGCCGCCCGGCATCGCCGATACCCGTGCGATCACACCAAAATCACTGTAGATCCGGCGCAGGAGCATCGACAGGCTGAGATGCATGGAAAGCCTGCGATAGTTCTCCAGTGCGGATAAAAACGCAGAAGCTTTTTCAGCACACGGGCCCTCCTTCTGAATATGATCTTTCATTGCGCCAAAATAGCCGTTTCCGCTTTCGTCCGGCAAATACCCCGCACGAATTAACGCAAGTTCCTCCGATGTAAAGCCAAATAAGGGTGACTTCATAACTGAAACCAGCGGAATATCATTGACCGGATTATCCACGCAGGACAGAAAATTCAGCATCAGCTGCACTTCCCAGGCAGAGAAATATCCGCCTTTGCTCTCCGTGTATGCAGGAATGCCTGCCTCCTCAAAAACCTCCTGGAAAGGAGCATCCCACCCGTTGGACGCGCGAAGAAGCACGACGATATCGCTGTATCTCACCGGACGATAACCCTCTTTGCTCTGCACATACATCGGATCTGCCGGATCCGTGATTTTCCGGATCTCCTGTGCGATCATCCGCGCTTCCCACTCCGGACGTGTAAAGCCTTCATCCGTTTCATCGGCACCGGGTAACTCAAGAAGCATTATTTCCGCACGCTCCGCGGTTTTTTTCTCCGTCTCTTTATAATCAGCCTTATATACAAGCGCTGCGTCATCGTTATACTCAATACCACCGGCAAAGGGCTGCATGATCTGACTGAAAATATAGTTTACGCTGTCAATAACACCCTTCCGGCTCCGGAAATTGGCATGAAGTTCCACCTTCTGATGGTCACTTTCCGCCGTCGTATAGTGTTCATATTTGTCCATGAACAGTTCCGGGCGCGCCATGCGGAAGCGGTAAATACTCTGCTTCATGTCACCAACCATGAAAATGTTCGGATTGCCGTCCGCCTCACGGGAAACCGCCTTGAGCAGTGTTTCCTGCACATCATTACTGTCCTGATATTCATCGATCATGACCTCCGTAAAACGGCTGGCCAGCTGCCTGGCGGCCGCTGTACGCTGTCCGTCGCGATACAGGATCTCCAATGCCATATGCTCGACATCACTGAAACTTGCGATTCCTTTTTTCTTCTTTGCAGCGTCAAAAAGTTCCGCAAAACGGTCCGCAAGCCGAACAATTTCCCGTGCCGCAGGCGCTGCCTTCCGCATGACCGCCACAACAGACTCACCGGATTCCTCAAACTGGTTCTTCAGTTTTTTGAACTGATCCACGATTGCTTTCCGCCGCTCTGCAATGCGATCGTGCAGTTCCACATCATAACCTTTGCTTTTCCTTCTGGGCTTATCCAGAAAATCCGTTGCGAGGATCTTTTCACGAACACGATCATAATCCTCCCCGTTCTCCTCAATAAAAGCCTGTAAATGCCGCAGCCGTTCCATGTCTGTAGAGAAAGCCTCATAACAATAGTCCGGCCCTCCCGGAAAACGACACATATCCAGCACGCGTTCGTACTCCGTGAGAATACTCTCCACACGGTTTTTCACCTGCTCCAGATACCATTTTCCCCACTGAGTCTTTCCGATATCCTCGGCCGATGTGATTTCAAAACTCTTCAGGCAGTCCTGTCTCCACTGAGCCGGCCATGTGCTGCTTTCGCTGAACTGATACAGCTTCAGAATGACCTCTGCCAGCTTGGAATCATTTTTTCCGGCTGCAAACTCCTCTGCAAAATCCAGAAATTCCGGACTTCCATTCAGATATTCTTCTTCCAGAAGTGCATTCAGCACATCATTCTCAATCAATGCAATTTCACCGGTATCGCCAATACGGAAGGTCGGATCAATATCCACCTCATGACCATAGCTTCGTACGACCATGGAGCAGAAGCTGTCGATGGTACACACCTGTGCCTTCTGTACCAGCTGCAGCTGCCGACGCAGATGCAGATTTTCCGGCATCGCCTCCGCACGCTTCACCAGTTCATCATACAGACGTCCGCGCATCTCTGCCGCCGCAGCCTTCGTAAAGGTCACGATCAGCAGACGATCCACATCCACCGGATCATCGGGATCCGTCACCATATTCAAAATACGCTCGACAAGAACTGCGGTTTTTCCGCTGCCTGCCGCTGCAGACACCAGTATGTCGCGTTTTCGTAAATCAATTACCTGCTGCTGTTCCGTCGTCCATTCCATTGTCAGACTCCTGTATAAAATCCTCGATTGTCCGCCCTTTCAGCGAAACCTTTGTAAACCCTTCCACACGCGGATCAAATCCACATACACTGTTAAATGCACAGTAATCACATCCGCTTTCCTCTTTATAGCGGTACGGTGCAATCGCGATGTTTCCGCTCATGATCTCACGAGCCAACTCGCGTGACTTATTCAGCGCGTGGCGGCCGAGTGCTTCCAGTTCCTCTGTATCCGCAACTTTTGCATCCTGGTAAAATTCACCGTTCTTTTTTATCCGAAGCCCACTTACGACCTTGGATATTCCGTCCAGCTGACGATCGACCATGGTATACGCCTCTTCCTCGGAATTTGTAATACCATTCATGCGAAGCTCGCTGTAAATATCTTCAAGCGGATCCCTATCGGGCTTCTCCGCCACGATTGGATCGTCAATATGATAATAATACATACCCACAGGAACGATCTCTGCATCCGGATGTTCTTTCCTCAATAACGACTTTGCGGCCTCCATGTAAAGCGGAAGCTGCAACTGTAATCCATAGAAAACGCGGGTCAGATCCACATCTTTGCGGCCGGACTTGTAGTCGATGATCTTCAAATAGATCTTTCCGTCCGCTTCCGCAGTATCCATGCGGTCGATCTGTCCGATCAAAGAAAGGTACAGATCATCGCCCAGAGAAACACGAAGGATCTCCGGTGAGTCTACCGCGGAGAAATGCACTTCCTGGGCTGTTTTCTCAAAAGAACCAGCTTCCCATTGTTTGGTCAGCGCCCACATCGTTCGGGCCGTCATGCGCGTCACTCGGTTGATCATATATTCATTGCGCGCATTATCACGCAGAATGTCATGGTTATATTCTGCAGCGATCTCAAAAGCGGCCTGCTCAGCCAGTTCCTGCCGATGCTCGTCTGTCAATTCAAACCACTGCTCGCCATTCTCTCGTGCAATCTTAAAAAAGCGCTCAATACTGGCATGCAGCAGTGTGCCCATATCTGCAGCATTGATCTCAAATTCTTTACGTTCCTTCAAATCAAGGCCATACATCAGGAAATGTTCAAACGCACAGCCAGCAAAACGTTCCAGGCGCGTTACCGAGCCGGAAATATTCTCACGGTATAACCGGATCGCTGTATCTTCCCGAAGCGCTTCTTCCTCCTTACGATAAAACAGTCCATTCAGCACCGCTTCCATTTCCGGAGACAGGTTCTCACCGTCTCCCAGCTGCCGGTATAACGCCGCTGCATTTTTCTTCTCTTCTCCATCGCCGTTCTCACGGAAAATACGGAGATCCTCTGCCAGATATTCAAAACCGGATGCCCGAGTGTTCACCAGGTCCAGTTCCGACGGTGTTCTCTCGGGCTCCAATCCCGTGAAAAGGCTCTGCAGGTTACCGATAATATAACTTGGCAGCTGCGCTTTTCCATCGGCCCCGGTGGCCGCATAGGTCATAAGAAGAGCATCCGTCGGTTTGGTAAGCATCAGATACAGATAGAACTGGGCGTTAAAGCTTTCTTCGCGTGCTCCCGGTGCAAGCTTCAGTCTGTTTTCACCCAAAATCTCACGGTCGATTTCCGAAAGCAGGCCGCCCTCCGAAGGCCGTTTGGGAAGAACCCCTTCATTTGCGCCGATTACATACAATCTCCGAATGTCCCCCAGACGAGTACGCTTCAGATCGCCGACTACCACACGATCTTTCGTGGGCGGAACCACGCCCAGAGACATGGCCCCCATACCGGCTTTCAAAACATCCGTGAATTCATCTGCAGACAGTGTTTTTCCTCCCAGGATCCCGTCCATCTCTGTAAACAAATCCATTAAAAGTTCATATGCATGCTCATATTCACGCTGGAGAAGCCATTCGCCGGCCGCTTCGTATTCAGCAGCAAAGCTTTTCATGGTTTGGTATGCATTCACACTTTCCAGAAATACTGTAAGTGCAGTCAGGCGATCGCGCACGGAAACCGCACCGGATGACAATGCGTCATACAGCGCAAATACCGGCTCCAGCATCAGGGATTTGGTCTCATTGATGCCGGGCAGGCGCGATGCCGCAGTCTGTGCCGGTGTCATGGTGAAAGCCGCTTCATATGTGCTTTTTCCACGAAGGCCCAATGAAAGTGCATAGTTTTCCACTTCACAGACCCGTTCGTAGGTGGATAAAACATCCTCCGTCCGTTCCTGCTGTTCAAAGTAAGCGATCATCAGCGGATTTTTCATCAGATTAACCAGCTGATCATGGCTGAAAGAGTTTTCAAATACAGAAAGTACATTATCGACCAGGAGAAACAGCGGGTTTGAATCCATCGGAAGCGTTGCGTCAATGAAGCAGGGGACGCCCGCGCGCGCAAACTGTGTCTCGATCTCATCGCGATAGGCTGCAGGATCTCCGCAAATCACCGCAAGATCCCGGTATTGCAGACCGCTCCGGATGGCGGAAAGAATTTCGGAAAGTACAATTTCCACTTCCTGAGCCGGATTCCTGGCGCGAACGATCCGCACCCGGTCCGTTTCTTCGGCAAACTTCTTCTTGGGATAAACAAAAAGAGCTTTTTCCAGATGTTGAATCGCATCGGATACAGGCTTTTCTTCGGTTACCGTATACTCTTCCACCTCTGTTCCGCACACCACGGCCAGTTCTTTCATTTCCGCAGCCATATGTGCTGTCATATGGAACAGATCTTCTTCATTCATATTGGCATCCGCCGTTCTTCCGCTGCCAATAGCCGCTCCCAGAATCATTTTGGGACAATGCTGCAGAAGCACGCGCAGCACCTCATACTGTGGTGGTGTAAAGCCGGTAAATCCATCCATGGCAATCACCACATTGGAGATGTCCGGCCATTTTTTCAAAATTCCCGCCAGATGCACCATGCGCTCTTCCGCCATGCTGTAATCCCGATGCAGCAGTTCCATAAACGCACGATAGATCACCGCAATATCCTTCAGTTTTTTCTGAAGGAGCGGATGCTCGTTCAGTTCCGCTGCACTTTCTGCCAGAGCCTCCGGTGAAATGTTGTACTGTACAAGTTCAGAAATCACAGACTTCAGTTCTTCCAGAAAGCCTTCCTTATTAATATTGCGCTTTAAAACGCTCAACTGCGGGCCCACCTGCTCCAACACCAGACGGAGAAGCATCAGTTTACCGGTCTCGTCAATGATATTGCCCCCGTTCTCTCCAACTGCCTCAAACACGCGATATGCGAGGCGATTAAACGTAAGAATATCAACATTCATCAAACCATGTCCCGGCGCTCGCTGAATTAATGCCTGCTGCGCCGTCAGACTGGCCTGCTCCGGAACCAGCATAATATAATGAGCATCCGGATTCTGCGCTGCCAGATGCAGCAATTCGTCATATATTCGATCCGTTCTGTGTGAAATTGAGGATCCGTAAACAATCTGAAGCATTCTGGCCCTTCCTTTCTTTATATACTGATGACAAACGTCGCTGAATATGTTATCTTAATATATAGTACCAATAGAAGTGTATCATAATTGGGACTTAATAAGAAGACTATTCAGTAAATAAACCATATTATAGGAGGAATTCACATGTATTCTTACAAAACTTCCGGCACCTGCGCAAGAGAGATCCTTTTCGATGTGGAAAACGACATTGTTAAAAACGTTCGTTTTATCAGCGGCTGTTCCGGCAATACCCAGGGTGTTGCTGCGCTGGCTGAAGGCATGAATATCGATGATGTTATCGCTCGCCTGAAAGGCATCAACTGCGGCGGCAAGGGCACTTCCTGCCCGGATCAGCTTGCAAAAGCACTGGAACAGGTTAAGGCAAACGCCTGAAATTAGTAAATGAAGCTTTCAGGCCGCTCCTTCGGGGGCGGTTTGACTATGAGGAACATTATGTCTAAAACGATTATTCTGACCGGCGGCGGTACTGCCGGCCATGTCACTCCCAATATCGCCCTTCTTCCGGGTCTCCGCGAACGCGGCTATGAGGTCCGTTACATCGGTTCTTACGCAGGCATGGAAAAAGGCCTGATTGAGGCCGAGGGAATCCCCTACGATGGCATTGCCACCGGAAAACTGCGCCGCTACTTCAGCCTGAAAAACATTACGGACATCGGAAATGTACTAAAGGGCTTAAGCGAAGCCAAAAAACTGATTAAAAAGCACCAGCCCGCTGTTGTCTTTTCAAAAGGCGGCTTTGTTTCTGTCCCGGTCGTCATTGCTGCACACAGCTGCAAAGTTCCGGTCATTATCCACGAGTCCGATATGACCCCCGGCCTGGCAAACAAGCTCTCCTTCTCATCCGCAACAAAGATCTGCTGTAATTTCCCGGAGACCGTTGCCGCCCTTCCCAAAGAAAAAGCGGTTCTTTCCGGTTCTCCCATCCGCAAAGAGCTTCTGACCGGTTCCAAGGAAGCTGCGCTGGCTTTCACCGGCCTTACCGGAGTAAAGCCGATCCTTCTTATGATCGGCGGAAGTTCCGGCGCCAGAAAGCTGAATGAAGTCCTCCGCGCCTCTCTGGATCAGCTTCTTCCGACCTTTGACATCATCCACCTCTGCGGTAAGGGCAATCTGGCGGAAGATCTGAAGGAACGTGCAGGATACATTCAGTATGAATATATCAGCGCCGAACTGAAAGATCTGTTTGCTGCAGCCGATGTTGTCTTCTCCCGTGCCGGTGCCAATGCAATCTGCGAACTTCTGGCACTCCGTAAGCCCAACCTTCTGGTTCCGCTTTCCGCAGCAGTCAGCCGCGGTGACCAGATTCTGAATGCACGTTCTTTTGAAAAGCAGGGCTTCTCCGCCGTTGTTGAAGAAGAGCAGCTGACTCCGGAAGTACTTGTGGAATCGCTGACCAAGCTTTATGCCGAGCGCGAGACTTACATTAAGAACATGGATGCCAACAACCAGTCTAACGGTGTGGATGTTATTCTTTCACTGATCGATGAGTTGGCCTGATATCATATTAAATACGGACGCCCCGCTGAACTTCCAGTGGGGCGTCTTTTTTCTCTTAATATAACATCTTTTCACCAGGCGATAAACTTACCAGATGAACAGTTCCTGTCCGGTCAGTTTCCAGATAGCTTCAATGAAATAATAATCTGCATACATCATATACAGGTTATGATCCTTTTCATGGAATGCTGCGGAACAGTGACTCAAAATACCGTCTCTTTCACAATCCCAGTCTGCACGCTTTTCATCCATAGCCTTCAGCATGGTGATGGCCGCATTGTGATACTTTTCTTTTTCTGCACCTTCGACAAACTTTTCCAGTTCCAACAGGCCGCATGCTGCGATAGCTGCTGCCGTGGAATCCTCAAAGTCACATCCTTCCGGCTGTCTGAAATCGACCGGGATCAGGCCGCTTTCCGGAATGCAGGATACCCAGTAATCCGCAACCTTCTTTGCAGTATCCAGGTAACGCTGTTCCTTAGTGTGCATATAGGAAAGCGTAAATCCATACAGCGCCCAGGACTGGCCGCGTGTCCAGGAAGAACCTACATGAGAGCCCTGTCCGCCCAGGCTTTCCAGAATCTCTCCGTTTTCCGGATCAAAGCAGACGATGTGGTTGGAAGAACCGTCTTCACGGATGAATGCCTTTATTGCCGTATCAGCATGAGCCTTTGCAATATGATAGTATCTGGGATCCTGCGTCTCATCACCGGCCCAGTATAAAAGCGGAAGATTCATCATACAATCGATGATGGCCCAACCGGCTCTGGTCTGATGTGCATCCTCATTCCATGCGCGAATGAAGCGGCCAACGATATTAAAACGACCGGCCAGGTTATCTGCTGCTACGCGGCCGCGGTTGAAGGATTCCTTGCTGCCGCTGATCTTATAATTGGCAACAGCAGTCGGAAGCCAACGGAAACCACTGTCGTGATCCATGCAGCGTGAATTCATCAGTGCTGCATCCAGCTTTACTTCCAGTTCTTCTGCATTATCACGGAAAACCTGCTCACCGGTGGCCTGATAAAGCTGCCACATGATACCGCCCCAGAAACCATTGGTCCACCAGCCGATACGCTCTCCGGAAAGATCTTCATAAACACCGTCAAATGCACAGTACGGTACTTTATGAACGTTTCTCTGTGCTGTTTTCAGTTCTTTTTCTTTAATTTTCTCGGCAACTGCCTCTGCCCACTGCTTCTCCTGCATGCTGTCTCCTTTTCTGTTATGCCAGTTTGTCACAAATCGCCTTGAGGTCATCCATCGCCGGCTCTGTCGGATTCCAGAGAACCATTGCGCCGTCATTCTCATAACGCGGAATGACATGAAGATGGAAATGCAGAACCGTCTGACCGGCTGCTGCACCGTTGTTCTGAACCAGATTAACGCCCTGTGCGCCTAAACGATCCATCTGACGCTTACCGATTTCTTTTGCAACCATCATCAGCTTGCCCGCCATTGCCTCGTCCATCTCAAACACATCCTGATAGTGCTTTTTCGGCAGGATCAGCGTATGACCCGGTGCTGCCGGATTGATATCAAGGATTGCTACGCAATCGTCATCTTCATATACGCGCATGGACGGAATGTCACCGGCAATGATCTTACAAAAAATACAGTTATCCATTCTCTCACCTCATAATGCAAACAGTTTTGCTTTCTGTCTATTATTATGGAATAATCTGCAGTAAAATTCAACCTTTTTAACAGAAACAACACAATCAAAACAAAATTGAGTCTACTTAAAGGCCATTTTTGAGTCATCGAAGTAATAAAAACACAGACACCACCATTACGATCATAATCACACAGCACTCAAACCGATACTGCATAAAATAGTTTTTCACTCCCTGAAAAAACGGAGGCTCCTGCGACACATACTCCTCAAGGCCGACGCTCGTACTATGTTCTTCTCCCACCCGCGCGTTTACGCAGTTTCCCGATAAAGAAGGAGGATCCTCGTCCGCCTCCGCAGCCAGGCCCAGTTCCTTATAAACACTCAGCGTGCCTTCCGGTACCGACGCTTCCTTTTCCGCAGAAAGAATCTCCCGTGTACCGGAGTTACGCCAGAATGCAGCCAGCGCAGTCAATGTCACATTTTCTTCCCGCGTACAGTTATAAAGCCCATACAGGAGCAGCACTTCCTTTTCGTCCGTCGGCACAAGCACTTTCAGAAAATACTCCATAAGTACGCTGAGATTCCTCTGAAGCGTTGATTCTGCAGCAGGGTCATATAAGAGCAGTGTCTGACCGCTTTCTTCCCGAAAAAACACTTTTTCAGGATCCAACACCAGACCCTCCGGCCGCAGCATATATTCTTTCAGCGTATCGGCTGCTTTTTCCAGTGATAATACAATACTGTACAGATGTGCGGCAAGGTTTTCCCGACATTCAGTCAGTGGACGCAGACCGGATATGTCATAGTCCAAAATGGTTCCGCCGTCCAGTTCGCTTCGATGGACAGCAAGCAGGCCCGATGGCTGGTTCCCGGCAAGCATTTTCAATTCAAAATCCACGCGCCGATCCACTTTCCCAACAACCGGAATACTCAGATAGCGCTTATCTCCTTCATTATGAAAGGTTTGCATGATCATCCACCTCCGTCTCTCCAAATGATTCCCCTGCACATCCGCACAAATTCCTCCGGTGCTCGCCTGCGTCTCCGTTCGATCTGTTCCTCGATTGTACAAAAAGGTGCCAGAATTCCTCGAACAGCCGTACCTCCATGAATTCCTGCTGATCCTCGATATTTAAGCGTCACCGCGCGGGCATCGATCGTAAACTCCACATCCTCTATTTTCACTAACAGCATGCGCTCATTCACCGTCTCCAGAAAACGATCTTTCCATTCCGATGCCCGAATTCCGACTTCTTTTCGTGCCGCCCCCTCAAATGGTCCGGATGCTTCACTCACTCGCACTTCCCCTTCCGCCTGATTTACAAAATACAGTGCTGTTTCATAAGCCGTCAGCCGATCACTGAGCATCATTCCCAGAAATAAAAGTGCCATAATAATCAACATCGTCAATGACACAATGACACCGGCTTCTACTGTATAACTTCCTTTCAGTTTCACACTCCGCCTCCGGCACTTTCCGCGATTCTCATAATCACCAGCGCGGCCCATGGAATTACAAAAAAAGGCGCAAGCGGATATTCCTTTTTTGCATTCTCTTTCCGAATAACGAGCATTGCAAGACCAACTGCTGCTGCACTGATGAGTGCCGTAAGTGTCATAAAAAGAGTCGTGCCGAATCCACACCAAACACCAAGTACTGTGATCAGTATTCCATCGCCGATGCCGATCTCTCCTCGTGAAACCACCGCAATTCCGATAAATGCAGCCCCCAGGATCCCGCCTGCCAGCATCTGCACTGTATCCATATGCAGCACAAACCGATTCACCAGACCGGCTATGATTAAGCAAATTGTCATATAAACTGCCGGAAGAGTCCGATTATGCAGATCGGTGATCATACACGGCAGCAGAATAATTCCCAAGCCGCTGAGATGAGCCCAGGATATTGTCAGCATCAGTCGCCTCCTTTCCCGCGATTCTTGCATCGTGAGCATTCGTTCTTATCTCCGACCTGTGAAAGCGGAACACTCTTCACTGTTCGCTTGAGTCCGGAGCAGCTGCGATCATAATGATAACTCTCCCCATAAGCTGTAATATAAACAACCTCTCCCTTGGGGCGATCGTTACACAACCCGCAAGCGTTGTATTTCCCACCATCCTCATTTCGTCTCCGTTCCACTAAAGACCGCGCCACGGCTTCAACACTCAATTTCAAGTGTGTACATGCCAGACTGGTATGATACACGCTTCCTCGTTCCGTGACATATACGATTTTTTCTGCCGAGTCACCATTCTGCTCTTTTCCGGTCCACGCTCGACGAACCGCAGCCTGACTCAATGTCAAGTGTACTGCTTTCTCTGAAATATATGGGATCGACACCGAATATGTCGTACAGATACGCACAGCGGAATGCTCCTCATCAAATCCACTGCCGATAAAAGCAAGCCCCTCTGCTCCTCGTCTCATCAAGGGATGAGATGACAATTCTGGGATTTGCTCTAACACGCGCTGTTTCACAAGCGCTTCCGAAATCAGGAATCCCGCAGTATCCGCTGCAATCTCACGAACCTCCGCCTGTTTCTCCGGGGAATCCGTTCCCGCCAGTTTGTCTGCTGCGTAATAGTATGCGGAAAGCTCACCGGCCACATCATTCAGTACATCCTGCAGCCGGACCTGAATGGCCATTATGCTGAACAGGGAAAATACCGCGCAAAAAAACATCAGAAACAGCGGCAGTACAAATGCAGCTTCCAGCGTCAGACTGCCTTTTGGAAAGGCGGATAAAAAAGCACTTCTTTGCGCCTTTGAGGAGGCACATTTGGCATTTTTATATTCAATTTTCAGTAAACTCTCTGTTCGGTCGTCCTGGCTCTTGGGATCTGCATTCCAACTTTCATAAAGAGTGGCTTGGTTTGCTTTTTTCTCAAATTTGCAAAGAAGCACTTGTCTATCCGCCTTTCTCCCACACCTAATATCCGCCCTCAAATCGTTCCTCCAGACGATACATGGTTAAAACTCCGGGAGCTCTGCCCGCATTTTTATATACGACCGGCATGCCGGTAAACATCGGCTGGGCCTCCATATGCACCCGCACCGTCAGCGAACACACCTGCGATGCCATTAAAAAGCCACTGTTTTTCTGCTGCATATGGAGCTGGATGAGGTCCATTGTCCGAAAAGCGCTGTCAGAAATCTCTCTTCCATAAAGCAGAACCCGAAGGTAATCACGATATGTCAGCCCTTTTTCAGAAGAATGAATTCCTTCTGTATGGCCTGTAAGAAAACCCGTTACGTTTTCCAGGTTCAGTTTCCAGCTGACCTCGTCCTTGTACAGCGGCACTTTTCCGTTCTCCAGCAGAATCCGCAGATCGCAGATCGACTCCGCATATGCCCAGGCGGCAATCAGTGCATACTGAACGATCGGAATCAGAAAGGGCATCTCGGTCCAGCCAACCATCACCTCAGCAAGCGCAAATGCCTCACGCCGCATCCGGGCATTTCCGCAGGCATAAATAAAGTTCAGGCCTTCACGCACCCACATCAGCCGATTGATGACCGTCTTCAGATTGGCTTCATCCGAATCTTTTCCATACAAAATATATTCCACCTCATAGTGCAGATCCGGCGCTTCTTCCGGCACATCATCCGTATAGCAGGGAGAGGTATTCAGTATATATTCATTAAACAGCGCCCGCTCTTTCAGACTGAGTTTACTGCTGCCTTCTGTTTCTACATTCCCCAACGCTTTGCTGTCATACGGAATCGTTTCTGAAGGCAGATTCCCCGCCCGTATCGTTCTTCCGGAGATTGTGCTCCCGGTCGGCATCACCAGGTTCAGCCAGCCATGAGCCTTGACAGCCGCCACTCCGCCTATGGGGCTGTTTTCTATTTCCTGCTGATAGCGGCGTGTATCAAACTTTTTTGTGCCTTTCTCATCCGTTGTGCCGGTTTCATCACCGGTTTCGTCTTCGGTCACATTTCCGGCTTCAGATCCGGAATCTTTGATACCTTTTCCGGTTCCAGTTCCGGAATCTTCAGTTTCATCGTCGATGCCAGCCTCCTCGATCATCTGCACTAAGTCCTCTCCGGACGGCAGACTTTCCGAGCTTCGATCCGCATGATCGGCTTTGTTAAACGCTTCGAGCCCTTCCGCAGCCTTGGCCAGAAGATCCATCGGCGCCTCATACTGATAATATTCCAGCACTGACCGGACAAACTCCGCGCCATCTCCATCCGTGGCACAGACAAGCCGGGTCACTTCCGCATCACAGGATGCGATTGTAAAGATATTTCCGCCAAGAAGATTCAGACCGCCGCCTGCATTTTCCATAAAGTATGTTTCAAATTCCGCTTCAATGTCTTCGTATTGCGGGAGTCCTTTTCCAAAACCGCTGTCATAAAACAAAAGTCCGTATTCCTCCAGCAGTTCCCGGTCAAATCCTGCCAGCACGCTGTCAATTGCCGCCTGCCCGGCCTGCTGTGCATTCAGCTTCAGACCGGATGAGCGTGCAGCTTCCGCCAGCACCAGTGAGATTACCAGAACCCCCGTCAGAAGCATCGACAGAAAGACCGTCACACTGCCTTTTTTCACGCGCACCGGCTAATATACCTCCTTGATCGACTTATTGATCTGTGTAAAGATCGTATCGACCATTCCCATGATCTGCTTTTTGAAAAGCAGCACCAATGCAATCAGTACCACCAGGATCAGAATGATCTCAATGGTGGAGATTCCCCGATCGTCCCTTTTTCTGTTTCTGCACTTTACGCCAAACGCTGCAAATTGTCTGATACTCATTCATCCTCCTTATCAAAATGCCAGAAATGCCGGTGCAGCCACAGTGACTAAAACCACGCCAAGCATCAGGATCATCGGAAACAGCATTTTCGTTCCGGCAATTTCACCCCTGCGCAGTGCATTTGTTTTTCGCTCCGTCAGTGCCCTTTCCATTTCTACCTTTAATTCTCCGTGCAGGCCCGAAATCCCCTGCCTCAGATTCTTGGAAAGGATATTTCCAAAGCGCACATATTCCTGCCGCCCACACCGTTTTCCAAATTTTACATAAGCCTCACCTTCGGCCTGACCATTCATGAGCTGATGCGCCGTAATGAGCATTTCTTCATATACATACTCTTTTCTCCGCGTGTTTGCGTGCACACCGGCGCGATAGTCCTCCGCCACGCGAACCCATGCGGACCGAATGCTCATTCCCGCGCTGATCAAGGTGCTGATTTTGGAGAGCATTCCCGGGAAACTCTTCTCCAGTTCTTCAGACCGCTGCTCGTATTTCTTTTTCACCTTTTCCTTCGATGCCGCATAGAGCCCCCCTGCTGCTCCTATGGCCAAGACAAGCATCGGGTACGGCGATGCTGCCTCTTCCCGATAACCGATTCGTGCCCCATCCAGTTCTGTGGGCAGATTCAGAGCCTCCGATTCCCGTGAATCAGCATCCGCACCCCGAATCATCTCTTCGAGCCGCTCCGTGTCTGTAAGCGTCACCTGTTCCGGCAGGACTCGAATCGGAAGCTCATACACTTTTTTCTGTTCGCGATAAAAAAGTGTTACTGTGATGGTGATATCTGAGCCGGACAGTTCCGAAAGTTCCCCACTCTCTGCTCCAACGTCTCCTGTCAGAAATCCCCGATTGGACATCACCTCCGGATCCGAGCTCATATACTCTGCTCGTATACCGGTTTCCAGTTCCTCCGGAAATTCCAGGCTCCTTCGCACAGCATCAAAGCTATCATTTCCATTCAGCATCGTCTGCTTCAAATCTTCAAAAGCCCGGTCAAAGACCGCATCCATTTCCGTTTCTCCCGGCTGCCGGCCCGATACTGAAAACCGGACCTCGTCTATGTTGTCCATGCCAATCACTTTCAGAATCACCTGAGTTTCCTGTCCAAACTCCGGCCGATGGATCCGCTCCACCTCCCCTGCCTGCTCCGCCTGCCATGCAAGGATCCCGCTCCCCGCACAGCCCAGCATCAAAAGAACCCACATTCCCACATACAGCTTCTGAGCTCGCTTAAAGCGCTCCTCCTCGGATATAAGCAGCGCTTCATTCATTTTTCGTGCCTGCAGCCGCGCTTCAGAAGATCCCCCGAGCAGCCGCTCGCAGCCACGGGTAAAGGCCTCCAGCCGGTATTGGATCCTCCGTCTGACTGTGGCAGGCGGCTTTTCCTCTTCCGTATATCCTTTTCGAATCATTAATGCCATAAATGCTGTAAGAACGGCGAATAATATGCCTGCTAATACCATCGTCCCACTCCAATCAATTCATTTTCATGATCTGCTCCGACCAGAAGTAAGCCGCTGCGTAAATTACCAGACAGCCGGCCATGATCAACCGCCCCACGATTCCTTCGTACATAGCCGCCATGAAGTCCGGCGACGCCCATTTAATATACATAAGAATCACGAGCGGCATCAGATTCATGATTTTCTGTTCAAACCGCTTGGCGGTGATCATGGTCTTAATCTGTTCCTCCACGGCAAACTGTCCGGAAAGAATCTCCGTAATCGAGCCGATTACTTCCCCCAACTGCCCACCGCTCCGCTTCACAATGCCGAATATCTCAGAAAACGATCGAATCTCTTCTACCTCAGAACGTACGCCAAACTCATGAAACACCTCCTCCACAGACCGATTGATTCCAAGCCCCGCTGCCATCAGTTTCCATTCACTGAAGATTCGGCTTTCTTCACCGTAGACCTCGCGCAGCTCCGCCTGCGATCGCACCAATGCATTCTCAATGGAATACCCGCTTCTCAGGTAATCACTCAAAAGTCCGGCCGCATATAAAAACTGTTTTTTCAGTTTGGCCTTCTGCGCTTCTCGGACCGCTGCGGACCGAACCCGGTTGTAAAAGAACGTAAGCGGAAGGTATGCAATCCCCGCTGGGATGAGACTGTCAAAAAACGCCTCGGAGACCATCACACAAAGCATCATCGGGACCCCGATCCGCCGCATGAGTTCCCCAAAATCGTACGACTGCACATTAAAGGCTTTTCCCGTGACTTTCCAGTTTTTCCATGCGTTCCAACGGATTTTCTGTACGAACAAGCCCGCCGATGATCCTTCCATTTACTTCTGCCTCCTCTTTAAATACAAACAACTCCCGCAGCACATATTCGCCGTCCCGCAGATCGGCTACTTCATAGATTCCCAATACGCGCCGGCTCCGATCCCGCAGCCGTCCCAGGTGCACCAGAATATCCACCCCGGAGGCGATCTGTGCGCGAATAGCCGGGAGCGGCAGTTCCACGCCGGCCATGAGACACATCGTTTCAATGCGCGCAAGCATGTCCTTTGCGCTGTTCGCATGTCCGGTAGACATGGAGCCGTCATGGCCGGTATTCATCGCCTGCAGCATGTCCAAGGCCTCGCCGCCACGTATCTCACCCACCACGATACGGTCCGGCCGCATTCGCAGCGCATTTCGTACCAGATCGCGAATCGTCACCGCATATTGTCCCTCCAAATTGGCCGGCCTGCTCTCCAGCCGCACCAGATTCCGAATGTTACCAAGCCGCAGTTCCACCGAGTCCTCGATGGTGATCACCCGCTCATCGGCTGGGATAAATTCCGCCAGTGCACCAAGAAAGGTGGTTTTTCCGGAGCCTGTACCACCCGACACCACGATGTTCATGCCGCATTCCACCATCAGTCCAAGGAAATCTGCTGCTTCCCGTGTGAGACTTTGCCACTCAATCAGCTGCCCCATGGAGACCGGTTCATTGGGAAACCGCCGAATCGTCACGATCGGCCCGTTCAGCGCCACCGGCGGCAGAACAATATTCACGCGGCTTCCATCGGGCAATCGCGCATCCGTCATGGGCGATGCCTCGTTCACCCTCCGGTTCACCTGCGCCGCAATCATCTGCACCACATCCATCAGTTTTTCCGGCGTGGTAAAGCCATGCTCATAGGGCACAATTTGACCCTTTCTCTCTACATACAGATCCTCCGGTCCATTGACCATCACCTCTGATACCTCTTCATCATCCAAGACAACAGAAAGAATATCCAGCCTCCGAAATGCCGCGTACAGGATCTTGCGATACCCGATCATTTCCTCAAACGAGCATTTTCGATCTGTCCGTGACGCCAGAATCACTGCATCGATTACCTGAAACAACTCTTCATCCTGCACTTCCCGCATGACATCCAGCATTTCCAGCCGCTCCACCACACGGTCGTACAGCAGTTTCCGAAACTCGTCCATCAGTACATTCCGGAAAGCATGGTACGCACATAATCTCCCACGCTGCCCCACAGGATCTGCTCTGCCTGGGAAACACCGCCCGGAATGACCGGATTTCCCGGAATGATGATTTTTTCCGCCTTCCGGTACATCTGTTCATCGATCCGACCGGCCCAGCGCATGAATTCCTGAACCTTGCACTCCGACACCGCGTCATCCCGGGAAGGCACATAGACCTTGTGCATCATCGGAAGTAACATTTCCAGCAGCCGATGTTCCATCCCCAGCTCCAGGATCACCAGATCATACCCCTCCTCCGCCACCAGGTCCATGATCATCTGCTTGATCTGAACCGGCTCCGTGCGATACAGATCCTCCGGAAACTCCGTGGGAGGCAGAATAGAAAGGCCATGAAAATCCTCCGTAAACCGGCCAAGCCCCTTCCCCGTCGTACTCCACACATACAGCAGATTGGAAAAGCCGAACTCCGGCTCCTTGCCAAAAAAGACCTCGTGGGCCGCATAAGGCTCCAGCGTCAGATACAGCACCTTTCCGCGCTCACTGAGCAGCTGGCCCAATGCTACTGAAAAGCTCGTTTTAAAGGATCGTCCCACCGGGGATACCACCCCAATGTACTTGGTCCGCACACTTTCAGCACCCACCGTCAAGGCAGTCTTTTCCTCTGCGCAGATCTTCAAAATTCCCTCCTGGATCTGCTTTGCGGACTGATATTTGTACACGGCCGGTACACCGTCAATGCAGGAATACCCCGGCACATCGGACCACACGATCACTCTTCCGGCGCCGCTCTTCTGCGGCATTTCATCCCACGCCGACTTATCGGCCACTAAAAGATTGATCCTTCCCTCCTCCAGCGCCTGCACCAGTGCCGTTTCTTCAGAAAACACCTCCGCAAAATACGGAAACGCCGCATCATCATTCATCATCTCCGCCAACCGACTCGCAAAACTGCTTTCCCGGTCATATATTGCCAGAACTTCCATCTTTTTCTCCTTTCTGCTTTCCCGCGACAATGTCCCTCAGGGAGCGTGCCGCAAGTATATCAAACTCTGCCCTTAAGTCCAGTCACAAAACGCCCACCCTTTTGAGTCAAAACGCCGGAGCCCTTATTTTTCAAGGCTTCCGGAGCACCAAAATTATTTTTGCCTCTTTTCTGCCACCCTCTTTTTTATCCTGTGCAGCTATGGTATAATACTGGGTATATTGGGGAGGTATGCCGTGAAAAAAATCATGCTTACAATGGTTCTTTCCGTCCTGGTTCTGGCCGGACTGATGGTCCTGTTTTTATATCAAAAAAACCCGAAGGACATTGCCCTCGGGGATATTGAAAAAGTATTTCTGGAAGAATATTCCATCGATGGTATGGAAAAAGCCGGCGATATGCGTATGAAGCGCGCCTTTGGCTTAAATGCCGCGGATTTTGAGGAATACCTGTATTACACACCGGACAATACCATGTCCGTCAATGAACTTCTGATCGTCAAACTGCGCGACGAAAGCCAGGCTGACAATGTCCTCTCCGCTATGGAAAGCCGCCTGAATACCCAGAAGAAGAACTTTGACGGCTACGGCACCAACCAGACAGACCTTTTAAACCACGCCAAAGTGTTTAGCGAAGGCCAATATGTGTGCTTTTTAGTATCCGAAGATGTGGACGGCTGGTACGATACCGTCCGGAAAGCATGGAGGGATTAAGCGATGATATTCAGCAGTACATTTTTCCTCTTCCTGTTCCTTCCGGTCACCCTGATCCTGTATTACGTCGTCCCGAAACGCGCGAAAAACCTGGTCCTGCTCCTCTTCAGCCTTGTGTTCTATGCATGGGGCGAGCCGGTCTACGTGCTCCTCATGATCTACAGCATCCTGTTCAACTATACGATGGGATGTCTGATCGACAGCGAGCCCGCCCACAAAAAGCTCGTCCTGGTCTTCTCGGTCATCATGAACCTGCTGATCCTGGGTTTCTTCAAGTACTACGGTTTCCTGATGGAAAACATCAACGCCGTCACCGGCCTGGACCTGCCCATCCGCAAACTGGCACTGCCCATCGGCATCTCCTTCTACACCTTCCAGGCACTTTCCTATGTGATCGACCTGTATCGCGGCCGCTTCAAGGTGCAGAAAAATGTAATTGCTTTTGCGGCATATATCACGATGTTCCCGCAGCTGATCGCCGGCCCCATCGTCCGCTATGAAGACGTGGCCGCCCAGATGGAGGACCGTAAATTGAGCCCCGCCCGCTTTGGTAAGGGCGCGCTTCGCTTCATTTTCGGTCTTGGCAAAAAGGTGCTGCTGGCCAATCTGATCGGCAGCCTGTTTGACACCATCCACGCCTCCGGTGCCGATGTCTCCACCGTCACCGCCTGGATCGGCGCCCTGGCCTACACCTTCCAGATCTTCTTTGACTTCTCCGGCTATTCCGACATGGCCATCGGCCTCGGAGAGATGCTGGGCTTCACCTTCATGGAGAACTTCAACTACCCGTATTGCGCCAAAAACGTGACCGATTTCTGGCGCAGATGGCACATTTCCCTGAGCACCTGGTTCCGTGAATATGTGTACATTCCGCTGGGCGGCAATCGCGTGAAGGTGGGCCGTCACATTCTGAACCTGATGATCGTCTGGATGCTGACCGGCCTGTGGCACGGCGCCAGCTGGAACTTCATCCTCTGGGGACTTTACTACGGAATTCTCCTCATCTGGGAAAAGTATGTGTGGAGCAAACTGAAGGTTCCGGCCGCAGTGACCCGCATTTTCACCGTCGTTCTGATCATCATCGGCTGGGTCATCTTCTCCGCTGATAACGTTTCCCAGATCGGCATCACCCTGGCCGCCATGTTCGGCCATGCGAAACTGGGCTTCATCGACGGCACGGCACGCTACTACCTAAGCACCAACTGGAAGCTGCTGCTTCTGGAACTCATTTTCAGCATGCCGATGGTACGCGCACTCTACAAGGAATGTACGAAACATGCCGTCACCCGTGTACTGATCTTAGTCTTTGCGCTTGTGCTCCTTTATGTATGCACAGCCTATCTGGTCACCCAGAACTATAATCCGTTCCTGTACTTCAGATTCTAAGAAAGGAGGGCTTCACCATGAAATGGACTCATCGAATCATCGGCCTGTTATTCGCCGCTTTTGTACTTCTTTTGACGCTTGTTTTTGTGATCCTTCCGGACAAAACTTACTCCTCTTCGGAGAAGCGAAATCTGCAGACGCTGCCGGAGCTGAATGCTTCCACCCTGGCCGATGGCAGCTTCATGAGCGCGCTGGAAGATTACACCGCTGACCAGTTCCCGCTTCGCGATGACTGGATGCGCGTAAAAACGGCCATTTCCCGCGCCCTCGGAACCCGCGAATCACAGGGTGTTTACATTATGAAAGACGGCAGTCTGGCGGAGCGCTTTGACACTCCCGATGCCGCAAACATGCAGGAGACCATCGATGCCATGGCCGCATTCGCCGAACGCTATCCCAACCTCCGCATGAATTTTCTGCTGGTGCCCACGGCCATCGGTATCTACCCGGAAAATCTGCCCGTCGGCGCGCCCACAGATAGTGAAGATGACTACATTGATACCTTCTACGGCACGCTGTCCAAGGGTATGACCTGCATCGATGTCCGCGACGTTTTTGCACAAAAAAAGGACGCTCTGCAGCTCTATTACCGCACCGACCATCACTGGACCACCGATGCGGCATATGAAGCTTACAAAATCGTCTCCAAAACCATGCAATTTGAGCATGAAACCACTTTCACAAGCGGCATTATCTGCAACGATTTCCGCGGTTCCCTGGTTTCCGAATCCGGCTTCTCCGTGAAGCTTCCGGATGCCATCACCGCTTATATCCCCAACATGACGGATCGGCCCGATGAGGCGCTCTACACCGTCACTTACGCCGAGGATTCGCGCAAGACTGCCTCCTGCTTTGAAACGGAATACCTCCTGTCCGATGATCAGTACCAGGTCTTCTTTGGCAGCAATCATCCGTTGATCCAGATCGACACTGCCGTGGCCACAGACCGCAAGCTTCTGGTCATCAAGGACTCCTACGCCAATAGCTTTGTCCCCTTCCTGACACCGGAATTTGCCAAGATCACGATCGTGGACCCGCGTTATTATTACGAAGACATCGATGCTCTGGTGATCTCCGGCGGTTACACCGATGTGCTGTTCCTGTATAACGCGGCAACATTGTCTGAGGATACATCGCTGAAGACCGTGCTGCAGAATGTACAGTAAGATTTCCCTTTCGAGACTTGACTTAAATTAGATATCCCCAAAATGCATTTCGGTAATAGAAAAGGAACTGTCACTCGACAGTTCCTTTTCTTTACACTATTTCATTCTTCACTATTCCTTCATTCTGTATAAAGCTGAATGTAAGAATCCCCCTTCTTGATATACAGGTAGCCATCGCTCGTATCATCATACGGTCTCACTCCACGATATACGACCGTCCCCACTTCAAGTGCAGACGCATATAATTCTTCTGCCGGCCACTCGTCTGAAACCGTGGCAACAACCGCCCCAACCTCTTCATATCTCAAGCTTCGCGTACCATCCATCGGATTAGCATATCTCTCCACATAAAGTTTTCCTTGATAGTACACTGCCGGAGTCGTTTCAGGACCACCGCCGGTAGGTTGCGTAGGTTTAGATGCTCCCATACACGATACCAAAACGAGGCTCGCAAACAGGCTTAACAACATACTTCCGACAGTGATAAACAGTGATCTAGCATGGGCATTCATAATAGTTTTCCTCCACTAGGCTAAAATTGTTTGTCCGGTACAACATTTTCAACGCGCTCGTATCACCTTATTTCAAACTCCGCCGCCAATTCTTCCTTCACGATCCTGTATTTTCCGGCTTCCAAATCACCATACATCGTCAGATCCGCGTAAGTTTCCGCACACCCTCCCGGTTCCAGCACACTTGCTGCCAGTGTAAAGCCCCAATTTGACAATGCCACAGGAAGCCGATACCATCGGCCGTCAATTTCCTTTTCAAGCGTAAACGGTAAACCGTAAAGGTATTCCTCTTTCGATTCATTCTTCAGCTGAAGTTTCACAAGTTTGTCTGAAATCGACAGTACTTCCATGGATATTTCACCCGTTGAATCACTGATTTCCTCGCCAAGCGCATAATATCCAATGTCATATTTTCCGAGGAGTGCCGCGTTGAGCATACCGCTGCCTCCGGGAATGCATGTCATATTATCTTCAGGGACACCTTCAAATACCGTTGCAAGATCATATTCCCCCGCGTACATTGAGCCGTCTTTTGACAGCCACTTTCCGTCGCTGTATGTCAGCCAAATCCTCATGCCACTTTTATCGGAAATATCAATACCGTAAACAGGCGGTTTCATCTCGGATATCTTCTCGGGTGATATCTGATTGATCCCTAACGCATTTATCTCCTCAATGATTGCCTTGTTCTTTTCCAAATCGAATGACATTTTTACAGTCGTCTGAGAACCGTCATAATAATAAACCATCATGGCACTGGTTTCCGGGCTGGCATTCGCCAAGAGCCCCACATCAGACTGAATGTCAGTCGCATCTTCCGGTACATACTTCACGAACTGATACCATTCGTTTTTCTTAATTCTGACATACATAATGCCATCCGTTTCAGTGCTTTTATACACCTCCATTCCCTTTTTCAAGTTCGTGCCTTCCAGTTCTTCATCCGGCCAATCTGAATTGTCAACACTGGCCACTTCTCCGATCAGCGCTTTCGTCAAGGGGATCTGCGAAGTATATATTTTTCCTCCGGCTGGTATGTAAATATTGCCGGCGTAATAGAATGACTGGATCATGATCGATCCATCAGGTGCAACCGGCCCCTCACCAGTCGGTCCACGAAACTCCGTTTCATGGGCACAGCCGCCCAGCGCACTCAATAACACCACCACAATGGCAACGCTCAGCATTCTTTTCATAGTCAAACCAACATCAATCTTCATACAAATCCCTCCTTCCTGTTTATTTCATATCACACCTTCACCCCCTTTGTCAACTCTGTCACCGCCTTCACAGCGTTTCCCTTTGGGAAGCCGCGGTTTACTCACAGCGTTTCCCTATGGGAAGCCGCGGTTTACTCACAGCGTTTCCCTTTGGGAAGCCGCGGTTAATACAAAAGGCCCCCGCCTGCATTCACGCTGCAGACGAGGGTCTTCATTAACACTAATTCAATTACTTCATCATCGGCTCCGGGAAATGACCGCGCTGAATCTGTGCGCAGTTCGGAGAGTAGACCCACTTTGCAGCATTGCAAAGGATCTTCTGCACTTCCGGCATGTGATAGATCGGGTAGGTCTCGTGACCCGGCTTGAAGTAGAAGATCTTGCCGTTGCCGCGGCGGAAGGTGCAAGCGGAACGGAAGACTTCGCCACCGGTGAACCAGCTGATCATGACAACTTCATCCGGCTGCGGAATCATGAAGTGCTCACCGTAGGTCTCTTCCTGCGGGATCACAACATTGGCGCCGATGCCTTCCATGATCGGATGACCCGGCATAATGTTCCACATGATCTCGGTTTCATCGTTCTCTCTCCAGCGGAGCATCTGAGAGTCCGTACCCATCAGCTTCTGGAAGATCTTGGAAGCGTGACCGGAGTGAAGAACGATCAGGCCCATGCCTTCCATGACCCGCTTGTAAACGCGCTGAACGACTTCATCGGATACTTCATGATGTGCCATGTGGCCCCACCAGAAGAGGACATCGGTGGCGTCCAGTACTTCCTGCGTCAGGCCGTGCTCCGGCTCGTCCAGAGTAGCGGTGGAAACATCCTCAAAACCATTGGCGACAAGGAAATCCTTGATGCAGTTGTGGATACCATTCGGGTAAACCTGTGCAACCTTCTCTTCAGATAACTCATGTCTGTACTCATTCCATACAGTGATCTTCATTGTTATTCTCCTTTATAGGTAGTTTATTTGTTTTTGTTATTGTAGTTGATCAGGCAGCCCTTGGCGATGATCTCGCGCTCTTCAGCGGTCATATCGTCCAGATGAAGCGGGAACGGAACCAGCTTGTTGTTCTCCACATCGACCACATAAGCGGTGATGTCGGACTGCGCTTCCTTAATGGCCGTCAGGATACCCGGAACATAAATGTAGTCCAGGTTCTTGAAGGGCAGGTTTTCACTGTCCACACCCTCGCCGAGGCGGAAGGGGATCATGCCCCAGTTGATCAGGTTGGAGCGATAGCGCTTCGTTGCATATTCCTTGGAGATGTTCGCCACACCGCCCAGTACACGCTGGCAGGAAGCGGCCTGTTCACGGGCAGAGCCATCGCCTGGCTTGGTAGCGTAAATGGTAGAACCGATCAGGAAATTGTTATGATTCGTACCCGGGAACGCCGCCTTGATGATGGATACCATATGGCCGAATGCCGGATCCACCTGGCCCGGGCAGCCCAGTGTCGGGTCGCCGTCATCGCCCTTGGCATGGTTGGCACGCAGATCTTCCAGCTTCTTGACTTCCTTCGCACGGCCCACGTACTGCGGATCCTTGCGGCTCAGCGCGAACTCCGCAAGGCCAAGCGGGTTGGAACGGTAAGAAGAAGTCTCACCGGACGGAATCAGTTCATCGGTGGTGGTGACCGGATCATGGATCTCAGAAACCACGCGCATGATCATGTTCTCCTTCAGCGGCTGCATTTCCGGCCAGTCGACGATGTTCGGACCGCGCTTGATCTCCGCGTCCGGATCCGCCTTGCCAAAACCATTGTATACACGGTTATCGTAAATGCTGCCATCAAAGAAATACTTCGGCTTGGAGAATTCCACGTCGATGTCCGTTGCAGCCGTCAGGAAGCCCTTATTGACTGCGGTTGCGGCAATGGAACGCGCATCCATCAGCGCTACAGAAGCAATCTGGCCGTTCTGGACCTTGGAGCCCTCGCGGTTCGGGAAGTTACGGGTGGAGTGACGGATGGACAGGCCGTTATTGGCCGGAACATCGCCCGCGCCAAAGCACGGTCCGCAGAACGCAGTACGCACGGTTGCGCCGGTCGCGATCATCTTCGCGATGCTGCCGTTCTTCAGGAGTTCCATATAAACCGGCTGAGATGCCGGGTAAATGCTTAAGGAGAATTCATCACAGCCAATGCTTCCGCCCGCCAGAATATCCGCAGCGTCACACAGGTTCTCAAATCCACCGCCCGCGCAGCCGGCAATCACGCCCTGCTCCACATACAGGCGGCCGTTCTTGATCTTGTCCACCAGTTTGAAATCGATCTTGTCTCCAAAGGAGATCTTTGCACGCTCTTCCGTCTCATGCAGAATGTCTTCCAGATTCTCGTACAGTTCGTGAATGCTGTAAGCGTTGGACGGATGGAACGGCAGAGCGATCATAGAATCCAGCTCGGACAGATCGATGTCCACCACGCCGTCATAGTAAGCGCCCTCTTCCGGCTTCAGTTCCTTGTAAGCCTCCGGGCGTCTGTGGATCTCATAGAACTCCTGCACCTTCTCATCGGTCTCCCAGATGGAGGACAGGCAGGTGGTCTCCGTGGTCATGACATCGACACCGATGCGGAAATCCACGGACAGATTCTTAATGGCCGGACCCACAAATTCCAGAACTTTATTCTTTACAAAACCATTGGCAAAGGTTGCGCCAACAAGTGCGATGGCCACGTCCTGGGGACCCACGCCCTTCTTCGGAGTGCCGTG
This sequence comes from uncultured Lachnospiraceae bacterium, assembly GCA_946040795.1. Classification (GTDB taxonomy): domain Bacteria; phylum Bacillota; class Clostridia; order Lachnospirales; family Lachnospiraceae; genus UBA1267. The sequence goes on from CAMGCK010000007.1 coordinate 27,179, forward strand.
CAGGTAAACTGCGATGACCTCCGGGCGGTCGATGTCATAGGTCTGACCCAGCAGCTGCTTTACAAGCTCCGGACCGCCTTCACCGACTGCCATGGTACCCAGCGCACCGTAGCGGGTGTGTGAATCAGAGCCCAGCACCATTCTTCCGCCGCCGGAAAGGACCTCACGTGCGTACTGATGAATGACTGCAAGGTGCGGCGGTACATAAATTCCGCCGTATTTCTTTGCGCAGGTCAGGCCAAAGACGTGATCATCTTCGTTGATGGTGCCGCCGACTGCACATAAAGAGTTGTGGCAGTTGGTCAGAACGTAGGGCATCGGGAACTCGGTGAGGCCGGATGCACGTGCGGTCTGAATGATACCGACGTAGGTAATGTCATGGGATGCCATGGCATCAAATGTGATGTTCAGTTTCTTGTCATTGCCGGACTTGTTGTGTGCCATCATGATGCGGTAAGCCATCGTCTTCTTGACGGCTGCTTCCTTGTCAGCGGCAAACTTCGGAACGCCTTCATAAACCAGCGTACCGTTCTTGTAAACCGCGCCGCCCTTGAAAAGCTTTACCATTTTGTCGTTCATAATCTGTCTCCTCGTATATGTTAGTTCCTACCATTACTATCAAAGTACAATATTCAGAGTACTCAATTGTATTCGATCCTCTGAATCTTAAATCCTTAATGATTTCAGACTTCTATCTCAAGTCCATCATAAGTCATCTGGAAATCTTCCTTCTCATACAGCTCATGGCACTCCACCCAGTTCGTACAGAGACCGCCGTGTGAAAAATGATTGGCGATGTGAATGCAGCCTTCATTCAGGAATCCCTGTTCCTTCAAATACGCGCGAAGTTCCTTGTTCTGTCCCATGCACATGTGGCCGTCATAGTCCAGTTTTTCCTGCAGACCTTCCGTAAAATCATACGAAATGATATCGAATTTGAAACCGTTTTTGCGGAAACACTCGTAAGTTTCCTCAAAAGGCGCACCGCCGTCATGCAGATACAGAAGCGTCTTTTCGCCGTCCTGAATCACATAGTTGAACGGATTCTTTGTACCGTGACGCGCACGAAGCGGGGTAACCTTATAGCGGCCCACATCATAGGTCTCATAGGCTTCCATCGCCCGGAACACCAGACGCTCCGGATGCTTTTCCACCACACGGATCAGCTCCTCTTCCAGGTCCGCTGAACCATGAAGCGTGAACAGCGGCCAATCGTCCGGATTCTTCGCAAACGGCCGATCCACGTTCTCAAAATCCATCGGATAGAAATGATCCGAATGCGCGTGGGTGATCAAATAGTTATGAATGTTATAATACGGCACATTAAAGCGCAGGCCGTGCCAATACGCATCTGCGGAATAGTCGATGATCAGATCATCATTCAGCAAAGTCTCTGAGCGGCTGCGGATGTCTTTTCCGCCGGTCGCGCGCGCCTGCATGCAGGAAGCACAGGTGCAGAAAAGCGCCGGTGAGCCCTCTGCTGCAGCAGTACCAAGATAACGGATCTTCATAGATATCTCCTTTGAAGGTAATACTTGAAAACATTATAAATCGGCCGATGGTAAAGGTCAAGAACACCTTCTGCTGTGGGGGGCAGATCAATAGAATTTCACAACAATCCCGCTGAAACACAATGAATTAGGATAAAATCCAGTTGAAACCACAGGATTTCCTTAAAAAGTAGTTGCAATAATTCTTGGAATGGTGTATTATGTTTAAGTACTCGAGAGAGCACAGGGCGTCTTAGCCAAGCGGTAAGGCGTGGGTCTGCAACACCCTGATCCGCCGGTTCAAATCCGGCAGACGCCTCGTATAAAAAAGAACCGGTCGTAAGGCCGGTTCTCTTTTTTTCTAAGAGCACATTCTTGTAACTGTCAGGGCTTTATACTCTTTTATTCTCCTCTGTATTATTAAATCATCTACGTTCATTCGGATACAGATACATATACACATCTTCCAGCCCCACCGCTGCAGAACGCACTTCCTGCAGTTCCGGCCTCTTTTCCGATATGACCTTCACCGATACCAGACCGTCGCGCTCTCCTGCCACACGATTGGAAGGATACATTTCATTTACTCTTCTGTAATCCTCCTTCAGCACATCAACTTCCCAGATGAACGGTCCGATTTCCTGTGCCACCTGTTCTGGCGTTCCGGAAAGCACGATCTCACCTTTTCTCAAAAAGATCACCTCTTTTGCGATCTGCTCCACATCGGAAATCACATGCGTCGCAATCAGGATCGTCTTCTTTTCCGCAATCGAATAAATATAATTACGAATATTCATGCGTTCCCTGGGATCCAGGCCTGCTGTCGGCTCATCCAATATCAGCACCTCCGGATCATTTAACAGTGCCTGCGCCAATAGTACACGCTGCTTCATTCCGCCGGAAAGCGTTTTCAGATGCCGATCGGCAAACTCATACAGTCCCACAATGTGCAGCAGTTCTGCGATCCGCTCATTCGCTTCCTTTTTAGAAAGCCCCTTCAAAGCCGCAAAATAGTAAAGAAAACGCTTGATGGTGAACCCTTCATAAAGCTGTTGCTGCTGCGGCATGTATCCCAGAATGCTGCGATACTTCTCTCCTATCGTGCGAATATCGGCACCGTGATAAAACACTTCGCCTTCTGACGCAGCAAGGTTGCCTACAATAATGTTCATCAGCGTCGACTTGCCGGCGCCATTGGGCCCCAACAGACCATACACGCCATTTGAAAACGCATAATCAAAGTTCTTAAGCGCAGGCGCAGCCTTTTTACTGTATTTTTTTGTAATGTTTTTAACTGTCAACTCATCCATAATCCACCGCCTTACTCAGAATACTTTTTGTAATGAAGCATTATGATCACTGCAAAAATTATGACATTTTTTATAAGCGATATATAGACGATTGCAACACTCCCCGTTTCCTGTACGATCCGCATCAGCCCATATGTTCCGGACACACCAATCGATCGCAATACGGGGAAATTCAAAATGCTGCACAGAAAGTCGACCGCCATGATTGCAGACGCCGCCGTCAGTGTGGTACCTTTTTTACGGACAACACCGGACAATGCAGAAAGCACTATCGGATAGATCAGTCCGGAGAGCCAGGCCGCGCACAGCCACAATATCATGAACCCTCTGATGGACATGTTTCCTTTACACATCGAAAAGCCCACTACACTCTGAAGCGGCACGCTCCATTCCTGCAAATGCGTCCGATGGATCCAGTTCACTATGTACGGAATCATATATCCGAAAAAGCCAATACTGTACATCAGAAAAATCACTGAATATCTACATAAAAAGACCGAATGTCTGCCTCGCTTCGTTGTCCGTACGAGCCCGGATAAGCCCGTGTCCCAATCCTCTGAAAACAGTGGCGCAGCAGATAATGAAAGCACACCTGCAAGTAAAAAACCGAAAAGCAGGAAATGATGTGACGATTCAAATACGCCCTTTGTGACCACCTCAGAAATATAATGTACCGCCACGCCTCGATCTTTTGCCGAAAGAAGCAAATTAAGTTCCTTTGTCACCTGTTCCATTGCATCCCGATAATAGATTCGATCCATATCCTGATGCATCTGTGCTGAATAAATTTGTTCCAGTTCCGAAAGCTTCTGCAGCGTTTCCTCCCCTACTTCGCCTCTCAGATCCTGACATATGGTATAATAGATATAATCCCTTTGCGTCAGCTTGAGTTTGCCGTAATCCAACTGATTCAAACTAAACACCAGATATCCCACAAGCGTCAATGTCCCGATGCCGGGTATCAGGAACCGATACAGTTCGTGAGAAAACACAGACACAGTACCTCGGATTCGAAGCTTTCTTTGAATTCGCCATCGCGGGAGTGAAACCACAAGTACGCCCGAAAAGCTCAGTAAATAAATGCTCAAGGCCAACGCAAACAGAACCCCTGCGTATACAAACAGCGTCGGCAGAACAGAGACCGGGTATCCAAACAGATCAACATTAGAATAAACAGAAAACAGGTTGCCCACATCTGCCAGCGCGCACAAATTGATAAATTTCAGGCTATTCATTTTAGCATTGATCGGAATGGTCATATAAAAAACCAGTCCCATACCGATTCCGGCAGCAATCGGCGCAACAGAAATCGCTATTCGCTTAAGTAATGTCAGCAGAGCAAGACTAACCGTTCCCAGTACCACAGAAACCAGTATCGCAAACAACACTATACAGGCCAACCACTGTCTTACACTTATATTAAAATAGCAGTTACGAAAAGACGAGATGGACTGAAGACTGCGGTCAATGTCACCGAGCCCCAGCACATAATGCGCAATGATGATCCGTCCGCACGCAATCCCCCCGGACAAAAAGGATCCAAACAGAATTATTGTGACCCATTTTATCAAAGCCAACGGTATTTTTCCGTTTTTTGTGGTCTGCGCCAGCCCCAGAATTCCGTCATCTTCTTCGTCCTTCAGTAAAATAGCACATGCCATCAGAAGCACCACTGCGACAAAAAGATACGACCAGTCATACTCTGACAGCGCTTGTATGCCCGTATCCATATCCGGGATTATGGTGACCGGTTTTAATCCGGCATAGTCATTTAAACATTTATCAATGGAGCGGTATGCATAGGATTTTTCACCTGAGAATATTACTGCCTGTCGTAAATTGTCTGCTCGTTTGGGGATCCCGTCTATGAAATCCTTGTACTGATCAATATACTCATATTGCGAATCAAGTATCAAAAAAATTCCAACAATTTCCTCTGCCGGAATCGAATGTTTCTCTGCCAATTGCTCGACATCCCGCTCGCCTTCGCTATACTGATACTCCGCACGAATCTTCTGATAATCACGGTTTTCAAACAGTTTTAGATCTCTGCAGTAGATAAAGAACCGCACGAACAGCATAATACTCAATACGACCGTTATGATCAACAAAAACTTTCGGCTAAGTAGTTTTCTGATTTCAGCAGTTATCAGATTCAACATGTTTCACTCCGGATACTGTAAGATGCCTTTTGTTCAATAACTCATTCCTTTACACTCGCTGATATTTGTAAGAGCGTTAGATGCTCCACCATAGAGTACACCTAACGCCCTATTGAAATATTCACAAACTAATCCAGCACATCATATGCAGGAAGCACGGCCGCCGGCATCAACTTGCCAAAGCCGTCTACCTGAAGTAAAGTGAGCGGCTCTAATTTCCCCTGAAGAAGATCACCATTTTCATACAAACAAATAGAGAACGGATCTAACGTTCTATATGCCATATAGTAGGTCTTGCCAAGCCAGGTCACAGTTTCAGATGTTGTTGTCCCCCACGCAGCCCCTTCTAAAGTAGCTGTAATATCGCCGTCTCGATTTACAACATACAAATCATAATTCGGCTGGTAATCTTCGCCCATAAAAAATGCAAAGGTTATATCTTCCTGTATCTGATCATATAAAGTGACTGCTGGCTGTTGTTTTTCATAAAAATCATTTAGCCATTCACATAACGTCAGACTTTCGTCAGAAAAATTGTATTCCCAGAATTTGAGCCCGACCTCTTCATTAAACATTTGAACAATCAGCTTATCATCACAAAGGCCATAAATGTTTACATCCATCTCAAACGGAAAGTCTGTAACTTCTCCGGATTTGATATTATATCTATGTAACTCAATATCCGATCCTATTTCCTCAACGTATGGTGAGTCTTTTGAAAAGATAACGCTTGCTCCATATGGAAGAAGTGTTTCGATGGTACTTCCGTCCGTATACTCGATAATTTTATATGGTTCTTTTTGTTGAGCGAGAATGGAGTATGCCAGAAGAGAAGTGGTCTGTTCACCGGTGATTTCCACCGTGCGGAGTACATAATAGAATACTCCTCTATGAAAACAGACAGATGCCAGGTCATCAATATCACTGAGCACGCTTTTTCGTTCTGAACCATCCGGTTTGCTTTCGACAATATCGATATGGCCGGTCTTTTGATTCAAACAGGAAAAATATAATTTTCCATTACAATGTCCTAATATAGTTTGAATGTAAACATCTCCGAGATATGCATCACACTCCGAAACTTTATACGGATCCGGCTCACTAAAATGAAGACATTCCGGCTTAAAACACAAAGGCCTGGCCTCTTGACTCTTAGCATCTGCAAAGAAAAGATAATGCCCGGCGATAAAATAAAGTGTGTCATCTAACACTGTTACACCATGCGGCTTACCCAACCACGAAACTGTGTTCGGATTAAAATCTTCACTTTCCAAGTACTCATCAGAATAGTTTGATGATTTTGGAATGCCGGAGGGATTACATGCAGAAAGAAACATTGTAATGACGACTGCAAACAGAGCTATACAGACTAAATATATTGGTTTTCTCATTTTAGCATTATCCCCATTCTCGTCTTACTATATACCTCGGTTAAGGTCAATCACCATAAAAATTAGACGGATCTCTTAAGGTGTAATTCCATGAATACGTTCCATTTGTGGCAAGGTGCTGGCTAATCGCTCCATAAGTCGCAACATTCGTCCCTGTTCCGGTCGCTGCAACATGGACCGAATTCGCTCCCTGTGCACTTCTAACAGTATTGGTCTTAGCAGCTGCTCCATTGCTTTCCGTATAGAAGTACCATAACCTTAATGACACGCTATGGATTATTGAGATAGAGTTGGATGTAGTAGATGCTGAAGCTGATGTTTGATTACGATAAAGTGTTGCCGAGACACCAATATTATCAACAGATCCGTTCGCATTCACAGCTTTTGCGGATAATGGGGTACATAAAAATGTAATTATCAATCCCAGACCAAGAATAACCGAAACACCTCTCTTTTGTAAATTCTTCAGATTTACTGACCACTTTTTATTCATAAGTAGCACTCCTTCTTGATTAGACAAACAAAATACAACAATTTTCCGCATTTCCTGTTTAATGATTGTTCATCGAACCCACCTCCATTTTTATCATACAAATCCGTCAAATACATTTATTATCTCTTATGTGCAGCATACCACGCCCCCACTCTTTTGTCAATATAAACAATTAATGCGACTTTGTCATATTTATTTTAGTTGTTTTACACATCGTTCAATTCTATGTTGCAAAATAAACTATGCAGCAGTTGAGTCCCGATTGGGATGATTTGCCCCACAGCAAAAAGCCCCCGCACTTGCAATCTAAGCAAGCGCGGAGGCTTAATTATTATCATCACTTCAAGCTCAGTATACACCAAACTCATTCATAATCAAAAATACACTTCTTTTCCAGCAGATGACCGTACCCGTCCTTCCACTGATGATGCCACTCACAGCTGTCATACTCCGGCAGCGCTTCCGGCTCCATCTCAATACAGATCATCAAATCATAGCGATTACTGCGGTCAATGCAGTTCTTGTGCAGCGTCACCTGATGAACGCCCGGGATTGCCGTGGTGTGATCGAACAACGCCTGAATCTCCGGCACAAGGGCTTCCTTCTGCTCTTTTGTGACTGCCTCTGTGTATTTCACAATAATACAATGCTTCATCTTATAACTCTCGTGTTTCTTCGACTGATTTCTTATAAGTATTTCTTCATCACACCGATCATACCTTCCGGATACTGCGCGTCGTAGAGCGTACCATCGTCGTAGATCAGATTGGCCTGAATGCAGTTGTTGACACAGTGCTGGCCCTGCTGACGTCCGGGCGTGTTGCAAACGTCAATGATGCCGTGTGCGCCATCGCGGACAAAGCCCGGGAAGAAGGTCATCATATTCGGCATGGTGTAGTAGAGCTTTTCGTTCGGCTCGATGAAGAGGTCCCAGTTTACCAGCTCGTCAAAGCAGCCGTGGCAAACCATGACATCGGTACCGGCGGCTTCAATCTTACGGAGTTCCTGCTCAGCCGGGAGATATGCACCTGCCATAACAACAGCCAGCGCGAAGTCTTCCGGATGATTGATGACCAGGCGCCATGCCATGTAACCGCCTGCGGAGGTTCCAAAAAGGAATACCTTCTCTGTGTCGATGAGCGGATAGTCCTCTTCCACCTTGTGCATCAGTGCATAAAGGCTGGAAGAATAAATGCTGTCCGTGCCGAAGCGGACGAAATGGCGCTTGTCGTTCTCCATGAAGGGGCGCATCTTCTTCAGCTGCTCTTCGGTGTAGATGCTGATGTCACCCTCGGCGTCAGAGGTCGGCCAGGAGTCGATCATGCCGTCGTCCGTCATCTTTTCATTGGCCAGTGGGCACACGATGTACATGCCGCCCAGCTTTTCCTGGTATTCCGGGGAAGCGTACATGGCCGCTGCCGCCCAGTCGATGGCCACACGGCCCTGGAAAGAGCCATTGGCACCGTGGAGCGCGAACAGAAGCGGATATTTGCCAGCCTTCGGGAAGCCATGCTCCGTCGGGTCATATACGTAGTAGCGGATATCGCCCGCGCGCTCGCTGACAGCCGGGAAAAGCTTCTCTTCGAACTTGTCCAGCTGTGCGTTGGAATCATAGGTGTGGTCTTTACCGATGACATCGCCTGCGCTCATATATTTGGCCCAGGGGTATCTGGTTTCGTCTAACATGTTGTCCTCCTTAAAAGCAATACTTTATATTCTTATGATCGCGCCCTTATATCCGACCGGCGCGTTTATGCTTCTCTTATGCGTATCGTTTCAGCCCTGTGCATGATGGATGAACGCATGTATTTCAGATCAGTACGCATGAACTTGATTACTGATCATTCAGATCAGTGCGCTATAAATGTCCCTCTTCGACACTCCGCGGTCCTTGGCCACCAGCTTCATAGCTTCTTTGCGGTCTATGCCCTTCTCCGTATAATATGCCATATGTTCTTCAATGGTCATCTCACTCCACGCCGCCGCCTCTTCAGCTTTGATATCCTCGCGGCTCCGGCCCTCAATGACCAGGACAAACTCACCCTTGGGCTCATTTGCTTCGTAGTACAGAACCGCGTCCTTCAGCGTCGTGCGATGCACATTTTCATGCAGCTTGGTCAGTTCCTTGCAAAGCGCGATTCTGCGATCACCCAATACTTCGTACAGCTCCTGCAGCGTCTTTAAAAGGTGGTGCGGTGCTTCATAGAAGATGAGCGTGGCCGTGTCGTTCTTCACTTCCGCCAGAATCTCGCGGCGCTCCTTCTTTTCTGCCGGCAGGAAAGCCTCAAAGCGGAATCGGCGCGTGGGAAGTCCGGAAATGATCAACGCATTAACGCAGGCGCAGGCACCCGGAATGCTGGTCACCTGAATGCCGGCCTCGATGCACTTGGCCGCCAGGATCTCACCCGGGTCGGAAATGCCGGGGGTGCCGGCGTCCGTGATGCAGGCCACAGTCTTACCGTCCATGATCTGACGCACCAGTTCATCCGCCTTGTCATAACGATTGAACTCGTGATACGCGGTCATCGGCGTATGAATATCAAAATGATTCAGCAATTTGATACTGTTTCTGGTATCCTCTGCCGCGATCAGATCCACCGACTTCAGGATCTCCACGCCGCGCGGCGTCATGTCCTGCAGGTTGCCGATGGGGGTCGCGCACAGATAAAGCATGCCCTGACTCATGGTGTTCCTTCCTTATTATAATACCTGCTGTATGTCTGCAGCAGGTTGTCGATATTTTTAATACCCCTTCAGGCAGTCGGTCTCAGCGTATCATAAACCGGGTTAATGTCTTCCGTCTCCGTAGATCTCCGCGATCATGGGCGTGTACACGCCCGGCTTCTCATAAACCACCACCGGCGGGTCGATCTTCAGGATGTCCCGTCCGCCCTTCTTGCCGTAAACGAGGACCATCGTGGCGTCCTTATCCACGTACGGATGCACCATGCAGATGCGCGACGGCGCCAGCTTATATTCCTTCATCTTCTGGAGGATCTCTGTGAGCCGCGACGGCCGATGGATCATGTAAAACCGTCCACCCGGATGCAGAAGGAGCGCACTCTCGCGAACTACATCGTCCAGGCTGCACAGCACCTCATGCCGGGCGATGGCCTTGGCCTGATCCGGGTTCTTCAGCCCCGTATCGGCGGCCATGTACGGCGGGTTCGTGGTGACCACATCGAATGTACTCTTGCCAAACAGTTTGGAGGCTACCTTAATGTCCCCCTGCACGATCCGGATGCGGGTTTCCGCCTCATTCAACTGCACAGAACGACCGGCCATCTCTGCCATATCCTCCTGGATCTCCAGACCCACGTAGTTTCCATCCTCGTTCCGCGCGTCCAGAAGAAGCGGGACAATGCCATTGCCCGTTCCCAGGTCGATGGCCTTCTCCCCCCTCCGAATCTCCGCGAACCACGAAAGCAGCACCGCATCCACGCCAAAGCAGAACTTCTCCCGGTTCTGAATGATCCGATATCCTTTTCTTTCCAGATCATCGATCCGTTCATTTTCCCGAAGCTCCATTGATCTCCTCTTATTCTGCAGTGGTTTCCGTTTTTACGTTTTCCTTAATTTCAGGCTTTACGTTTTTCTTGATTTCAGATTTGACGCTTTCTTTAATTTCAGCATTTTCCGGCTTGGGATTTTCTCTGGCCTCCCCGTTCTCCGGATGTTCGTTGCGCTTATCACCGCTTCTGCGGCGGTCTCTGTTTTCACGCCACTCACGATTATCACGGCCCTCGCCGTAGTCGCGGCGGTCGCGATTTCCGCGATTCTCATTATTCCGGCGCTCACCGTTTTCACGACCCTCACGATTCTCACGGCCTTCGCGATTCCCTCGGTTCTCATTGTTCCGGCGTTCGCCATTCTCTCGGCGCTCGCGATTCTCACGACCTTCACCGTTGTCGCGGCGGTCTCCATTGCGGCGGCCTTCGCTATTTTCACGACGGTCTCCATTGCGGCGACCCTCACCGTTCTCGCGGCGATCACCATGTTCGCGATGTCCTTCACCGTTCTCGCGGCTCTCACGATTTCCACGGCCCTCGCCGTTTTCTCCGTTCCGACGATTTCCGCGCTCATTCTTGCGATTCTCGCGCTTTTCTCCGCCCTCGGTATTTTCCGGCTTTTCTGTGCCATCGGCCGTCAGGATCTCCGCTTCAGCCTCATCAGCTTTATCATCCGCATCCTTTTTCTTGCGGCCCGGCGTAAATTTCAGTTCATCCACGCGATATTCGCGCAGTTCCTTTTCATCCTTGTCCTCCTGCAGTATGACGGTTACCGTCTGAAGCAGAACGTTGGTCGACTTGACCGTACCAATGTAACCCTCCGGCGTTTTCACCGTGGCATTCACATTTGGAAGCTGCGCATTCAGATACTCATAGGTTTCCGCCTCGTTCTTCAGACAGCACATCAGTCGGCCGCACACACCGGAGATCTTTGCAGAGTTCAGGGACAGATTCTGTTCCTTGGCCATCTTAATGGAAACCGGTACAAAATCCGGCAGCCATGTTGCGCAGCAAAGCTCACGGCCGCAGACGCCGATGCCGCCAAGCAGCTTGGTCTCATCACGCACGCCCACCTGGCGCAGCTCAATGCGGGTACGGAACACGCTTGCAAGGTCCTTGACCAGTTCGCGGAAGTCCACACGACCATCGGCGGTAAAGAAAAAGGTCAGCTTGGAGCGGTCAAACGCATACTCTGCGCGGATCAGTTTCATTTCCAGTTCATGGGCTGCCACTTTCTGCTTGCAGATGCGGATGGCATCGACCTCGTTTTTCTGATTCAGCGCAATCTGGTCGTCATCATCCTCCGTGGCAATACGGATCACCGGCTTCAGTTCAGCGGTAATTTTTTCATCCTCCACATCATGCGGCGGCATTACAACGGACGCGTACTCCGGCCCCTGCGCGGTCTCAACAATGACATGATCACCACGGCGGATGTCCAATCCGTTCGGATCAAAATAATAGATTTTACCCTGACGGCGGAAATTGACGCCGATAATAGTCTTCATAGGAAAAGTTCTCCTTTCTATCTGCTGTTCTTCTTCACCTCATCACGCATGGTCATGAGAAGAAGCTGAACCGTAAGTTCAAAATTAACATTGGCATCCAGGCGGCGGCTCGCGCCGTCAATGGCAGTCAGCATGCGCTCAATACCTTCATAAGATGCCCGGTCCGCGATTTGTTTCACCGCGGTCACCTCCTCGCGATGGGCCAGAAGTTTCATATCTTTTGTTGCTTTATATAAAAGAACGTCGCGCAGCCACAGGCGGATCTCCCCCAGGGCGTCATCGGCGTGAACCTTCAGTTTTTCCAGGGTGGCAATGTCATCCAGCATCAGTTTGGTATCCATCGTCGGAATGGCACGAATGATATCCCGCACAAGAGCGATCACCGCTGCCCGATCCTCATCCTCGTAAGCCTGCGTCTCCTCAGAGATCACTGCCAGTTTGACACAGCGGGACAGGATGGTGGGAAGGAAAGTCTCGGAATTTGCGGTAAGTAAAAGGATCACCACGTAAGCCGGCGGCTCCTCCAGCGTTTTCAATAGTGCGTTTTGGGCCTGGATGTTCATCTTTTCCGCTTCCGGGACGATGTACACCTTGTGCTCACTGTTGTACGGTTTAATGTGCACGCTCTGGTTGATGCATTTGCGAATATCGTCCACACTGATCAGATTGGGCTTTTCATGCTCCAGAAAAAGCACATCCGCCGCCGATACCTCCAACATTTTCACAAACGCTTCCGCTGCCCCCTTGAGCTGTGCCGCATTTTCCCCATCAAAGATATAGGCGTGCGACACATGGCCGGAATCGGCAATTCGCTGCAGATTATTCAGTAAGTCGGTTCTTCCGGTATTTTCAGACACCTAAAATAAACTCCTTTACTGCCTGTACACATTCGTCAAAGTTGACGTTCTCAAAACCGTTTGTCAACGTGCCGTCCTCGTTCATCAGGCCGGCAGCTTTCATGTTGTCGTCGCAGAAATCGGCCTCATCCGCCAGAAAACGGCGGCACATTTCCGCATACTTGGGGCCTGCGTGCTTGCGTTCGCGATTTAAAGCGCGCTGCAGGCGTTCACCGGTCTCCACGTAGATGTAGATCGGAACCACGCGGTCAGAGCCAAAGTAGTCGCGGACCTTCACGTAGGATTCGATGGTGCCCACGGCCGCGTAGTTGACATCGGCGGCGGCGGTACCATCGTCCACCATCATATATTTCCACGGGCCGTGCACGGTCTGGTAGCACCGGGACTCAATGACCTTGCCCGCCGCTTCAAACGCTTCGGTCTGCTCCATGGTAATGAAATGATACTCGCGGCCTTCCTGCTCACCGGCACGGATGGGGCGCGTGGTATACTGTATGATCTCGTGTAATTTCAATTCCTCATCCTTCAGAATGGCCTCCAGGATACTGTCCTTGCCGGTGGCACTCTTGCCGATGATATAAAAAATTCTGCCCATTAGAATTTCTTTCCTCTTTTGTGGTGCTTTTTGTAAAGAACGCCGCAGATGACCAGGCCGATTGCCAGGAACACCAGGATGCCGACGGCCGCTGCCAGGAACACGGAGTCCGGCAGGATATTGATAACCGGGTCGGTGGTCGGGTCAAAGAGCCAGTAGTCGTTGTCAAACAGCAGGCTGTGCATGAAGACAAAGGTCCAGTCCCAGTCGATGGCAAGTGCAGCACCGACGCTGCCGCCCACAACGAGGGCCATAATGATGGTGTTTCTCAGCCACTCCCAGGCCTTCAGCTTGTGGGCGGCGATGTAGCCGATGATCGTGAGGACCATCGTCACCCAGGAAGTGATCTGGATCGTCACAAAAATCCGCTTAACTTCTTCAAAATGAATGCGGCCGGTGATGGACATGACGAAATCGCGGAATTCCAGCGACTTGGGACCCCAGGCCATGTTGTAGTCGATCAGGATGTCATAGTTTGTTTTGCAGACTTCATAGCTGTAACCGGACATGGCCGGGACATCCAGAATGCGGACCATCATGTAGTACAGCGGTTTTAAATAAAGGATCAGGGTGACAGACATCGTCACGATAAAAAGAAAGCAGATGACCGTCATCAGTGTATTAAATACAATGTGTTTACTGTTGTTCATAAAATCCACCTGATATTTTAGGACATACGCCCACAGTTAAATCTTATTATAGCACTTGTGCAAGGGGATAACAAGAGAAAAGAAATGAAGAGCCTGAATAGAAAGCGAGGAAAACCTTATAAATATGCATTATCGGGCGATGGGGATGAAAAAGCCCTGCGGTATATCCGCAGGGCTGGGGGCTTGGGATTTTTTAGAATATTTCGCCGCCGGCGATGACTACGTCACCGTCGTAAAGTACCGCTGCCTGGCCCTTGGCGGGCTGGCGTACCGGCGTTAGTGTGTGGATGTGGATGCTGCCGTCCGGAAGGACTGTCACGTCTGCTTCTGTTTCCTTCTGGTGGTAACGGCTGCGGACCATCGCCCGAAGCACGGTTCCCGCCACGGGTTTTTCCACGGCGATCCAGTTCATTTCACGCGCTTCAAAATCCTGCGTCATGAGCTCATTCTGATACCCCAACACAACACGGTTCGTTGCGATATCCTTCTCACAGACATAATAAGGCTCCGTCGATGCGATGCCCAGTCCGCGCCGCTGTCCAACCGTGTAGTGAATGATGCCCTTGTGCGTGCCAAGAACCTTTCCGTTTTTATCAACGAATTCGCCCTCCGGATAGGTCTTTCCGGTGTACTTTTCAATGAACGCCGTGTAATCACCGTCCGGCACAAAACAGATATCCTGACTCTCCGCCTTTTCAGCGTTTACAAACCCCAGCGCCTCTGCTTTTTCACGGATTTCCGGCTTGGTGAAGCCGCCCAGCGGGAGCACAGTATGCGCCAACTGATCCTGAGTCAGCGAATACAGCACATAACTCTGGTCTTTCTTTTCATCCACGCCTTTCTTGAGGAGCCATCGGCCTGTTTCCGGATCCTGCTCCACACGCGCGTAATGTCCGGTGACGATGGTATCGTACCCCAGCACCTTTGCACGTTCATACAACCGCTCAAATTTCAGAAAACGGTTACAGTCGATACACGGATTCGGCGTTGTTCCGTTTTCATAGGCACAGACAAAACGCCGTATAACTTTTTCTTCAAAATCCTCTTTAAAATTAAAAACCTGGAACGGCATGCCAAGCTGAAATGCCACGCTGCGGGCATCTTCGACATCGTCCAGTGAGCAGCAGGTCTTTCCGTTCTGCATGTCTGCATTGGCCATCTCCTCATGAAGACGCATAGTGACGCCCATGCACTCATATCCCTGTTCACTCATAAGAGCGGCGGCTACAGAACTATCCACGCCGCCGCTCATCGCGATCAATGCTTTTTTACTCATAAAACCTTTACAGAATCACATTCTTCTGCTGACCGTCCATCCACGCGCGGAGGTTGTCAAAGACGATCTCTGCACGAAGAGTCATGGACTCGTGCGTAGCAAATGCCACGTGCGGGGTAACCAGCGTGTTCGGAGTTGCCAGAAGCGGTTCATCCGCTGCAAGCGGCGGCTCGATGTCAAATACATCGATACCTGCGCCGGCAATCACGCCGTCGTTCAGTGCAGCTGCAAGGTCTGCAGTATTGCAAACCGGGCCGCGGGCAACATTGATTAGGATTGCAGAAGACTTCATAAGCTTCAGTGTATCCTTGTTGATCAGGCCGCGGGTGCTGTCATTCAGCGGGCAGTGCAGGATGACGATGTCAGAAGCAGCCAGAAGCTCTTCCAGAGCGACCTGCTTTACATAATCCGGCGCGTCTGCATGTACGCTGCGGCTGGAAGCCAGGATGTCAGCGCCCATTGCGTGGAACAGTTCAGCGGAACGGGTACCGATCTTACCAAGACCGACAATACCAACCGTTTTACCCTTTACTTCATAACCAACCAGACCGTCCTTGGTCTTATTGTCGCGACAGCGAGCCTCGACTTCACGCATGCGGCGGTACAGAGAAAGTACCATGCCCATTGCCAGCTCAGCAACTGCTTCATTGGAATAACCGGAAGCGTTTGAAACAGCAATGTTCTTTTCCTTTGCTGCTGCAAGACCAACATGGTCAACGCCGGTGAAAGCAACATCGATGAATTTCAGCTGATCAGCAGCCTCGATGACTTCATTCTTATACGGCATGTTTGCGATGATGACTGCATCGGCGCCCTTGGTCTCTTCAATTAATACTGCAGTATCCGTGGACTTTGCATAGGATACGAACTCTACGCCTTCCGCTTCAAACGGTGCTTTGCGTGCGCTGAGTTCCTCTTCACTGATTCCTAAAGATTCAAGAATTGCTACTTTCATGATGTCCTCCTGACGATTGTTCAACTTATTATTCCGTGACATGCTTTGTGTGCTCGAATTTCGAATATTACGCCGCCTGCAGAGTTCCATTTTAAATTCTTGCTACACCGTCTTCACGAGCCGCCTGTGCAACTGCATTCGCTACTGCAGTCTTCACGCGCGGATCCATGGCCTTCGGCAGAATGTTGTTGCAGTTCAGTTCCTCATCCGGAATGATGCCGGCGATGGCTTTTGCTGCTGCAATCTTCATGTTCTCAGTGATCTGGGAAGCACGAACATCGAGTGCGCCGCGGAAGATGCCCGGGAAGCACATAACGTTGTTGATCTGGTTCGGGAAATCGCTGCGGCCGGTGGAAACGATGGCAGCACCGCCTTCATGAGCCTCATCCGGGAAGATTTCCGGCGTCGGATTTGCACAAGCAAAGATAATAGCATCCTTTGCCATGCGGCTGACCATTTCCTTATTCAGCTTGCCCGGTACAGATACGCCGATAAAGACATCGGCACCGTCGATGACATCGTTCAGCTCACCGGTCTTCTTCTCCAGATTCGTGATCTTTGCCATCTCAGCAAGGTACGGATCCATGCCCTCTTCACGGCCGTCGTAAATAACACCGTACTTGTCGGTCATGATAACATTTTTCACACCTGCGGTCAGGAGAAGCCTGATGATGGCTGTACCTGCAGCTCCTGCGCCGCTGGTAACGACCTTGATGTCCTCAATCTTCTTGCCAACGACTTTCAGCGCGTTGGTAAGGCCGGCCAGCATGATAACAGCGGTGCCGTGCTGGTCATCGTGGAATACCGGAATGTCGCAGACGGCTTTCAGGCGCTCTTCAATTTCAAAGCATCTCGGTGCGGAAATGTCCTCTAAGTTGATACCGCCAAAAGAACCTGCCAGTAACTGGACAGTCTTGACGATGTCATCGGGATCCTTGGAACGGATGCAAAGCGGAACAGCATCAACATCGCCGAACGCTTTGAACAGGACGCATTTGCCTTCCATAACCGGCATGCCGGCTTCCGGGCCGATGTCACCCAGACCAAGGACAGCAGTACCATCGGTTACAACGGCAACGGTGTTCCATCTGCGGGTCAGCTCATATCCTTTATTAACATCCTTCTTAATCTCCAGGCACGGGCCTGCAACACCGGGCGTATATGCAACAGACAGGGCTTCAACAGTATCGACCGGTACTCTTGAAACCATTTCAATTTTTCCGCCCCATTCGGCGTGCTTTTCAATCGCAAGCTTCTGATAATCTACAGCCATAATTGCTCCTCTCATATGTACAATGAATGATTGTCATTTGGTTACAATTTTACTATTAACATCCTGTAAATGCAAGGATTTTGGGACGCCTGTCCCCATCCGGGCAAAGATTTCATTGTGTATTTTCCTACTTCCAAACGCTCTTCAGCAGGCTTTTACGAGTCATTTATCAACACGAAGTCCTCAATCCCCTGCAACGCTTCTCCGCTCCTCAAGTGAAATTACTCTGCTGAATTCTCCGCCATGTACCCAAGCCTTCATGTTCTCCACACAGATATCTGTAAACTTGTTCATGGTCTCACGGTGCCATGTTCCGGCTGTATGCGGACAAAGAAGCAGATTTTTAGCATCCCACAGCGGATCATCCGCGGGAAGCGGTTCCGGATCCGTCACATCCAAGCCTGCGCCAAGGAAGTAGTCTTCATTCAGAAGTTTTACAAGCGCCTTCTGGTCGATAGATGTTCCCCGACCGGCGTTTACGATCACACTTCCGCGTTTCATGAGTTTCAGTCGGCGCTCATCCATCAGATGATAGGTGGACGGACCACCCGGAATAACCATTGCAAGAATGTCTGCGCGAGGAAGGACATCGTCCAGCTCATCAAACGTGATCTGCTCATTTAAATAGGAAGGTTTTTCTGTTCTCTTCCTCCGTACACCGATCACATATGCTCCAAGTGCCTTCATTTTTTCTGCATATCTTCCGCCGATGTCACCCAGTCCCAGCACCACGACGGTGCTGCCTTCCACGACCTGGATCTGTCGGGACGGACGCCAAAGATGCTGTGCCTTTCCCTCATAGCAATATCCAAAACCGCGAAGAATGTCAAAAGTCAATCCAATCATGTGCTCGGAAACAATCGTCCCATACATACCTGCGGCATTACAAAGCACACAAGCATCAGAAAGCATCCCGCCGCGAACATAATCATCAAACCCAACGGAGTTCATCTGAAGCCACTCCAGAGTCTCTTTATTGTGGCGAACGATACTCAGCGGCGTATCACCAAGCGTGGCAGCAAAACCTGAAAGTGCATCTCCGGGATTCTCTTCGCTTTCTTCTGCCGGAATAGTGCGTTCCTGCAGTCCGGAGGCAATGACTTCGTCCGTCAATACCCGTTTATTCGGCAGATACTCAAATGTCACATCAAAATTTCCGCCTTCTGCCGCCTGTTCGATGCGCCTTGCCATTTCCCGGGTAAGCGGAGCTGTAATCAGTACTTTTTTCGTCATGCGTGTGATCTCCAATGTTGATATTCGTATTCACTATGCTTTTGGGGAAAGAACCTCTGCCGATGTTACATTCCTCATATGAAACCGGCCCGACACTTTACATAGTGAAAATATCAGGCCGATTATTCGAACATATATTCGATTACAATTCCATCTGCAGCGCAATTTTCAGCGCTTCTTCATCTTCCTTGGTCAGCGGGTTAATGGACTTACCGTTCATGATCTCCTTAACATAGGTATAGCATCCTTCCTGGCCATGGAGAGAATTGATAATGATACCATTATTTTCATTGTTCAAAAGTGCAATGGCAGAGCTCACCTTACCCGCCATTCCGGGAAATGCATTATACTTGACCACCCCTATCTTACGATACGCTCCAACCAGGTTTTCATTGATCTTTACGATTTCATTGACATTATTTTTGAGCTGAAGCTTCACTTTCTGATTGTCTTCGATAACCTTACGAAGTGCTCCCTCCAGTGAATCTGCTCCGGTTCCACGCATAAAGTAATCGATACGGTCTCCGGTCTTTTTTAATTTAACAAATAAAACAATTACCAGGACCAATAAAACAAGACACAGTAAAACCGCCCCCGCTGCAATATACAACGTATATGGACTCACCATATTGTATATTTCGTTCAGAATATCTACCATATATAACCCTTTCGGTGAATATCTGCCATTTTGTCAGACATTCACACTTTTACTTAATATGAGACAGGATTCGCTCGATTTCTTCCAATGAATAATAATCGATTTCGATTTTTCCTGCATTTTCAGATTTTCTTTTTATGGACACCTTGGTCTTCAGTTTCTCCTTCAGGAGATTTTCAACCTGTTCATATTCTAACTGGTTTTTCAGATTTTCCTTTTCTTTGGGTTGTTTCTCTTTCTGGTTTCCAAAGTTCTTGACCAGTTTTTCCGTCTCTCGAACACTCAGCGCATTTTCGACAACATTCCTAGCAGCTTCTGACTGGTCCGCTGCCGAATCCAGCCCCAGAATCACCTTGGCATGACCCGCAGAGAGTTTGCCTGATGCTAAAAGTTCCTGAACATCCTCCGGAAGTTTCAGGAGACGCATGGAGTTTGCAATGACTGCGCGGTTTTTGGAAATACGCTCAGAAAGTGCCTCCTGTGTTAAATGATATTCATTGATCAAGCGCTGAAAGGCCATAGCCTCTTCAATCGGATTCAGATCTTTACGCTGAATATTTTCAATTAACGAAATCTCAGCAATTTCTTCCTCTGTGTAATCCTTTATGATTACAGGAACTTCTTTTAAGCCTGCGATCTTGGCTGCGCGCCAGCGACGTTCACCGGCAATTATCTGAAAGTGAGCATCTTTCTTTACAACGATCAATGGCTGGATAATGCCATGAAGACGAATAGAGTCAGCTAATTCATTTAATGCTTCTTCATCGAACTCTTTTCTGGGCTGATCGCGATTCGGTTCCACTAAACGGAGCTTTACGGTCTGCTCGTTTTTAAGATCTTCTTCTGTGATCGGTACAATTTCATGAGTTTTACTGATATCAGCCACATCTCCGAATAATGTACCCAGTCCTTTTCCTAAACCTTTGGTTTTTGTTGCCATTCTATACTCCTTTGTTCCACGTGGAACAATTTTGCTTAGTAATTGATAACTTCGTCTGCAAGTTTTCTATAGGCATCTGCGCCGGTGGAACGCGGATCATATTCTATAATCGGCATACCATGGCTCGGTGCTTCTGCAAGACGTACATTTCGGGGAATTACAGTATCGTACACTTTTTCTTTTAAGTATTGTTTTACAGAATCCACGACCTGCTGTGAGAGATTTGTGCGGCCATCAAACATTGTAAATACTACGCCTTCCAGTTCCAGAGAAGGATTCAGTTTCTTCTGAACCAGTTGAATCGTGTACATCAGCTGAGTAAGACCTTCCATTGCATAAAATTCACACTGGATCGGCACAAGTACGGAATTTGCTGTAGTAAGCGCATTGACCGTCAAGAGATTCAAAGAAGGTGGGCAGTCGATCAGGATATAGTCGTATTCAGCCTCAGCCTTTCTGAGTTTTCTTTTAAGAATAAACTCGTGACGTGAAATATCCAGCATTTCAATTTCCGCACCGGCAAGGTCAACCGTTGTCGGAACCAGGTCCAATGACTTCCAGACATCTTTACGCACACATTTATCCAGAGTCACATCATTTACAAGGAGATCATAAACGGTTCCGGTCTGTCTTTTTTCTACTCCAAGGCCGCTGGTGGCGTTTCCCTGCGGATCGAGGTCGATCAAGAGTACCTTTTTGCCTTTTTCAACTAATGCAGCTGATAAGTTCACGGCAGTAGTGGTTTTTCCAACGCCGCCTTTCTGATTAGCAATTGCTATAACACGTCCCATAGTCTGTTCTCCTTCATATCATTAAAGCATACTGAAGTTGTGGCTCCGGATAAGCTTCTGTATTATGATCATGTTTCAGTTAGAATATTGGTATTATAACATAGGTGTTTTTAATTTTCTAT
>CAMGCK010000008.1 GCA_946040795.1 uncultured Lachnospiraceae bacterium
CGTCGTCCCGCATGCTGTATCGATATTCCAGATCCCGCATGGAACGCTCCAGTTCCGGGAACAGATACGGCAGTGCGTACGCGTAGTTCCAAACGTGAGAGCAGGAACCCTCACAGCAGCCGGTGTCTGCGTTGCAGCCCTCCCAGCCGTAGAAGGAACCATCCTCCAGGCGCTGGACCGTGGCGGATTTCAGAATGGAAAGATTTGCCGAGACAGCCTCCATGCTCTTTTCCGGCAGTGTGGAGCGGAACAGGGTCTCTTTAAAGTCCATCGTCCGCTTGTATAACAGTTCCTGATGGTCCGATGCATACAGTGCACAGTCCTTCGCGTCATCAAATACCGTCGCGTACCAGTTTTTCCATTCCGGTGTGACAGGCTTTCCCTCCGGGAAATTCCAGTATGCCGCGCAATTCGGAAGATACCAGGTCATAATGAAACGCACAGACTTTTTCTCTCCCGGAGCAAGATGCACATATGCCCCGACAGTGCCCATGTCCTCGCCGTCAAAATCGATTTTTTCAGAAAGATCACGTGTTTCCTCGGTGTAGGTCCGTGCCTTCAGCGGGCCCGGCGTATTTACCTCATGCCAGTAGGTTTCCAGGCTGTCAAACCAGGCCGCGCGGTACCAGTAATCCTGGACAAAAGACTCTTTTGCATCAGTGATCAGGCACAGCGAGCCAAAGTGCATGTCATCCTGCGGGACAGAGCTTGAATGCATATAGATTCCATGAACGCCTGCTTCATGAAAACTTCTATTCACCGTGGTCGCAAAGGGAAACAGGTTATTCAGGGAGAACAGCGCACTGTAATCCAGTGTTTCCGCTGTATCGTTCTCAAACTCCACTTCAAAAAACGCGGCCGGAAGAGAGGAATCAAAGGAATCCAGCGGAATGAAGGGATTGTATGCCTTCAATGTCATTTTTCCCGGGAAGCACTCGTCACTGAAGCGCACCTGTGCAAAAGGAAACTCGCCGCAAAACTCCGTGTTTTTAAAGTGCGGAAGACCGGCCATCGTACCGCGGTACGGGCCCATGCCATAGCCAAAACCGCCGTTTCCGCGGAAGATGTAGGTGGTTTCACCGCCAATGCCGCTGCCAATGTAATCCCCCTGCAGCACGCGCGCATCCAGCATCTTGCCGTCCTTTTCCGCGCGCACCAGAAGATGCGTAAATCCATTGCAGCGCATCTTTCCCGGGTGATTCAGAATCTCCCAGTCCACCAGTCTTCCGTTGCCGGCAAGGCCCACACATCCGGTACCGATACCACCCAACGGAAATGAAATCTCACGAAGCTTGCTTCCGGTATATACAGTCATATCCTTCTCCTTGCTCATGTGCTCTAAAGAGCATGCTCTTCTGTCTCCTTTATACACCAACTGTCCCGAAGGTTGCAATACCCTCGCCGCCGGTTTCAACAAAATCACCGGAAGCGGCAGCGCCGCATTCCGGACACAAATCAAAAAGCCTCCGCTCTGACACACTTTTCTGCCGGCAATCGGCGAAAAGCACTCGTCATATTGACCGGAGGCTTTGGTTTGATTCTTTTAATAATTAACCCTTAACAGAACTGTCAAGCTGGCTGCCGATGATGTACTTCTGTAAGGAGAAATACATGATCAGGATCGGAACGACCATCAGTGTACAGCCCGCAAATGCAAGCGGAACAGACTGGACCTTCTGGCCGGTGAACAGCTTACGCACGTACAGAAGAAGAGTGAACTTGGAGCCCTTCTGCAACATGTACATCGGCATCAAGTAGTTGTTCCAGCAGCCGATGATGATATTAATGACACGGGTAACCGTGATGGCTTTCAGCTGCGGGAAGATGATCTGGAAATAGGTACGGATAACGCCGGCACCATCGATGGACGCCGCCTCATCCAGTTCTACCGGGATCATGGTGGTGAACGTGGTATAGAAGAACATACCACCGGTCATACCGCCTCCGGCGCCCAGAAGAGCCATACCGATCAGGCTGTTTGTCAGGTGCATCTTAACCATCAGACCGTACGTACCAACTAAAAGCGCGGTACCGGGGATCATCATGATCATGATGTTCAGAGAACGGATCATGTTGGAGAACCAGTTCTTGGTACGTGCCAAGGAATAACCGCCGATGGCTGCGATCGGAATCGTAAACAGGATCTCCAGTCCGCAGTACACGATGGTGTTCACAAGGCTGGTCCAGAACTCGGAGTTCTCAAGAACTTTCACATAGTTCTGCATGGAGCCGCCCTTCGTAGGAAGAAGGCGGGAACTTAAGTCCGTAATATCTCTTAAGGATACATTACCCACAATATAGAACGGGAAAATATAAATAAGTACGATCAGAATACAGATGATCGCAATTGCAACATTTGCGGCAGTACTTCTCTTCTTCTCAATCATGCTTCAATCTCCCTGCTCTTTAAGTATCTGTTCAGCGGCATTGCCAGAACCAGAATCAGAACAAACTGGAAAATACCGACTGCCGCGGCATATCCGGCACGTTCGTCATCAAAGTACAGGATCTGGATGTACTGAGAAAGTGATGCAGACATACGGTTCGGACCGCCCGACGTAAGACCGACTACCATTTCATACAGTTTCAGACCACCGATGAGGTTGGTAATAACTGCAGTCGTGATGGACGGAATCAGGAGCGGAAGGGTTACGTGGAAGAATACCTGCATCGGCTTTGCGCCATCGATGGCAGCAGCTTCCTTGTATGTCGCGGATACACCCTGAAGACCTGCAAGATAGATCAACATACACAGGCCAAGATACTGCCAGCTGTTGATCAGGGTAATAAGTGCAACGCCGATCCAGCTGTTCTCCAGCCAGTTGATCTTATCCATACCGAACATGTAAAAGAGAATATCGTTCATGACACCGTTATCATAAACAAACATGTATCTCATAACCTGGCCCATGACAAAGCCGGAGATCATGATCGGCATATATAAAATGGCACGAATGGTATTTCTGCCAGGGAACTTCTGATTTACAAACATGGCCGCTGCAAGACCGAGAACATTCTGCAGAACGCAGCTGCCGATACCATAGATCAATGTGTTGATCGTGGTTCTTCCGATTCGTGCATCGTGAATCAGATCAATAAAGTTCTGAAGACCGATGAACTTCATGGTCTTTCCGTAACCGTTCCAGTTATAGAACGCAATACGAGTACCGTTGACCAGCGGAACGAAAACAAATAATGCGATCAGTAAAAGGCCGGGAGCGGTCAGAAGCATCATTTTGATTTTTCTTTTCTTTAACATGGTCATCTCCCCAAATAGTTATTATCAATTCACTTTATTAGCAGTTCGTTATTAAAACAAAGGAGGCAGGGGTTGTCCACCTGCCTCCCAAGTCAATCACTCAGTTGACCAGCGGAACGAAAACAAATAATGCGATCAGTAAAAGGCCGGGAGCGGTCAGAAGCATCATTTTGATTTTTCTTTTCTTTAACATGGTCATCTCCCCAAATAGTTATTATCAATTCACTTTATTAGCAGTTCGTTATTAAAACAAAGGAGGCAGGGGTTGTCCACCTGCCTCCCAAGTCAATCACTCAGGATGATAAAAACCCTGACAGATCTTTAATTGATTTCCGTAGATTTAAATTACTCTGCAGAATGCATTGCTGCATACTTCTCATCGTAGTTGGTCTTCAGGAAGGAAAGGATGGACTCGATGTTCTCGTCAGACCAGTCAGCATAGAACTGGTTAACAGCATCACCGAACACACCCCACATACCGGACGGCATGTACTCACGGTCCCACATGTTGACATAAACTGCATCTGCGTACTTCTGCATAGCTTCCTCAGAAAGACGGGTAGCCGGAGTGTCAACAGACTTTACAGTAGAGATTGCAGACAGACCTTCAACGAATTCACCGCCGTGTTCAGCAAGGTAAGCAAGGAGAGCCTTGGCTGCAGCCAGATTCTTACCGTCCTTCCAAGCACCTACAGCGTAGCCTTCACCGCCTGCCATATACTTCTTAGCGCCTTCCTTGATTGCCGGGAATGCGATAACAGCATAGGTATTGTCGGAATTGATCTCTGCAGCGTTACGGCAGAAATCAGCACCGTTTGCGAAGTAGAATACGGATTCACCCTTAGCGAAACGCTCGGTGTTGTCCTGGTCAGAAGCAGTGGTAACATCCGGCCAGAAAGCGCCCATATCCATCAGTTCAGCGAACCACTTGATTTCAGCACGGAAAGATTCAAAATCATAAGTACCGTCAAGCTGAGCCTTAGCGTCATTAACTAATGCATCATCATAGGTCGTGAACTGACCACCAACGTGGGTGAAGTCACCGCCTGAACGGTTGGTAACGAACGGAACCTTACCTGCATCAACGATCTTCTGGCAGGCTGCGGTCAGATCATCGTAGGTCTCGATAGCGTAAACATCGACACCGCACTCTTCAGCAGCGGTAACGTTAACGCAGATACCAAGAACGGAGGTGGTAAGCATAAGTGCATATGCAGTGTCACCGTCACCGGTAAGGATACCCTTAGCCAGGTCGTTCTCATTTGCGTACCAAGCTTCATCATTTACCGGTGCAAGATATTCACCGTAACGAAGTCTGGACCAGCCGTGAGTTTCCCATACATCCGGAAGTTCACCGGAAGCCATACGGGTCTTCAGTGCGGATTCGTAATCATCATTCGCGTACTCGGTAAGTTCTACCTTAACGCCGGATTCTTTTTCGAAGTTAGCGACAACCGTTCTTAATCTTTCAAGAGTGTCGCCGGTCTGTCTCGTCGCAAACTCGATCTTTGCGCCCTTGATCTTGCCTTCGCCGCCCTTAGCGCCGCAGCCAGCCATAGAGCCAAGTACCATAGCTGCAGCAAGTGCGATAGCTAATACTTTCTTCATAGCATTCTCTCCCTTTTTTATTGTGCAGTTTTACTACACTTGATAGAAATACTTTACCAAAATCCGTCAAAATTAAAAATGGACAATACAATTTTATATGTGGTTATTATTGTTCGCCTATGGACTACTCCCGAACTCCCGTATCACCTGAATGATAGTCCTCGTCAAACCAGAATCCCTTCGGATGGGTCTTCACACGGTAACGCCAGTGCGGTGCCGGAAGCGGATCTGCTGCACGAAGCATGGACGCGTTCAGCCCAGCCAGCATATCGGCCTTGACTTCCAGATAGTGGGGATCTTCCCAGAGATTCTTTTTCTCAAACGGATCTTTTTTCAGATCATACAGCCAGCCCTGCCCCATCATATCGACCTGAACACGGTAATCGCCCTTCCAGAAGGAACGCACCTGACCACACTGTGTAAAGGAGTTCAGACAGTCAAAACGATTCATTTCAGGCGGGCACGCGCCTTCCTTCACAACGTCAAAATCGTCCTCATCATCCCAGTAGAGGCCGGAAAAACCGCTTTCGGAATAGGCGGATTCATACTCTTTTGCCGGAGCATCATCACCGGTAAGAAGTGGAAGAATTGATTTTCCCTGTACCCCAAAGGGGAGCTCCGCGCCGATCATGTCGCAGATCGTAGGCAGGATATCCACGATGCTGACAAAGGCATCGGAGATCTTTCCGGCCTTGCGTACGCCGCCGCCCCACCAGACCATCGGGATGTGGCAGAGAATGTCCGGAAGATCCACCCCCTTGCGGATCAGGTCATATTCACCCACAAAATCGCCATGGTCGGACAGGTATAAAAGTACGGTATCCTCTTCCAGACCGCGCTCCTTCAAGCCTTCCACCAGGCGCTTCACCTGGTCATCGATCAGGCGCAGCATGCCATGATAATTGGAACGCGCACGAAGGATGCGGTTGTCGATGTCATCGCCCAGGACCTGCTCCCAGATGCCGCGAAGCCACTCATAACGCGCACCCTTCTGTGCAAGATCGTCCTTTGTGGCATGGACCGGCGGCAGATCCTGCGGCGGGAACATGTCAAAATAGGGTTCCGGAACCTGATACGGATTGTGCGGCTCGGCAAAGGATATCCAGGTGAAGAAGGGCTGATCCTTCTCCAGGCCGTCGATGAACTTGAAGGCCGAGGAAATATTGCGGTAGGGGAACTGATTTTCCACTGCAAAGGGCGTGGGCTCATGCATTTCCATGTGATGGGTGTCACGCATATAGTCCGCGAATGCCCACTGTTCGGGAGTGGTATTGGTTTCATCCTCATGACCCAGATGACCGTTGGATTCGCAGAAATCAAAGTCGCTCAGTGCATGATGAGAATGGTTCTTTCCGCAGAGCGCCGTGGTGTAGCCGTTCTTTTTCAGGATGCCCAGAAGGTCTTCCGTAAAATACGCGTCCTTGGCGTTGTGGTTCGTACGCGCGCGATGCGCCTCGGAATACCGCCCGGTGAACATGCTGACACGGGCCGGAAGACATGTGGGATTCGGCGTGTACGCGCGGGTAAAATCAATGCCCTCCTGTCCCAGACTGTCCAGGAACGGCATGGTATCCAGTTCATAGCCGCAGCTTCTGCGGAGATCCGCGCGCTGCTGGTCACTCATGACGATGATAATGTTCGGTTTCTTTTTCATGATAAGCCCACTTTCATAATGTTATTTTCAGACAGATCCTTTCATTCCCGAATCTGTATTTTATTATTCACGTTCATCAATCCCCGTGTGTACCGAGTTTTTTACGCTTCGATCACATCCGCCGGTTTTCTCCGTGCGGTCCGATGATATTTCACCGCCGGATAACCGATGACCATTGTGGTCACCGCCTTGGGCTTCCGTTTAATACCCATGAGTTTCCGGATCCAGGCGCACCTGTTCCTCAAACTCCTCTGTTGTGTCTTCCACACCGTTGAGCGTAATGGCACCCTTCGGGCAGATGGCCTCGCAATGTCCACAGCCGATGCACTTTTCCGTATCCACGATCACTTTATATGCACTCATGTCCGTACCTCCCGGTAAAACCATTATAACGGTATTATATCGGCGGTCAATGCAGTATTCCCGCTTTTTACATGGATTATTCCGCAATTTCATTCTTACTTATCTGTCCCGTGTGTGGAAAATGAATCCAGTTGACGAACATGAGGCGGCATTCTTGCAGATACACCATTTCCGTTTTCCGGACGCCTCGATGCCGGTAAAGGATACTTGAGCTTCAGAAGGGAAAGAATGGATTGAAGAAATAACAGCAGTCTGCTTCCTCGGGTAGTTCGAAATTCTCCGCAGACTGCAGAACAAACCGCGTCCTTTTCCGCAGCTCAATCACGCTTAACGCGTCAGTTTTTTACACCAATGTCCGAAATTCACCTTGATGGATACCGGAATGCACTTGAACAGCTGGTCCAGATTCAGGCAGATGACCACCACCACGGGCAATGCATTCAGCACGAACGCCACAATCTCTATGATCAAACACGGGAATGGCAATTTTCAACATGCTGTCCGCCCATCACTCATTTAATGTATAGATCAGCCGCGCCTGCTTCGCGTCACCAAAATCCGTGACGATCCAGCCCTGCGGCTGCTTCCGCTCCTCTGTGAGCCAAGACTCCAGTTCTCTATTCAGTTTCTTCGCGAAATAATAGGGATGACCGTATTTTAACGCGCCCTTGGTGCTCAGGAAGTTGATCAGGATATCACCGGAGCCCTCCCGTACCGAGCAGTTGTCCGCAGTATTCGTAAACGCATCCCACTTTTCACCTGCTTTGTAGCAGTAACGGTCCTGAACCGTGACTGTATAGCCTCCGTTTGCTTTGGAAACCGCCGCCAGCTGCACATCCTCGCGGCCGCCCTGATCCTCCCAGATAAGCGGCAGTCCGGCACGAATACCCAGACCGGCTTCATCCTCATATCGACGGAACAGAACGATCTTTCCGCGGGCCTGAGAGACCGTCGGCATCGTGTCCGTAAACAGAACATAACTCTTGTAAGGCTCCAGTTTTTCATCAAGCAGTTTCTCAAACGCTTTCACCGTCTCATCACCGTGCTCATACTTGACAGCAAATACGATCGTTTCCGACGGATTTTTCTTCAGGAATTTTGTACAGACCTTCAGCAGACGGTCGATTTTATAACGCGCAAGACCATTCATGCAGTAGGTAAAGCCGTGCATCAGATACATTTCCTTACCCTTTTTGTTTTCTTTCACGCCCAGACGTACATCCAGATACCGATATCCGTCCTTTAACAATGCCGGAACAGATTCACTCTGGCAGCGTGTCGAAAAAGCCAGCTGGACCTGATTCGTTGCCGCGTCATGGACACCGGGAAGGACCACGTCCGACAGCAGCATGTCATCGGGCAGCATCTCCATCCAGGTCGATGCACTCTTCTGACGCTTCACCCAGCGATTGCCCTGAAGAGACGGGCCGACCTGCACTGCGCCAAACAGCCACAAAAAGATCCAAAGAACCAATGACAGCGGCACCAGAATGCGGAATTTGTTCTTTTTGGTCTTATGATGGAAGACCTTCATGCCTAACAGCGCGCCGATGGGACCGCCGATGAATCCCAGCAGGATCAGCGTCTTCTCCGGTATGCGGTGTTCATCCCTCTCCGCTTTCCGTTTGTCCTGGCCATACGTGATAAACGCCGCCAGATTGATGATCACAAAATATGCTGTAATGACCCATATGAGAATATCGCCCATAAACACCTCGCCCTATTCATTAAAATCATTTTCAGTGCCTTAATTCGATCAGCCGCTTCATCACATCATTCTCTCCGCGGCCAAAATAATCATGAAGCAATTCGTATTCACGGTACATTTTTTCATACACCGTCACGACCGCCGCATCCGGCTTCACCGTTTCCGGTTCTGTATGCCCCATGGCTGATGCCGCGGCCTTCAGATCCCGATATCCACCGGCCGCTTCTCCCGCTGCCACAGCTGCAAAGATTGCCGATCCCAGCGCCGAACACTGGTCAGATTCCCCTACAAGGATCTCCCGATTCAGCACATCGGCATAAATCTGCAGAAGCAGCCGGTTTTTCTTGGAGATTCCTCCGCATGCATATAATGCCCGCACCGGAACACCGGAAGTCTCAAATGTGTCCAGGATCTTCCGCATACCAAAGGCCACGCTTTCAATCAGTGCCCGGAAAATTTCCTCCGGACGCGTTTTCAACGTCATGCCCAGAATCATTCCGCTGAGATTCACATCAGAAAGCACCGAACGATTTCCGTTCCACCAGTCCAGCGCCAGAAGACCGGACGCACCGGGCTTCAGTTCCGCTGCAAGATCCGTCATATAGGCCAGCACGGACTGTCCTTTTTCCGCGGCTTCCCGTTCAGCATACGCGGGGACAGCATTCTTTTCAAACCATTCAAAAAGGTCGCCAACAGCACTCTGTCCGGCTTCATAACCGATGCAGCCCGGTAACACACCGTCCTTCACCGCGCCGAAAATGCCCGGAACCGGGCGTTCTTCCTCCGCAGCCAGAATCAAACAACAGGATGTACCGAGGATCATAAGTGCTGCGCCGGGCTCGGTAATGCCGAGTGCCGGATAGGCCACATGCGCATCGATATTGGCTGCCGCCGCCGGAATCCCCGCAGGAAGTCCCAGACGATCGGCAATCTCAGGAAGAAGTCCTCCCGCCGATGCGCCCGGCAGAAGTCTTGTCCCCTTCAGTTTTTCATAGGCCGCGCCGAATCCGGGATGGGCAGCCTCCAAAAAGGCTTCATCCGGCGTATGTTCTTCCGGATCTTCCACCATTTTATAACCCATCATGACCTGACTGCGCACCGTTTTTCCGGTCAGATGCCGCACCAGATAATCACCGGCTTCCTCAAAATTAGCAGCAGCCTGCCAGACTTCCGGTGCTTCTTCGCAGATCTCCAGTAATTTGGGAAGCATCCACTCCGCGTTGATGATGCCGCCGCAGCGTTCACGGAAGGACTCACCGCGTTCATTCATCAGCGCTGTCAGTTTCTCCGCCTGTTTTTCCGCGTGATGATGTTTCCACATTTTCATATGCGCCTGAGGATTTCCCGCAAAACCGGTCTTTTTTGACAGCGGAATTCCGGCCTCATCGGTCGGGATAAAGGTACTGCAGGTCACATCCAGTCCGATTCCGATGATGTCTTCTGCCGGCACAATGTTCCTCGCGACCAGACGGGTGATCACATGCTCCAGCACCTCCGTGTAGTCCGCAGGATCCGCCAGTGCAAACGTATCCGGCAGCGGCGTTCCGTCCGGCAATGCACCGGTGATCACCCCGCTTCTGTAATTTTCCGCTTCCTGCCCAAGTACCGCGCCGGTTGCCGTATCCACCAGAACCGCCCGGCCCGAAAGCGTGCCAAAATCCACACCGAGTACGTATTTACCCATGTCATCACCTCATCGTTTCCATCGTTCTGCAGTCAATCTCCAAGCCCGGAAGATTGGATATCAGCAAAATTCCTTCATCAGCAGATCCACTGCATCGTCCATCTTGTCGATGTCCCAAAGCAGCTGAAGGATCGTATAGCGATCGCGCAGTTCCTTTGCGTAACGAATGCCATCGCGGACATCTTCGTTTTTGATGCCCACATCAGCCGGACGAGTCGGCGCATCCATTGCCAGCAGGCCATCACGCACCATGTCAGACTGCGGAACCTTTGCTGCCAGTTCCACGATCTCATCCCAATGCTGTTCAATGGACTGAAGACGTTCTTTCAGTTTCTCCGGATCATTCTTCCCGGCCTTCTTCTCCAGCGCAATTACAGAATCCGCTGCGCCGCGATATGCACGCCGGATCTCCTTTTCCCACGCCTCAAAGCTCGGCCGATTGGGAATCTCCGCAATCAGTTTTGCAAAATCCGGACGCTCCATCTTCGCAAGTTCATTGTACAGACGCAGCGTCATTACAGTACCGATGCCAACTTTGGTTCCATGCAGCACCGCGGGAATTCCGTCAAACAGGAACTGCATCTCGAAATAATGAGAAAGATGATGCTCCGCGCCGGAAGCCGGTCTGGAATTGCCGCAGAAGTCCATGGCGATACCGGAAAGCGTTAATGCGTCACAGAGTGTGCTGACATCTTCGGGCTTGCGGCCGTTCAGGCTGGCCATGCAGGACATGGTCTTGTCAATGGCGCCGGACATGATGGCATCCAGTGTCTCGCAGTAATACTCACCGCTAATGATGTGAGAAAGCTTCCAGTCGG
The DNA here is from genome assembly GCA_946040795.1 of uncultured Lachnospiraceae bacterium. Lineage (GTDB taxonomy): Bacteria > Bacillota > Clostridia > Lachnospirales > Lachnospiraceae > UBA1267. The sequence continues at coordinate 11,095 of CAMGCK010000008.1, forward strand.
ACAGGCAGTTGTATTTACCGAGAATATCGGCTGCACCGGCAGACAGCATACGAAGCGGAGCCTCTTTCATGACATCCAGATCGCAGCAGAGTGCCAACGGTGCATGCGCGGGGAACGTGATCTTCATGTGATTGCGGATCAGCGGCGCAACACCACTGACCAGACCGTCCATGCTGGGTGCGGTGGCAGCCAGCATGAAAGGCTTTCCGATGCAGAAGCTGAAGTAGCGGCCGGTGTCATTGATGGTGCCGGTACCGACGGAAAGAATGATATCGCAGACCGGTTCATAATGCAGGATCACGCTGCCGATGGCATTTTCATCGGCCGGAAGGTCGCCCACTTCCGGGCTCTGCAGCACCACATCCGTGTACTCAATACCGGCTTCGGTCAGGATCTTCTTGATCTTTGCACCGGCTGCGGCTTCCGTATGCGTGTCTGAAATCACGTACGGATGACTGTAACCCAGTTCCTTCAGCATGTCCGGAATTCGATGGATTGCCCCGGATGCATTGACATAATTGGAGAACTTCGTACTATGGGTGCGTCCGCAGGCGCACACAAAAGTCGCGCCGAGAAGTTCTTCGATCTTGTATTCTTTCTTGCTCATATATTTCTCTCCCTAAAATCCACTTTTTTCAGGTGGTTTTTGCCCTGTCAATCCAGACATCCCTGTGCCACCGCACGCATGCGGAGGTGGAAATACTGCTCCATATTGGGTTGTAAATTATGCATGTAAACAATGGAAACGCCCTCGGAAGGATCCGCTTCCGCCCAGGTTCCGGTGCCGCCGGTCCAGCCAAACTGGCCGATGGAACCGTTGCAGTGTCCCTGATATTTATCCATTAACACGCGCACGCCGTAACCGTATCCGTAGCCGTCATTGTACAGATCACGGAAATCGCTTTCCAAAATTTCCCGGGACAGCGTATTGGTTGCCATGAGCTCGATGGTCTTTTTGCCCATGATCCGCTCACCGTTATGCATGCCGCCATTAGCCAGCATCTGCAGAAGCTTTGTATAATCACGGCTGTTCGTAATAACACGCTGGAATCCGGAAACCGTACCGAGCGGCCCCGCCATACCGGCCTCACGGTCTGCAGGCATGACGCGGTAAGCGTCGGGATCACCCAGCTTCTTTCCGGGCGCAAAATAATAATTCTTGACGAGACGCTCGCCCAGATCGCCAAAGATGAAATTTGCGGAGGAATCCATGCCCAGCGGCTCAAACAGCTGCTCTTTGATGACCAGCTCCGCCGGCTTTTGCTCAATGACTTCCAGAAGGCCCGCGGTCAGTTCGCTGGCAAAACCGTACATCCAGTGCGTGCCGGGTTCAAACGCGATCGGAACTTCAGCCACGGCCTTGATCTGCTCACGCAGTGTGTAATAGCCTTTGTCAATGAGCGGCTGCATTTTCTCCGTCATTTCCCGGGCCACCGGGTGTGCCACGGTCTGGCCGGTAAACATCTGATAGGGCATGCCCATCGTCATATTCATGATATTTTTGACCGTGATCGGCTTTTCCACCGGCACGATCTCCACCTTGCCATCCGGCAGGTACACCCGCTTCATCGTGTTCTTCCATTCCGGGAAGTACTCGTACAGCGGATCCGTCATTTTAAATTTTCCCTGTTCAAAGAGCTTCATGGCCATGGTGTACATGGCCACCTTGGTAAGGGATGCCTGGCGGAAAACATTGCGGTCATTTAACGGAACCTTGTTTTCCACATCCGAATAACCAAAATATCCGTCATACAGGATCTCGCCTTTTTTTGCGATGGTGCAGGAGCAGCCCGGTAATCCTTCGTCCACAAAACGTTGTAAAAGCTCATCCAGTTTTCTGAAATCTCCCATAATGCCCTCCTTACTCCGCAAGACCGTATGCCGCCTGGCGTACTAACAGGTGATAATAGTTTTCCATATTGGGCATCTGGTTGTGCATGTAGACAATGCCCAGACCTTCTGCAGGGTCAGCCTCACACCAGGTGCCAAAGCCGCCGGTCCAGCCAAAGGATCCCGGACTGCCGGCGCAGTTGGCCTTTTCACGATCAATGAGGGTGCGGACACCGTAGCCGTAACCATAACCGCGATTGTATTCATCGTCCATGGCCTTCAGCTGATGTTCGTTCAGTCCGTTCGTACGCATCATGTCGATGGTCTTCCGGCCAATGATCTTTCTTCCGTTGTAACTTCCGCCCTCAGCCAGCATCTGTAAAAGGTGTGAGTAGTCCTCAACTGTAGAGAACAGACGTGCCCAGCCCTCTTCATGCTCCGGACCGGGGATGTGCTTGCTGTCAAAGGGGCAGTATTCATATGTTCTGGTATTGTCGGCATGGCGTGTGTACATGCGGACCATGCGGGATTCAATGTCGCCGAAGAAGCGGGAGCCCGTGTCCTTCATGTCCAGCGGATCAAACAGAAATTCCCGCATGACATCATCGATCCCTCTTCCTGTCACGGTTTCAATGAGCGCTGCGGAGATCTCACTGGAGAAACCGTAGATCCATTCATCGCCGGGCTCTGCAGCAAGAACTGCTTTGGACATCGCCCGAACGTGTTCGCGGTTCGTGTAATGGCCCTGTTCATTCAGCGGCTTCATGCATTCCTTCATGGAGATCATGGTGATATTCAGCTCATCGGAAGGATTCTTGGGCATCGGGCCGTTGCAGTACGGCAGGCCGCACTTCATGGACAGAATGTCGCTTATGAGCATCGGTTTTTCACAGGGGACGATCTTAACATCGCCGTTTGCAGTGCGTACACATTTTTTCAGATCCTTCCACTCCGGCAGATATTCATAGATCGGGTCTGTCAGATTGAACAGACCGCGTTCGTAGAGCATCATACAGGTGGTGTACATCGGAATCTTGGACATGGAAGCCATACGGAAAACGGAACGCGCATTCATGTCAATTCCCTTCTCCGGATCTTCCTGACCAAAATATCCCTCATAAAGCGTCTTTCCATGCTGCGTGACCTTCAGGCCGCAGCCGGAAAGGCCGCCATCCACAAAACGCTGCAAAAGCGCGTCAACATCTTTTCCGGTTGCCATAAGAAGCCCTCCTTGCTCTCTTCGAATATTATTTTCAGCATAACACATCCACAGCAATATTTCACCTGATTTGCAAAGTGAATTTTGCTCAAAACACCGTTCTTCATGTGATGTATCGAAAAATCGAGTATCTCAACCTCCACGGCGGATTTCATTTTACAAACAAATTCACGGCCTATATACTGAAACTGTAAGCCATTGAAATTCCGGTCTGAACAAACACGACAGAAGTAAAGTCGACAACACTCAACGCAAAACATACTTGCCGAAAACGAGAGGAAACAATATGAAAAAAAACGTGGATTACAGTTCATTAAGAGGATTTAATTACAGTCTGCAGTGGGAGGGTGAAGCCTATGATCATGAAATCATCGAACGTGACATGACCTACGCGGAGCGTCTTCACCTGAACAGCGCCCGTGTATTCATCAGTTACGATATCTACCGGGAAGAGCCGGGAGCTTTTCTCACGCATCTGAAGGATTTCGTGCAGACCGCATGGAAGCACGGTATTTCTTCCAATCCGATCATGTTTACCGGCTTCCGTTTCCATCCGGATAAGAAGTGCAGTTATGAGCCGGACGAATATGGCCTACGTCCGCTTTCACCGGCGGTTGAGGATCGTTCAGCCTGGGTCTATGCTGAAAAGTACATAGACGATCTGATCCGGACCATCGGCGATGAACCCGGCCTTCTCTTCTGGGACATTGCCAACGAGCCCGGTTATACAGACAATTTTGTCACCTGGTATGATGAAGAACCGTCCTATGTACAGGACTATCAGCTCCCGCCCAGACATATGGAGATTCTTCGTGAACGTCAGGAAAAAACCTGGGAACTGGTTCGCCATCTGTGCCGCTATGTCAAAGAAAAGGATCCGGTGCACGATATCGGTGTCGGCAATATTTTCATCTGGGAAACCGAACCCAGTCAAACCGCTGAACTTGTGGATGTTCTTATTTTCCACGATTATTCAGCAACCAGAAAACGCGTGGTCGATTCACTGGAGATGGCCAAAGTCCTTTCTGAAAAGTACGGAAAGCCGGTCGTTGACAATGAGATGTGCTGTCTGTGCCGTGCAAACCCGTATGACATGGCGATCGAGCTTCATGACCGCTATCATACCGGCTGGTATCTGTTTGAATTGATGATCGGAAGCAAGATGTGGAATCGAGTACACGGTGTTGTCTATCCGGACGGAACGGTACGTGATCCTTCCATTGTTGCCGCCATCAGCGGATTTTTCCGCAATCGTACTGAAACTGCGATCCGCCCGGATGTGGATCAGGAAGATTATGTGACCCGTGCCGATATTCTGGCTGAGCGCACTCTGCTGCGTGTCCGCCAGTCCAATATGGAAAGCGATCACAAGCGGGATGTGGCCGATGTGCTGGAATGCTGCGAATTCATTGCCAACCTTCTTGAAGGCGGCGAATATGTGCCCATGTGCTATCCGCCCACCGCAAAGATCGAGGCTTATCGCAGAAGAACGGATCTGGATGTGGAAGAAGCTGCCGATTATCTGGTAGAACTTCTGGATACATTGAAAAAAGCAACGCATTTCATCAGCCGCGCTTACGAAGGCCATCGTGTATAATAAGATTTGCATAAGAAAACACCCCGGCATGCCGGGGTGTTTTCTTATGTATGGTTATCAGATTTCTACCCAGCGGCCTTCCTCTGCGGATTTGCAGAGTGCATCCAGGATCTTCTGGCTCTTCACGCCGTCGGCGATGGTGGCATTCTTGCCGTCGCCATGACCGTGCATCATGTCGGAGAAGCACTGCATCTGAGAGACCTTGTACTCTTCCGGAATCTCCAAACGGACATACTGCTTGTCCGGATCAGACTCGTCAAAATAGTCCAGGGTGTCGATGCCGTCATGAAGCGCATCCAGGCTGTATACAAAAGCACCCTTCTCACCGTAGATCTCAACACGCTGATAATTGCCGCGGCCTGCGGTAAAGCGAGAGATCTGGAAAGAACATGCCGCGCCGTTTGCGGTCTCACAGAGATAATCGGACTGATCATCTACATCGACAGTACCCATACCGCTTCCATCCAGTTTTTCACGCTCGTGAACAAACGTCTTGTGGTGCGCAACGACCTTGGTATATTCCTCACCGGTCATGAATGTAACCAGATCGAGGACATGGCAGCCCAGGTCACCCAGCGCGCCGGTGCCGGTGCGCTCCTTAACAAAACGCCAAACCAGCTTGGTATTCTTGTCCGGGAGGCCCCATGCCTGATAATACTGAGCATTGATATGATAGATCCTTCCCAGCTTTCCGGATTCGATCAGCGCCTTTGCATAGCGGGCAGCTGCCTTATAGCGATAAGAGAAGCATACCATGCCCTGAACACCGTTTTCATCAACGGCCTTCTGGATGGCTTCCGCCTCCGCCAGATTCAGGGTAATGGGCTTTTCAACGCAGAAATTCTTTTTCTGCTCCGCTGCATAGATTGCCATTTCCGCATGGAAATCGTTCGGCGTGGAAATATCCACGATGTCAACATCGGGGCAATTGACAAGATCATGATAATCCGTGAAGCAATGGTCAGCCGGAATGCCGTACTCCTCTGCCTTTGCCTTCAGTTTTGCTTCATCGATGTCGCAGATTGCAACCAGCTGCAGATCCGCGCTTTCCTTAATGCCGGGAACATGTACACCATTTGAAATTCCGCCAAGTCCGATGGAACCAACACGCAACATAAGTGAACCTCCTGATAGTAAGTTGTCTTTTGAATATCTTCTATTCATTTTCGGGCGCGCACTGCCGCCCATCTCTTAACTGCACTATAGTACGACCGGTCTCAGATGTAAATGCGGGAAAAGCATTTCATACAGCGGCTTTTTTGTAGTTTTCCGTCCGATTTCACCAAAGCCCTTGTAAGAAACCCTTGGGGCCAATGCCGTCTTCCCAGTGATAGATGGAAACAGAATTGCCGGTTTACTCATATTTCAGCAGCATCGGATATCCCTGTTTTGCCAGGTACAGATCGATCTGCGCAAAATCATACATTCTGTAAACAAAGCAGGATTTCACAAAGAGATCCAGTTTGTTGGAAGGGCTGAAAGCATATCCTGCGCGGGCCATGAGGTCCGTGGCCTGCTCCAGATCCAGTTCCAGTCCCAGACAGAAAATAACAGCCGTGTTTTTTGTGGGCTGATACTGCGGGTTGCTGCGCACTTTGGAAAACATCTGCTTGGAAAGATTCAGTTTTTTATAGAACTCGGGGTCCGTAAGACCGGTCTTGTCCAGATATTCAAAGAATTTTTCCTGGAAGGTCTTCGTGTCTTCAACGGCGCCGGGGAAGTCCGGAAGCTTGCCGAATTTGGGCGGCTTGTCTGCACCCTTGGACTTAAATGCCGCATTGGCCTTGGGAACAGCGGAAGACTTAGGCCCGGCAGCAGACCGAGGCAAGTCTCCGTCCTCAGGTGTGACACGCTCCAACCGGGGCGATTCAGACCTATAATCCGACTCAAGAGTTACAAAGCCGAATGCCTGCTCTTCGATCTCCTCTCTTTCAGGCAAGATTTCTGCTTCATCACGCAAAGGTTCTGACGGCCGGTACGGTATCGAAGCCTTCAGCCTATCATCATACCACGGTCTTTTCCGATTCTGCACCCGCAATTCAGAGCGCAGCCCCCGTTCATCATAGGCCGGAATGTAGTTCGCTTCAATGTAGTTTTCAATATCCTTGAAAACCTGCGATGTAATCTCATACGCTTCCGTATCATAAATCACCAGACAGATCTCCATAGCGCTGTGCATGGCGTAACTCTGCAGCACATTCAAGGCAATCTGAAGGCCTTTGTCCTTTGGAAAACCATAGACACCGGTGGAGATCAGCGGGAACGCGATGGACTTACAGCCCAGTTCTTCCGCCATTTCCAACGACTTTTTATAACAGCTTGTCAGCGTGTCCTCTTCTCCATGCGCGCCGTCGATCCAGTACGGGCCGACCGTGTGAATGATATATTTGGCTTTCAATTTGAATGCGGGCGTAACGGCCGCATCGCCGCGGGCGATGGGACCGATCTTCTTCCGCTCCTTTAACAGGCATTCGATGCCCGCCGCGTTGTAGATCGCACTGTCCACGCCGCAGCCATAAGTGGCTTCCGGATTGGCCGTGTTGACGATGGCATCGGCCTTTACTTTTGCAATATCGTTACGAATAATGTGAAATGACATGTAATGCTCCTTGCATGCGGAATGCCTGTGTGGTGCATTTTTCCGCTGTTGCTTCAAATGCCCGCCTCTGACTTCAATATACACCAGTACTTCATGAAAGGCTATTATTTCTTACAGTTTTCAGCGGACAACGCGTCTGAATCATAGTTCTGCATGTTTCCACGGCCGCCGCTGCCTCCGGCACCTCATTTACGGTACTCGGAGACTTACTCGGACGATTTCCGAATATTCCGATCAGTAAAAACACGATCCACGCCGCCGCTATAATGCCGTAACGCACTTTCTTCTCCAGCTTGCAGATCCGTCACTCAGGAAACCCTCGGCTCAGACAGAACGAACCTGCCGATGGCTCCCATTAGAGGCGTTGTTTATTACCAGTCGGTTTTATTTCCGGTATCCTCTTCCATAAAGTGGCTTGCGTACATGTCCGCTGTGTGAAGAGCGAGCACGATCGGCCAGCGATCCACTGCGTTTCCGTAATTAGCCTGCGCATCCGGATCCCTGGTAAAGGCCCCCATGTGATGGCGGATCGCCATGCGCTCCTCCATCGTCAGACGAATCATGGATTCCAGCATGAACACCGATTTTTCACCGTGGCCATACGGAAACTCATCGTTGATCGAATAAGTCGGCACCTCCTGCCAGACACCGTTGATCTTTTTATTGCGCATCTCCACTGTATAAAAATGCGTTTTGCAGAGGTCGTGCATCAGGGTGATCAGCACAAGTGTCTCCTCGGAGATCCTGGCGACTTCATGCCCAAGCACGATGTAAGAATACGTACCGTCTGCGTTTTTCGTGAGAATGTCGCGAAGCGCATCCATCACATTAAGAGAATGCTGCAGGAGGCCGCCGGGCACAGACAGATGAAACCGGGTACTGGACGGTGCCGTGTAAAAATCAGAGGTCTGACAGTATTTCAGCAGCTTGTCAGCACCTTCTCTTTTGATTTTCTTGATTTCCGTTTCAAAACGTTCGATATTCGTCATTGCGTCCATGCAGTTATTCCTCTCTACGGCATTTATTCAGGCTATTACATATTATCCCAGATATTTCTTTCTGAAATAGTTTAACAGGGGCTGTGCGCTCAGCGGCTTCTTACATACACGCTCAATGGTTTCCAATGACGTATACAGTCCGCCGTACTGATAAATATTCTCCCGAAGCCATGCGGTGATATCCTTGATGCGTCCTTCCTTCAGGATGGTATCCACATCGCCCAGGTCACGCTCCAGTGCTTCCAGGAACATACCGTCGTAAATGCTGCCAAGCAGATAGGATGAGAAGTAGCCGATGTAACCCGCAGACCAGTGCAGATCCTGCAGAATACCTTCCGTGTCCGTCTCCGGGCGGATGCCCAGAAGCTCTTCCATCTTATCGCTCCACATTTCCGGAAGCTTATTAACATCCACATCCTCTCGGAAAATGATCTTCTCCAGTTCGTGACGCAGAATAATGTGCATGCAGTAGGTCACCTCATCAGCCTTCATACGGATACAGCTGGGGTGTACAAAATTAGCCTTGCGTACAAAATCTTCCCGTGAAATGTCGGAAAGCTCCGGCATGAGCTGCTGGATGTCCGCGTAGATCGGTACCCAGAAATTAGCGTTGCGGCCCATGATGTTCTCCATGAAGCGGGACTGGCTCTCGTGAAGACCTGCGGAATTGATATGCTCCACATCGGTACCTTCATACTCCGCAGCAACGCCCTGATTGAACAGACCGTGGCCGCCTTCGTGGATGATGCTGAAGATGGGTTCGATGCCATCGTCCTCAAAATAATGATTGGAGACACGGACATCGGAACGGCCGGAACCGGAGGTCAGCGGATGCTCAACTTCCGTCATGGAGCCTGCTTCAAAATCAAAGCCGATGTAGTTCAGCAGATAACGGCTGACCTTGCGCTGGTGGTCCAGATCATAAAACCGCTCAAAAGGCGTATTATCGATCTTGGAGCGTTCGATGATCTCCGGCAGCATTTCCTTCAGACCTTCCTTGACCTCGTTAAATACGCGGTCGATGATCTCGCAGGTCATTCCCTCTTCCCGCTCGCCGATCAGCACATTGTACACATCCTCACCCGGGTTTGTGATGGCCGCCTGCTTTTTGGCATTTTCAATCTCACGCGCAAGATACGGCGCAAACAGCGCATAGTCGTTGGTACGCTTGGCCTGCTGCCATGCATTGTTGGACTCCGCACGGTCATGAACGACCTTTGCGTAGAAATCCGCCGGAATCATAATGAAACGATCATACTGTTTCTTACGGTTCTTGATGGTATGCTGCCATTTCAGTTCCAGCGTGTCAAAAATTTCCGGCTTGGAAAGTTCCTCCAGCATCTTTCCGTATTCTTTAGATGTGGACATCTCAAAGACCTTGGCCTGGAAGAAAGAATACGCGTCCACATGCTTGGGCAGGCCCTTCTTAGGAGTTGCGGTCTCCATGTCCCAGTGGATGCGGTTTGCCGCAAGTGAATACTTGCCCATCTCATCATAGTACGCCTTGAATCTCTCAAATACTGCATTAGCCATATTATCCCCTCTCCTGTATCGAATTTCCGGTCATATCACCGGCATCATTCATGTTCTTCTGAATTTCCTGTCACATCGCTGTTTTCACTGCGTTCATCATCGGCAGCCTCTGCTGCACTCATCATCTGCATCATTTCTCTTCGTTTTTCATAAGAATGCGAAAAGACGGTCCAGACGTCCATAAAATTGTCACATTGGTTGTGGATCACACAGAGCGTCTTTTTGTCACTGTCATAGATCGTGAGATTGCGCTTTTCGCTTTCAAGAACGACCCGGGTCGTAAAATACAGATCAATCTTCCCACTTTTCCGGATGAGACTCATGCTCTTCATTCATCCACTGCACACACTCCGCCTTTCCTTCTTCAGAAAAAGCAAAGGTCCGAATAGTAAAGGCTTCTTCCGGCTGCACATCGGATGCAAACGGCCCTTTCCAGATTCGCCCTTCCAGTTGAAAATCCGGCTTTTCACCGATTCTGCAGATCTTGTATCGCAGCATTTTATCTGTTCCGGTATACACACCACCCGCCTTAAAAAACTCCAGTGTATGGATCTTTGCAATATCGATCATAATTCTTCCTTAAATCTTTTTATATAATTATCACTTACCGGCGTCCGCCGTCAGAATACCATTCCCAGAACCATGCTCCACAGGCACAGCGTGGGCAGGGAAAGCAGCGTTGAGAAAATCACCATTTTTGTGGCAAATTCCGGTTCCATTTCATATTTTGCCGCCAGAATACTGGTCGTGGCTCCGGCAGGCATGGCCGTCAGGATGACAGCAACGCCCTTGACAATGCCGGAAACCGGCAGGAAATATACTGCTGCAAACACGATGAGCGGCAGGATCACCAGACGATGAACCGTATACAGAACGACAGTCTTATCAAACAGGGTCTTCACATTGATATCGGCCAGGATCATGCCAATGACCAGCATGGAAAGTGCCGTGTTGCACTGTCCCAGATATGTGAGGCTCTTGGTCACGGGCTCCGGAAAGCGGAGGCCGGTCAGCATCAGTACGAGGCCGATGGCACACGCCACGATACACGGATGCGTGGCCGTCCTGATCAACGTCTTTTTCTTGTCCGAAGTGCCGGAAAAGGCCGCAATACCGGAGGTCCACATCATAATGCGGAGCGGAATCAGGAAAACAGAGGCCAAAACCAGACCATACGCACCATAAATTCCTTCCGCAATGGGATTTCCAAGAAAACCGGAGTTGGAGCAGATCGTTCCGTATTCCAGACATTTCCGCCGCCCCTCAGACTGCTTTCGATACATAAACCGACCGTAAAACACGGACAGCACCTGGATCAGGATCGATATCACCAGCATAACGATGAGTTCCCGACCCATGCCATCCTCAAATTTTACCATAAAAGCTTTCAGGATGTTGGCCGGAAGGACCACGTAAATAACAAGATCTGTAATAGCAGCCTGTCCTTTACTGTCCACCAGTTTGATTCTTTTAATCAGGAAGCCGACCACCACCAGTAAAAAAACAGTGATTTGAAGCTTCAAAACTTCTGTCATGATTTTCCTTTCGCGGATCACATCCAATTATGATCCGTCATGATCGTTACTTAATGTCACAGGTATTTTCCCCGGTTCACAAGGAGTTCTCTGTAAAGATCACCAAAAGCATTGTTGGGGCCGGGTGTGTGGCCGGGTACAGAGACCGCGCGAAGAGAAAGGTGTTCGTTCAGTTGGAATAATGCGGAATCTTTATTCACCTCATTGGATTCTGCCGTTTTTCTCATTAATACGGGCAATTTCTTCTTCAATAATATCACCGAAGGTCTTGTCATCCAGTTCCAGGCTCTCTTCAGCCGCCGATGACTTATCCGCAAACGCGTCAAACACCGCCTGCTTTTCTTCCAGGAGATCCATGATCTTTTCATCGATGGTGTCATCGCCCAGCAGCCGGTACACCAGCACATTACGCGCCTGGCCCATTCGGTATGCACGCGAAATGGCCTGATTTTCAATGGAGGGCTTGAACTGCGGCTCGCAGAGAATAACCACTGACGCCGCCTGGATGTTGAGACCGGTACCGCCGCTCTGGATCTGCGCTGTCAGCACAGAACCTGCCGGTGCGGCATTGAATTCATCCACCAGCGCTTGACGCTGTTCCGGCGGAATGGCTCCGGTAATGGGGCCGATGGCCTTTTCTCCCGCAAGCGCGGTAACCTTTTGAACCGTATCCAGGAAGGACGAGAACACCAGCACCTTGCGGCCGTCTGCCTCCGCCTCTTCCATGATTTCGCGCATGCGAATGGCCTTGGAGGACCGTGAAAGATCGTCCAGGATCCACGACAGTCTGCGCGCATCGGAATAACGCTTATTCAGAATGGCTTCTTCGTAAAGCCGCTCCTCATCCGGAAGCAGCGTACAATACTCTTTGGAATCGATGAGTTCCGGCAATTCCGTCAATACATCTTCTCGCTTACGGCGGTAATAAACTGCTGCCACTTTGTCGCGGAACTGCTCCGCAGTGGACATGAATGCGATTTTCTGAATTTCCGCTGTCAATTCCGGTTGGAGGATGCTGATCAGATGGATCATCTCATCGACCTTGTTTTCCAGCGCGGTACCGGTCATAAACAGCAGCCGCTCGGCATTCCCGCAGATACGCTTGACATTCACTGTGCGCTGCGCCTGCGGATTTTTAATGTAATGCGCTTCATCCACAACGGCCATGGAGAAACGGAAATCCTCCTCCAGCTTCAATGCAGCTGTGGTTTCAAAAGTCGTGACAGCCACGCCGCCAAACTGAAGCCAGTCCTGAAGCGCCGACAGACGATCGGTACCATGTACCTTTACGACTCGAAGCGCGCTGTGCTTTTCAATTTCGCGGCACCAGTTGGTCAGAACGCTGGCCGGACAGATGACCATGAAATGCGTCGCACCGGTGTTCTTTAATGAAACCATTGCAGCGATGGCCTGAACGGTCTTTCCGAGGCCCATTTCGTCGCCCAGAAGGACGCGGCCCTGATGCAGAATATACTTGACGCCCCATTCCTGATAGCGGCGGAGCGTACATTTTAACCCGTTCGGGAAGAGACATTCGTCGCGGATCTCCAGCGCGAGTTCTTCCGGCAGTCCGTAAAGACCATCGGCGTCACCCAGAATACCCGGAATGATCTCTTCCAGTAATGTATTGTAACGGATGGGGTCCTGCATGAAATCGGCCCAGGCATCCGCAGTGGATTCATTCGTTGTCGTGTTGATGCGGGCAATCAGCGTATCTGTCTGTCCCGGGATCTCACTCTTAAAGAAATCATCCAGGTAGCGGAATCGGCCGATGGTCTCTTCCTTTTCCGCCGGTGTCCGGAACATCCAGGCCACACCGTTCGCCACACTGACAAGGTCCTCACAGGCCGTCTGCAGCTCTGAAGAATACGAACTTCTCAGCACCGCCAGCGCGTCAATGTCCTCTTTTTTCCGCCGATAGGAATACAATGCGGAAATAAGCCCTTCCGTAAAACTGTCCCGTTCATCCGCATTCAGCCGGATCTTTACCGTTTTCTGAGCTTCCATGGCCTGGTCGCGGACCATATCCTTAATGACCACAGCCGTTTCATCACCGATGCCGTTGATCTTCTGAATACTGTAAAGTGACGCACTGTACACATCCGCCAGAGTATTGAAGCCGGCATCGCGCATGGCTTTGATACGGAAACCCTTCTTGTCGCGGTTCAAGGTCTCCACCGGAATACCCTCCAGCATGGTCACGGTGTCGCGGGCAATCAGACGCTCTGCCGCCTTCCGCACGGTCTCGCGCTTATCTTCCGCGCTCTGATCCGCGCTCTGGGTTCGCCGCAAAAGGTCCGCGGCCGCAATGGTGACGCGGCGGATCTCGCGGGAGGCATTACCTTCGGAGAAAATGTCCGGACTGGCAATCTTCAGAATCTCCTGAAAAGCTGCCGGATCCTCACTGAAATGCTGCTCCGCGTAAACGCCGCGGGCATCCCGAAGCGTGGCCATATGGTCGGTCAGATATTTGCAGCTGTTTCCATATGTGCCAACGAGCTGGTCTGCCAGATCATCAAAGGCCGCCGATGCCGCTTCCTGCGCTTTTCCGGAAAGGAACAGCCATTTCAGACCGTTCTGACCGGAAGAAAGCGTGCGGATGTCGCTCTGAATGCGGGCACTCATGGATTCCTTCGTGGTCATGGCTTCGCGCACTGTGGGCAGAATCTCCCGGTAATGGTCGATGGAGCGAACGAGCGCAAGTACCTCCGGGTCGGCAAGGGAATCGGATAAGCGCGGCATTTCTGCAGAATTTGAAGAGCCGGTCATAAGATCATTGTCCAGCGCCTGACGGAATGTGCCGCAAAGTACCATTTTCCGCGCCTGGTTCACAATCTCCACCATGACCTTTTCCGGATAATGTGCAATTGTATCAAGGCCGCTGAGAAGCTCTTTATGATGTCGAATGACTTCTTTAGCTTCCGCGGCGGTAAACATCTTTTTCATACAATAAAAAATACCCCATTTGTGGGGTAAAGTCAATTTATTACGGGCAAAGCCCCGGGGTCACACACGCAGTTTCTTTGAAATTACTCCCTCGACTCCGTCTCGGCTTTCATGTGAACCTAAAAAAGGAGCTGCCAGACTTTTCAATCCAACAGCTCCTTTAGTGATCGATCGGTTCTTTTAACATTCGTTCAAACCTCTCTTTCTACAGATTTTGATCAGCGTAAGAATTTTTACTTTCTTACAAGATACTCAATTGTCCTTTGGAATCCCCTCCTTTTTTGTGTTTTCGGGTTACGGGATGATCGGCTTACTCAAGCCATTGGACTGTCCTCCTGTTTGTGAAGTTTTCTCTTCTTGTTGATCTTTATTTCTGTAACATTTCTGTTGTCATTATAGTAAATCATTTGTACAAAAATTACAATAGTAAATATTGCATAAACATTTTCGTTGTGTATTATGCACTACGTAGAATTTAATAGAGCCGCCCACATTTCCCTTGCATTCCTTTTTCAGAAGTGCTATAGTGGATCTGTTGGGCGGCTTGAAAAAGCGGCTTTTTTTATTGTCAGCGGGGACGTTTCATTTTGTCAACTTTGGGACAGAGGGAAACGTCCCCATTGTCTCATGGGACAGAGGGAAACGCCCCCGGTGTCTCAGTTCAGGTAGCCTTTGATGACCTTCAGGGTTGCATACACACCATCCACGTGGCTGCGTTCGTAGCCGTGGCTGGCGTAAACACCCGGGCCGATGAGGCCATGCTTCAGATCATAACCGGCGCGAAGCGTTGCTTCAACGTCGGAGCCGTATTTCGGGTAAATATCAAGAGCATAATCCGCGCCCTCACGCTTTGCGGCATCGACTAACTTCGTGGTAACCTCGTAATCGTAAGGTCCGCCGGAATCCTTGGCGCAGATGGAGACCTGACGCTCGGTGCACTGCAGGCCATCGCCCACGCAGCCCATGTCCACACTGATGGCTTCCGTCACATCCGCCGGGATGGAGGTGGAACCGCCGTGGCCAACCTCTTCATAAACGGTAACCATGGCATAGACCTTACGCTTCAGCGTCATGCCGCCGTCCTGAATGAATTTCGCGAGGCCCATCAGAATACCGACGGACAGCTTGTCATCCAGGAAACGGCTCTTGATGTAGCCGGTCTTCGTGATGACAGAGCGGGGATCCGGGCAGACAAAATCACCCACATCGATGCCAAGCGCCTTCACATCGGCCTTGGAATTCACATTCTCATCCAGCACCACCTCTACCGTATCAAAGGTACGCTTTTCATCCGCATAGTTCAGATTGACATGAGAGGACGCGTTTTTCAACTGGATCGTGCCTTCATAGACCTCACCGGAACGAGTGTACACGCGTACATTTTCCGTCTCTACATTGGCTGCCTGCAGGCCGCCCAGGTTCGTGATCTTTAAGCGGCCATCGCCCTTAATTTCCTGAACCATGGCGCCCAGTGTATCCGTATGCGCCTCAAACAGCACGCCGCCCTCTTCACATTCAGCAGGTGCCGGGTATTCCACCAGAACCGCGCCCTTGTTGGTGATAGTGGCTTTGCAGCCCAGCTCCTCAAACGTTTTCTTTACAAAAACAGATGCATTCTTTGTAAAGCCCGTCGGGCTGTCGATGGCAAGCAGCTCCATTGCCTTCTGTGCGGCAAAATCCGCGTAATTCTTAGTCAGTTCCATATACTGCCTCCTAAATTTATTTGATGTTTCTGAATATTACTTTGCCGGAAGTCCCAGATAATTTGCAATGCCGATGGCATCGCAGACACCAAACTGCTGCAGCTTGTCGTTGGTCATGTACCCGGTGTCACGATCCATGAAACAGTGTTCCACAATAATGCCCGGGATACCACGGTTTGCGGCATGACGGTTGATTGCATAATAATCCAGCGGGTTGCCGTACTGGTCAAAATAACTGTCACTTCTTGTGGTGACGCAGCCCAGGTTCTTCAGGCCCATACGGCCGGAGATCTCTGCAAGAATGCTGTTTCCAAGCGCGCTGGACGCCGCAGCTACATTCGGCTGATAGGATACAAATGCCAGACAGCCGCTTGCCGTGTGCGCTGCAGAGGCATTAAAGTGCTGACTGACCAGAATGGCCGCGCCCTTGTCCTGCGCGAACTGGGCGCGCTGTTCAAGTTCCACGCTGTTGTTCGTGGAGAAATACTCCATGTTCTCGTGTGTCAGATAAACGGTGACGCCGGAATAATGACTGAGCAGGTAGTCTCGAGTCGCCTTGGAGACGATGTTATTGATGATTTCCTCACGGTAACCGCCATAGAATGCGCCCGGGTGCGCACTATCATGCCCCGGATCCAGTACCACAACGATGTTTGCTTTTTCCACATGCACATTGCAGGAGGCCGTCTTAGAGCCGGCTTTTGCCGTGATCACACAATCGCCGCTTCCCACGGCGGTGACAGTACCATCGCCGGAGACCTTGGCCACATTATTGTTGGATGAAGAATAAGTGACGCCTGCAGATGCATTGGACGGCGCAACGGCGGCCGTGATCTTAGCTTTATCACCGGGCCCTGCAAGGCTCAGACTGCTCTTGTCGATGGTCAGACTTTCTACCTCGATGTACTCCGTGACATTTACCGCCGCCGTGGTACTGAACGTGCCGCAGGTCGCGGTAATCGTACAGGTTCCCGCAGACACTGCGGTAACCGTGCCGTTTGAAACAGTCGCTACCGCGGGATCGGAGGTAGTCCAGGTAAGCGCGCGGCTGTCGGTGGTATCCTCCGGCAGATAGTGAACCGAAAGAGTCGCAGTGAACGTCTTGATCACGCTGATGCTTTTCTGATCCATACCGATGCCGGTCATCGGTGAGAGGACATGCACACGGCAGGCGGCGGAATAATCACCGTGAGACGCTAAGATCACAGCGTCACCGGCGCCGACGGCAGTAACAGTACCGCCGGAGACTGTGGCAGCCTTTGCGTTGTCACTGGCCCAGTCGATGGTTCTCTCCTCCGTTGTATTGGCCGGTCCCACCGCAGCAGAAAGCTGGGCGCTCGCACCTTTCACAAGTGTCATTTCGTCCTGGGAAATGGAGACGGACGTCACCGGAATAATAACGGTAACCGTACATTTTGCTTCAAATTCGCCGCAGACTGCGGTAATATCCGCTGTTCCTGCATTGACTGCGGTGATCTTACCGGTTTCATCGACCGTGACAACGGACTCATTGGAGCTCGTCCACTCAGTCGTGGTGTCAGCGGTGGTATCGACCGGGAAATACGTAATGGGAAGCTGGACGCTGTCAGGATAGCGCAGTTCCAGTTTGGCCGGAAGTGAGATGCTCTCCAGCGGAATCTCAACATGAATGCTGCAGGACCGGCTGAACTTGCCGGCTGATACGGTGACAACAGTGTCGCCGGCATCCACAGCTGTAAACAGCCCCTGGGCGTCGATGGTACCGACCGCTTCATCCGATGAGGTCCAGGTCAGCGTCTTATCATCCGTGGTATCCTCCGGAAGAACCACCGCTGTGAATTCACGGGTGTCTCCGCGCGAAAGCGTGATTTCCTCACCATCCTCTTCAAAGAGCAGGTCCGTCATCGGCGATGTGACACGAATCACGCAGAAACGGCGGAATTTTCCGAGCTTCATGGTGATGATGGCCGTGCCGGGACCAATGGCCGTTACATGGCCGTTTTCATCAACGGTGCACACTTTTTCATCATCGGAATAGAACTGCAGCGTGTCAGAAAGTCGGGCATTTGCGGGAATGACAGCATAGGCCAGATCATACTCATCGTGGATCACAAGGTCCGCATCGGCTTCCAGTCCGATACTTTCAAGTACCGCATAGACGGTGACTTCGCAGGTCTTTTCCAGCTCATCCCAGGCTGCCGTCATGGTGGCAGTGCCGGGGCTCACAGGAGTGATATGCCCTTCGCTGTCGATCACGGCCACGCTTTCATCCGATGAGCGATACGTCAGAACTGCTGCATCATATTTTTCGGTAAGCTTGGCTGCGAGTTTTTCATCTGTCACTCTGGGTTCAGCAGTAAATACCGCTGTTTCCTTTATGGAGATCTCCATGCTCTCCGGCTCTGCCGCGAGTTCATAAGCCTCCGGCAGGAAATGCTCCACCGGGTTCAGGAAAATGGCCAGCACCACGCCGAGCAGTGCCAAAAACAGCACACAGACGGTGACCAGGATGCCGATCTTCAGCTTTTTGTTCATTCCAAGAGACTCATTCATGATCTCCGGAAGCACCGTCTTTCCGGAGTCTAAATTCTCATTTGTTTCTTCCAAATTTTCCTTCATATTTTCGTTCATAATGTCACTTCAATTACTGTTCAATTTTATATTTATACGGTATGTTTCTGCTCAATATACATGCAGATTTTATATTATAGCACACTTCATTTGTATCTGCCTACACCCGAAATGAAATCCTGTTGATTTTCTTTGCCGTTTTTGGTATCGTTATAAAAGTGGGCTTGCGCCTTGAAATGTAAGTCATTTACAGAACATCGGGCTCTTTGTTCTGTCATTCATGAATAATTTATAAGGAGAACAGAAATGAAAATTGCTGCAACCTATGAAAACGGCAACATCTTCCAGCATTTTGGAAGAACTGAAAATTTTAAGGTTTATACTGTTGAGAACGGCGAAGTCATCGACGCTGTTGTCATGAATTCCAATGGCATTGGCCATGAGGCTCTTGCCGGTCTTCTGGCTGAAAACGATATCTCTGTACTGATCTGCGGCGGCATTGGAAGCGGCGCTACCGCTGCTCTTTCCGAAGCAGGCGTATCCGTTTTTTCCGGTGCTGAGGGCGATGCCGATGCGGCTGTTCAGGCTTTCCTTCGCGGCGAGCTTGAAAATGCCGGCATCAACTGCGATCATCACGATCATGAAGAAGTTGAAGAAGAAGGCTGCGGCGGCGGTTGCGGCGGTTGCGGCGGTGGCTGCGGCGGCTGTGGTGGTGGCTGCGGCGGCGGAAGACAGCCCTTGTTCGAGGGTACCAATGTCGGCAAGACCCTGCGTGTTCACTATCAGGGTACCTTCAACGACGGTACACAGTTTGATTCCTCTTACGACCGCGGCGAGCCGCTGGAATTTGTCTGCGGCATGGGCATGATGATCATGGGCTTTGACAAGGCTTGTGCTGAAATGAAGGTAGGCGACATCGTCAACGTTCATCTGATGCCGGAAGAAGCTTACGGCGAGCGTGATCCGCAGGCTGTCATGACCCTGAACATCGCAGATCTTCCGGGCTCTGAAAATCTTCAGGTAGGCCAGGGTGTTTATCTGACCAATATGTACGGTCAGCAGTTCCCGGTTACCGTTACCGATCGCACGGAAGAAAACATCACCTTCGACGCCAACCATTCGATGGCCGGCAAAGAACTGAATTTCAAGATTGAAATGGTCTCCATTGAAGACTGATTCTGATTCAGAAGTTGACAAAAAGAAACGTCCCCGGTGACCCAAGCAACGGCTTGGGACACCGGGGACTTCCGTTCATTCATTCACATCCCTGTCAGCCTTACGGCCGATTTCATGACATTTATGAAGTTCTTCTCTTACTGCCCTTTGCACGGTACATGTCTTCATCCGCGCTCCGTAATAAAACTTCAAACCCGTGTCCGTCCGCAACTATGCCCGTCGCGCAGCCCACGCTGAGGGACAGCTCATACGGCTCGTTGGATTCTCTGTTTTTCTTTTCGATCTGATCCTGAATACCGGTCTTCACCTGCTCGATCTGTGCTTCCGTGGCATTCACCGCGACGATGACAAATTCATCGCCGGCATAGCGGTACAGGGTCATACGGTTTGCTGTGACGGCGCCTACGACCTTTTTCAGAACATCCGCAAAGTCTCGCAGTGCCTGGTCACCCTTTAAGTGGCCGTAAGTATCATTGATAAACTTGAAATCATCGGCATCCAGCATGAAAATCGTCACTTGCGGCGCAGCTGAACGGGATGACAGCGAGTCCACAAAGCCCATTAGCGCATGCTTATTGTTCAGGCCGGTCAGCTCGTCGTGAGAAACCAGGTTGCCCAGCGTATTGATGAACACCAGAAGGAGGGCGATGGTCATGCCGACCTGCGTCACCGTTGTTCCGTAGAACAGCATCTGGCAGACAGCCGCAAGAGCCATCGGTACGATGTAATAAAGATACACACTGTATTCATGCCTTCTGTAAGCCGTTCCTGCATGAAGCACCTTGCGCAGATTTAACGCAAAAGCTGCGAGCATATAGCCCCATTCGATCAACCAGGACAGGGGAACGCCGGATCCGCGATGATAAAGAAGCGCATCGTCCACGGTGAAAAAGAAGCCTGTCAGCGGATTCAGCAGGATGAGTATATTGAGAATGAGCGCAGGCGCGCCGGTAAACAGCACCCACTTTTTCAGACTGAAGGCAAGTTCCATACGAACAACGACGTACAGGAACCACTCGTAGATACCCAGTGACATCATTAAAAGATAGATGATATTGGCAATCTGAACACCGGCATAACTGCGGCCGCGGAAAGCATATGCCGCAATGTCACTCAAGCAGAAGATCCCCAGCGTGATCAGCATGGCGTTGAAGATCAAGCGGGAGGTTTCATTTCTGGATGTGTTCTGTCGTATATGAAGGAACATGACCAGCGCGATAATGATGGAAATCACATTGGTTTCAATATAATATATCATGGAACTCTCCCTTCTCTTTCTTCTACTATATTATATCGCAGCGGATGGTGCAAACTTTTTTGTCACTGTTTCATCACTTTCTGCTTGTCGATGACACGGATCGTGTAGATCAGGACCAGAATACAGAGCACAAATGAGAGGCCGTTCAGTACCTGCTGACCGTAGACCGCCATTCCCAGGAAACGGTTGCCGGCGTTCTGGATGCGGCTCAGGATCCAGCCGCCCAGGAGGGACGCCAGGAAGCCCGCCACACCGCCGATGCTGCTTTTAATGGCCAGCGCCTGCACGAAATACTCGTCCTTCACATAGCTGTAGGTCATGTTGTAGGAATTGGCATTGATGCCGGCCATGGCAGTATTGACGCCGATGGTATACACCACGATCAGCCACCACGTGCTTCCTGTCACAAATATACCCACGCCGAATGCCATGGCATACAGAAGCAGCCCAAGGATATAGCCGCGGGCGTAGGAAGTGCGGTCGGAAAACCGGCCAAAAGGTCTTGAAAGAAAGAAACGGGCCAGATTGCCCAGCATGTTGATGACCTGGATCGTACCGAGCGTAAACAGAAGCTCCTGTGTTTTGAAGGTGCCCATGAAGCCAATGGAAAAGAACCGTGCGATTTCAAACAACGTGTGCATAATGACGACACTACGGAACGCCGGGACACCCATGGTATTCTTCATGACATCTGCCATGGAATGATCCACACGAGGTGCCACCGATTCATCATTGTTTGCAATGAAAAGCGCCGCAAGCAAATTGATCACCGCAAGCACTGCCATGACTGCGGCGATGAATACAAAGCACTCACGTGTTTTTCCCGCAGCCTCCAGCCGGTCCGTGATAAAGCCCATGAGCAGCGTAAAGCCAATGCCGGTCAGCAGTGATACCATTTCCTTAGTTGCGGAGAAGCTGCCGCGCTTGTCCGGGCTGACAAAGGAATTGCCCCATTTGAAATAGATGTTCAGTACCAGGTACTTCAGGAAAAAGCCGAAGGATATGCAGAAGAATGCCAGAACGCCGACAGCTTTTCCAAGCCCCGGAATCAGCGGGATCACATACGTGAACAGAAACAGCAGCACGCTGAGGGAGTCATAAACGATGACATTCAGTTTAACTTTTTTCATGCTGCATGCCATCGGAATGGACAGAAGCTGCACCAGGAACGCAAAGGATACCAGCGAAGAAATGATACCGATCACAGAGTCGCTGAGGCCGATGTACTTGAGCAGCTTGGCAAGAAACGCATCCGCCACAAGGATCGACACAAAATACTCTGCCGTACACTGGATCACGTAAGAAACACGCGATCTTTTATATTCCGCTGAATTGAAACGCTCATCCATATAATACTGCTCCCTGCCGCCCCGGCGGCATTATCGAAAAATCATGATTTCAGTATAGAAGAATATATGGGAAATGCAAGAAAAACTCACAGGAAAGCATTGCAAGAATACAAGGTGGTGATTATACTGGAGAAAAAGGAGGCTGTGGATCATTCCACAGGACAAAATATGGGAAAGATAGTTGTGGATTTTTCAAAATGCACGGGTCCCGTTAAGCCGTTAAACGGTGTGAATAACGGTCCTGTCGGTGTAAACAATGTACGCGGCGTTTCAAACGCGGAAGCCTATAAAGCAGCCAATATTCCGTTCGGCCGCCTCCATGACAGTGCGTTCAGCTCATACTACGGCGGTGAAGACTCCGTCGATGTCCATCGCATCTTCAAGGATTTTGACGCAGATGTGGACGATCCCGCATCCTACGATTTTGAACCCACGGACAAATACCTCCTGACATTCGAAAAGGTCGGTACGGAAATTGTTTACAGACTGGGCGCAGCCATCGAACACGACCGCAAAAAAGGCACCCTGGTCCCGAAAGATTACTTGAAATGGGCAAAGATCTGCGAACACATTATCCGCCATTACAATGAAGGCTGGGCAAACGGTTACGCCCTCGGCATCCGCTATTGGGAGATCTGGAACGAGCCCGACTGCCAGAATGCCGATGGCAGCAATCCCTGCTGGCAGGGCACCAGGGAGCAGTTTGCGGACTTTTTTGAGACCGTGGCCAAATATTTGAAAAGCTGTTTCCCGGCACTGAAGATCGGCGGACCGGCGTTCTGCAACATGCACGAGCCGGTGGACCGTTACTACCTTTCCGAGTTTCAGAGACGCGGCATCGAGCTGGATTTCATCTCCTACCACCGCTACTGCGACTGTCCGGAGGACTTTATCAAATATATCCGCGATTCCAATGAGATCTTTGCGGAATACGGCTTTGGCAGTACGGAAAAGCATCTGAACGAGTGGAACTATGTGGCCGGCTGGCTCGGCGAAGTTTGGAAACAGTCTCTGCGCGATGAAAAAGGCTTGAAAGGTTCTTCCTTCGTTCTGTCCTGCATCTGTGCATCTCAGTATGAGGACGTGGATGTCCTGTGTTATTACGACGCGCGTCCCTGTGCCATGAACGGCCTGTTCAGCTGGGATGTTCTGGACATTCTAAAGCCCTACTATGCCATCAAGATGTTCGGTGATCTTCGCAAATACAAGACTTCCTATTCCCTCGCGGCCGATGCCCACATCTTCGGCGCCGCTGCCCTGAATGACACTGAAGGCGGTATCCTTTTCTCCTACTTCGATAACGAGCCCTCCTCAGAAAACATGCCGGTGGAGCTTATCGTGAAGAACCTGCCCGGCAAGTATCGCGCGGATTTCTATCTGCAGGACAAAGATCGTGATCTGGAACCGGTCCGTTCCGATATCCTCTCCGAAGAAGAATCCACGATTTATCTGAACATGACGGATTTCAGCAGTTATCAGGTAAAGCTGACAAAGATTTGATCTGTTATACCATAATGCACACAAGCCCTCCGGAGTATTCCGGAGGGCTTGCTGTATAAATGATTATTTAAACACTGATCAATCTTCTCCTCCGGTTATGTCATCCCATTCCGATGGTGCAAAGAAATAATAGGGTTCATACGTAAACGGAAACTCTACAATAAGTTCCATGGTTTCATAATTATAGTATTTTGCGCTCTTTTGCGTGATCACGCCCAGCACACCGTTATGAAGTTCCACGAGGTGGTCAATCGAGGGCCTTCCATTAAGGACGATGACATCGGAATTCTGAAGGTAATACGTGACACAACCGGCCATAGTATCCTCAACAGCCTTAATTCCGGGCGCATCATAAATGTAATCATCATATATATACCAGCAGTTTCCATCGTAATATGAAGAACGTCTTACGACTTCGTGCTCTTCATCCTTACATTTGGCCCGAAGTCCCTGGACGGATCCCACAAACATATCGACATCACAGTCAGCCTTACTGTCGTAAACAACATATCCAACAGCAACACCGTTCATTCTCTTTTCTCCAAGATACGCATGCTGTCCAAGCATGAACTGCTGTTCATCCAGTATCAAGCTATCCACTTCCGTTTTGTCCATGTATTCCAGAAGGTCGCGGCTTCCAAGCTCTCTGCCTTCGTTGTCTACGACAGTTATTCGATACTCCTCGTCGATGAACGCTGTATAACCGTTCTCACACATGGAATAATGCATATACCGCTTGTCGGAGACCCAGCTGCCACCCGCAGCTGCCGTAAAGATCTGCTTTCTGCCGTTTTTATCGGCTGCAGCTTCCGTCAGGATCAGGTACTTTCCACCCTGTGTATCCACCCAGCTGAAACACGGAGCCGTAACTGCTTTTCCATCGGTCGTCATCAGGCCGTACACACATCCCGTCCAGTACGGCCATCTGTTGCTGTCACGTCTTCCGATGTACGGAATCAATGTTCCGCAGCCCTCACGTGGAATAAGTTCGCCCGGAAGTTCGCCGCTCACATTTATTTCTTCCGGATTTTTACCGGTCTCGCCATGATCTGAGTCTTCAGCGGCATTTTCTTCTACCTCAATGACCGACACATAACCATTGCCGGCTATCAGTTTCTGGCCGTCTTCAGTCAACAGATAATCAAAAAGCTTCCGGGTCGATGAATCCTCTGCTTCATTCTTGTTCATGACAACATATTTGGAGCTGATAAGCGGATACGCGCCCGCACGAATCGTGGCATTTGTGGGCGGAACGCCCTCAACAAAAAGAAGTTTCAGTCCCTGTGCCATTCTCATTTCTTCAGCATAATAGTACACTGTATAGCCGATGGCATTGGATGAATTATCATAATTTTTAACAGCCTCGATCAGGGAGTTCATCGAACCGATCAGGTACTCCTTCGGTGCTTCGATCATGGGCTCGCCCTGCATAACCAGCTTCTCCATTAATGTCTGTGAACCGGCGCCCTGGTTTCGCTGAAATGCGACGATTTCTTCATCTCTTCCGCCAAGTTCTTTCCAGTTCGTGATTTCACCCGTATAAATCTTCCGTGCTTCCTCGATGGTGATGCTGTCCACCGGGTTCTCTTCATTGACCAGGAATACAAAGGCGTCCAGCGCAAAAACTTCCTTTTCCCACTCAAACCCCAGCTTATCCTTTTCCTCCTGAACAGTCTCATTGGATTCGCCGACAATCAGAAGATCGGTCTTGCCATAAAGGAGATTCATGTAAGCATTTGTGGTCTTGCTAAAACAAATCAGGCTCTCCGCTTCATTCGGTCCAAGGCCGTATACGTCCTGCAGGATCGCCATGGCAAGGGGGACGGTGGTGGTGGAGCCGTCAAGCCGGGGAATGTCATCCGGGCTGAAAATGGGTGAGGAAGCCTCTGATACAGAGGATTCCTCATTTTTCGGCTCCGATACAGTCGCAGCGTCAGCTTCTTCCGTCGATTGCGGCGCTATAGAGGGAAAAGACTCCTGGTCGGTTTCTGTATAAGCCGCACTGGTCTCAGGAAAAGCGTTCCGAGTGCAGGAAGTGAGGCTGAATATAAGTAACGATACAAATAACCAAACAATACACATCCTAATATTTACATATAGACGTCCCATAAGATCACTCCTTCTGTCAAATCTTATTCTTTTCTTTACAAAGTTATCCTTCATATCGTTTTTGCACAACCCCTTGTCTGTAGGTATCATATTTACAGGACTACTGCAATTTCCTGTTATCATAACAAAATATACTCTTTACAGACAAGCGGAATAAAAGTTAAAGGTCCCCAATGCACCATCGCACTGGGGACCTTTTCATAATCTATTTACCTTCTGCAGCATCCTTATTATGCTGAAGGCGGTCCATTTCTTTATCCTTATCCCACAAATAACTAAACCGAGCTTCCGTACCGTCCTTGATCCGCTGCAGATTTTCCCGATGCTTCCAGCAGATCACTGCCGGCATGACCAGATAAACAGCTCCGCCAACAATGCTGCCTGTCAATACCACATATAAAACCGGATAGGCAATGGACATTGTGATCGGGACAATGCAGATGTAGTTTGTGACCAGTGCGATCACAATAGCCAGAATCAGCAGGATCACAAAGACCTTGAC
This sequence comes from uncultured Lachnospiraceae bacterium, assembly GCA_946040795.1. Classification (GTDB taxonomy): domain Bacteria; phylum Bacillota; class Clostridia; order Lachnospirales; family Lachnospiraceae; genus UBA1267. The sequence goes on from CAMGCK010000008.1 coordinate 37,499, forward strand.
ACTGTTTCCAAGGATCACACCGCCCAGACAGGCCAGACCCTTGCCACCCCTGAAATGCAGATACCAGGGGAAAATGTGACCCAGAATTACGCAAACGCCTGCAATCTCCCGCGCAAAGGTCAGCAGCGGAAACAGCCGGATGCAAAGATGCACGGCAAAAGTCGCTTTAAAAATGTCAAACAACGCCGTGAAGAGACCGGCCAGCTTTCCGTAGTTGATCACCACATTGGATGCACCGGCATTCCCGGATCCGAGTTCACGGATATCGGCGCCATTCAGTCTGCCGATCAAATGAGCGGGATTAATTGAGCCGATCAGATAAGCAAGTAAAATACACAGTAAAACAGATATTACCATTTATCAGTTCCTCTCTTTTTATGAATCGGAAACCGGGCCCCCTCTTCCCTGCTCCGATTGTTTTTATTGATCAGGAGTCAAAAACCGTACGGCCTTCTTCGTCCTGCACACGCTCCGCCATCGGATAATCAAAGGACGGTGCGGTTTTCAGACGGTCCGCATACATTTTTCCCTCGTAGCGCGCCATCGTCAGGTCGTGCAGCAGGTAGTTGCCGCAGTTCACCGGCGCTGCGCCCGGCACCTCGCCTTCGTAAACGCTGAGATGCTCAAACGCGCGAACCATGAGCGGATAAACTTCCTGCGGGGTCGGATGGCCCTTGACGATCAGGTAGCAGCCGGTCAGGCAGCCCATGGGGCCCCAGTAAATGATGCGGTCCTTCCATTCGTCATCGTTTCGTAAATAGGTGGCAATGATGTGCTCGATGGTATGCATGGCATTCGGATGGATCACCGGCTCAATGTTCGGATACTTCATGCGGATGTCAAAGGTGGTGGCAAATTCGCTGCCAAGAGTGTCCAGGCGGGACTCGTAGATGCCCGGTACGATGCGGGTGTGGTCTACCTGGAAGCTCGGGATCAGTTCAACTTTCTTTTCAGACATGGCGTCTCCTTCATTCTGTCTCATTTTATGATCACGTACCGGCGAATACCGCTCTCAGTCTCACCGATATATATCTGTTTCAGGAATTTATTCCGTATAATGTATTTCATTATACCTTAAAAAGTCGTTTTTTGGCAATAAATACGCGTAAATTCACTCATTTTCCCTCGGCCTCATCACCACCGTAATGTGCTTCACTTTCGGAAACTCTTTTTCAATGCGGTCATGCACCCGCCGGGCAATGCCATCGCTCTCCCGAAGCGTGATCTCCGGATCCGCGAAAAGCTCCATGTCCACGTACACACGACTGCCGAACACGCGGGTCTGCAGATCCGCCACGCCCAACACGCCTTCTTCCTTCAGCGCGGCTGCTTTCAGCACTTCCTGCCGCTCGTCACTAATGGCCCGATCCGTCATCTTACCGATGGCATCTGCAAAAATATCATACGCGGCCTTCACGATGAAAACGCAAATGACAAGGCTGGCCAACGGGTCAAACCAGGCATAGCCCAACCGCGCGCCGATGACACCGATGGTGGAACCAATGGAGGACAGCGCATCGCTTCGATGGTGCCAGGCATCGGCCATGAGCGCCGTGCTGTCGATCTTTTTCGCAAAGTAGCGGGTGTACCAGTACATGGCCTCCTTACTGACGATGGACACCACCGCCGCCACCAGTGCCAGTGCGCCCGGAATCGCAGTTCCGTTTATTGCCGCGCCGGTCAGCTTTTCAATGGCCGTATGCCCAATGAACACGCCGGTCACAAGCAGCACGACCGCCAGGACGATGGCCGCCACCGACTCGATCCGCTCGTGGCCATACGGGTGCTCCTCGTCCGCCTCCTTCGCCGCCAGCTTCACGCCGATAATGACGATGATGCTGGAGAAAACATCGGAGGCGGAGTGCACGGCATCGGACACCAGGGCACCGGAATGGGCAAAAATACCCGCAAAAAGTTTGAGTAATGACAGCACCGCGTTGCCGATGATGCTGACAAGCGACACGCGGGTCGCGGTCTTTTCAAAATGATCGGTCATAAAAATCTCCCTCGCTGCGTTCTGCTGACGCAGAGCTTCAGTTAAAACAAAAATCCCACGGAACCTGTAATTTCTTACTGTCCCGTGGGTATCCACTGTTACTTTTGTAACCCGGCTCCCGGTCTCCCGTGGCCTGATCAGTTTGTACTGTAATTTGCTGCAGTGCAAAGAGTTTCATATATTGTATAAGAAGGGGATACTATTGTCAAGACTCAAGTCATCTTGCCGGTAGCTTGCCGGTACATATGACACACTGAATGACACACCCATAAAACAATTTCATCAGCATTTCCCTCTTTTCCATGATTGTTAATAACCAATGCTTGCTCCGGTGAGAAACGAATTCCGCTCAACGTATAAAAACAGTTGCCTTTGTCAATATAGTTTGATATGTTGCTATTAACTAAGATTTTTATCATATACTGCACACCTTCCACCAATTACCCTTCCATATGGAAACGATGAGAACAGCCTGCAGAAGAAAGGACACCATGAACGAAACGATCCGCGTTTTTACAACTGACTATGCAAACCACAAGTTTCTGCATGAAGACGAGTCGCTGACCTTTGCCGAGGACTCTCTGGGTCCCGATGGCAATGAAGCCGCCAACTTCACCGTCTACCCACAGGCCGAATATCAGACTGTCAAAGGTTTTGGCGGCGCCATGACCGAAGCCGCAGCTTACAACTTTGCCAACCTGGATGAAAAGCTGCAGGAGGAATTCCTGGACAAATATTTTGATGCGGAGAAGGGCATCGGCTACTCCACCTGCCGCCTCACTATCAATTCCAGCGATTTCGCAAAAGACATTTACTCCTACGATGACACCCCGGACGATTTTGAACTGAAGGACTTTGACATGTCCCGCGAAGAAAAGTGGGTATTCCCGGCTGTTCAGCGCGTGCTTGCCAAGAATCCGAACGTGGAATTTTTTGCATCGCCCTGGAGCCCGCCGGCGTGGATGAAGACCATCGGCCGCATGGACAAGGGCGGCATGTTAAAAAAAGAATGCCGCCAGGTCTGGGCCGATTTCTTCGTCAAATACCTGCAGCGCCTGAAGGAAGAAAAGATTCCGGTATTTGCCGTGACCATCCAGAACGAGCCGCATGCGGAACAGGGCTGGGAGTCCTGCTTCTACACCGCTGAGGAAGAGCGCGACTTTGCGGTCAACTACCTCCGCCCCGCAATGGACAAGGCCGGTTTTACTGACACCATGATCTTCTTCTGGGATCACAACAAGGAACGCGTGGTTTCCCGCGGCATCACCTGCCTGTCCGATGAAGCCGGCAACAAAGCCCTGGGTGGCATCGCCATCCACTGGTACTCCGGTGACCATTTTGAAGCCCTCAGCGTCTTCCACAAGCTGTTCCCGGACAAGATGATCCTGGGTTCCGAGGCTTCCACCGGCGCGCACAACAAGTGCGCTTATGCTTCCGGTGAGCATTATGCACACGATATCATCGGCGACCTGAATAACTTCGCCAACGGCTGGGTGGACTGGAACATGCTCCTTGATGAGACCGGACGTCCGTACCACTGGGGCGATGAGCAGGTGGAATTCGGCAAGAAGTTCCGTGCAGGTGAAATCACCGATGAAACTATCACCGACATTGAAAAGCGTTTCCTGCGTCCCACGGTAGAGCACGGTCCCTGGATGGGCGAATCTCCCATCACCGTGGATGAAAACGGCAAGCTGCTCTTCCACAGCTCTTACTACTACATGGGCCAGATCTCCAGGTTCATCCGTCCGGGCGCAGTCCGTCTGGGCTCCTCTCTGTACACGAACAAGCTGGAAGGCACCGCGTTCAAGAATCCGGACGGAAGCATCGCCATGGTGCTTCTGAACACGCTGGACCGCGACATGCCGGTGGTGATCCGCTGCAATAATTCCATCGCCAAGACGGAGATCAAACAGCATTCCATTATGACATTCGTATTCTGAGTGGCGGATGAGCGGATTTCCGGATCGCAAAGGACCGGAGATCTGTTTATGTAAACCGGTATACACCAGTAAGCACACATTGACAGAGGTAAGAAAATGATCACACAGAATTTATGCAGCCTGGACTGGACCATGCATCAGGTGGGCTGCGACGAAATGATTCCGGCCATCGTCCCCGGTTCCGTCTACGGAGATCTTCTCCGCGCCGGAAAGATGGAGGATCCCTTCTGGAAGGACAATGAACTGGCCGCCTTTGACCTTATGCGGAACGATTTTGAATACATCGCGTCCTTCACCGCAGACCCCGCAGTCCTGGAAGAAGACCATGTGCTGCTGCACTTTGACGGTCTGGATACCATCGCCGATGTATACCTGAACGATGAGAAGATTGCCTGCACAAACAATATGCATCGCACCTGGGAGTTTGAAGTCAAGCATCTTCTGAAAAAGACCAATGAGCTTCGCATTTATTTCCACTCTCCCATCGCCTATGCGGAAGACCTGTACGAAAAGGATCCCTTCAACGGTGTGAACGATGCGATTCCCGGCTTCAGCCAGGTCCGCAAGGCGCACTGCATGTACGGCTGGGACTGGGGGGCTCATCTTCCGGATGCCGGCATCTGGCGGCCCGTTTATCTGCAGGGTTATTCCGTCGCCAAGCTGGAATCGGTCCTGATTCTTCAGCATCACGAAGAAGGCCGCGTTCAGCTGGAACTGAAGCCCGATGTCATCTACGGCGATCCGAACGAGGCCTACAAGACCGCCGGGCTGCTGGATTACGAACTGAAGATTACGGCACCCACCGATGAGATCCTCGTCGATACGGAAGTGATTTCCGAAAACGGGGTGCCCGTGGACTGCATGTCCGCCGTCATTGAAGCCCCCGAGCTCTGGTGGCCGAACGGTTACGGTGCGCAGCCTTTATATACTGTAAAAGTGACCTTAAAGATCGGGGAGCTTGTTCTGGACACCTGGGAAAAACGCATCGGTCTCCGTACCGTCACCATGAGCCGCGACAAACTGGAGGTGGGCGGTGAGGAATTTGCCACCACCGTCAATGGTCTCAAAATCTTTGCCATGGGTGCCGATTACATTCCGGAAGACCACCTTCTGGGCCGCGTCACCCCGGAAACTACCCGCACTCTCCTGGAAAAAGCTGCCTGGGCGCACCACAACTGCATCCGCGTCTGGGGCGGCGGTTACTATCCGGACGACTGGTTCTACGACATCTGCGACGAGCTGGGTCTCCTGGTATGGCAGGACATGATGTTTGCCTGCTCCATGTATTCCCTGACAGAGGAATTCGATGCCAATGTCCGCGCCGAATTCCGTGACAACCTGCTCCGTCTCCGCCATCATGCCTCGCTGGCGCTCATCAGCGGCAACAACGAAGTGGAAGAAGAGGCCATGATGCCCGGTTTCGCTGCCCGTCCGGCTCTGCTCCGCGACTATTTGAATCTTTACGAATACATTATCTCCGGAATGGTAAAAGAGCTGTGTCCGCAGACCTTCTATTGGCCCAGTTCACCGTCCTCCGGCGGTTCCTTTGACGCGCCGCAGGATCCCTCACGCGGTGACCAGCACTACTGGATGGTATGGCACGGCAATGAACCTTTCACTGCCTACCGCCAGCATCAGTTCCGTTATCTGTCCGAGTTCGGCTTCCAGTCCTTCCCGTCGGAGAAGACCGTGGATACCTTCACGGACGATCCCAAGGACAAGAACATCTTCTCCTACGTCATGGAACGCCACCAGAGAAACGGCTCCGCAAACGGCAAGATCATGAACTACATGCAGCAGACCTATCTCTACCCGACGGATTTCAACACACTGATCTATGCGTCCCAGCTCCTTCAGGCCGATGGTATCCGCTACGGTGTTGAGCATTTCCGCCGGAATCGCGGCGTCTGCATGGGTACCGTGGTGTGGCAGCTGAACGACTGCTGGCCGGTGGCGTCCTGGTCTTCCATCGACTACACAGGCCGCTTAAAGGCGCTTCATTATTATGAAAAACGTTTCTTCGCGCCCATTATGATCTCCTGCGAAGAGAACGGTATGGTATCCTCCGGAAAGCCGCTGAACCGCTATCCCTACGACTTTGAGAAGTCCATTCGTCTCTGTGTGGCCAATGAAACATGGAATGATGAAAACATTACCGTGAACTGGGCCGTACGTAATACAAAGGGCGAGGTCCTGCGCGCGGAGTCCGAAGAGATCGTCGTAAAGGCGTTCTCATCGACCTGGCTGGACAAGGTGGACCTCAGTGACCTGAAGATCTACGACGAATATATCAGCTACGAAGCCGTCAAGGATGGACAGGTGGTTTCCTCCGGCACAGTCAACTTAAGCTATCCCAAGTATTTCCACTACGAGGATCCGGAGCTTACTGCCACCGTGGAGGGCAAGTATATCACCGTTTCCGCAAAAGCATACGCAAAGAGCGTGGAGATCCAGAACGGTAGTGACGACCTGATCCTTTCCGATAATTTCTTTGACATGAATGCGGGAACTGTGACGGTTGAAGTTTTAAGTGGTGATACGCGTGCGCTGAAGTTAAGAAGTGTGTACGATATTCACTAAATCGACGGAAGGCGTATATACCCAAAAAAAGAACAAGGCCCCCTGAGCAACACTTTGGTTATTCAGGGGGCCCTGTTGATCGTCAGTCAACAACTTCAAAAAGCAAATATAAATTCCTGAGACCTTCGACATGAACAATTCTGGAATCCAGACAATAGTATTCTTTGCCTTCTCTTATGATATGGAAAAAATAAAAACTTTCCTTTTCAGTGGAAACTTCGTATTCATTCCAGATATCAGTATTATGACGAGATGACTTGATAGTTGGAATCAGAACTGAGTTCTTGAGTGTAATAATCAAATCTGATAGTTCTTCTGCCGTCAATTCATGTTGATCACCATTATTTTCCGTAACTTTCCCGGTTTGAATCTTTTCCCAAAAAACAGGGTCAATCAACTCTGCCATTTCATACCTTTGGTTTAATAATTCCAGATCAATGTCATTGTCCATCAGATATTTATCCGGATCCGTAGGCTCTATCGCACCGATTGTAGGTTCCCTCTCTGTTGTCGATATTTCCACCGAGTCAGTTGCTTGTTCCTTCACAGACGTTGATGCTGTGCAGGATAATAGTGATAGAGTTGCAAATAATCCTGATAGAATCAAAAACCGATATCTCATCCCGCACCTCCCGTTAGTTTATATCTAAATAATATACCTTTACCTGAATTATTCATGAGCATATAAAAATGTTCGATACTACAAAACCTTGAACCA
>CAMGCK010000009.1 GCA_946040795.1 uncultured Lachnospiraceae bacterium
TGTCTTTTATTTTGACATGGACGGCTGCCTGGCAAAATGGGGGACGGTGCCGGTTTGGAGGACAAAAGAGCCGGGCTTTTATCTGTCACGCCAGCCGGAACAGGCCCTGATCCGTGCGCTGACGATCCTGAAAGAGAAGGGGACACAGGTTGCAATCCTCTCAAAAGCATACACAAACGGCTATGCCGGCCCGGAAAAGATCGAATGGCTGCAAAGGAACGGACTCGGCGGCATCAGGACCATCCTGGTGCCTTACGGCAGCTCCAAACTGGATTACATATTATCGTTCGGGGAAGCAGTTGTCATTTCGGATTTTTCTGAAGAACTTCATGAATGTGAGCGGGCCGGTGTGCAGGGCGTTAAATTTTACAATGGCCTGAACGGAAATCACGGAACCTGGCACGGACCATATATAACGTATCTCATGAATGAATTTCAAATCGTGAACGCACTTTCTGCCTTATAACGATCATTTATCTGCCAGTAAAGCTGTCTCCGCTGCCAAAGATTTCTCCGTCAGCAAAGATGTCTCCGCTGTCAAATGCTTCTCATAATACCAAATGTCCCCCGATGACAAAAGATCCCCCCGATGCCATATTTGTCACCTTGCATTTATCCCTCCGTTGTAATATAATAAGTTCCATACTGGCGTTTTCTGTAGTAAATTTTAAGAAAGAGGCATACAAGAACAAAATGCGACAGATTTTCGGCTTTCTGAAACCCTACATCAAGCGAATGAGTGTTGGCTTTGTGATCAAGGTCATTGCAACCGTTGCAGAACTTCTGATTCCGTGGGCCATGGCCATCATGATCGACGATGTGGTCCCCAAGGGATCCATCCCGTTCATCTTCCTCTGGGGCCTGGTCATGTTGGCATTTGCGGGTATTTCCCTTCTTTGCAATGTCACGGCAAACCGCATGGCATCTTTTGTTGCGCGAAGCACTACGGAACGCATTCGACTGCAGCTGTTTTCAAAAATCAATTACATGTCAATGGCACAGCAGGAGGAAGTCACCACAGCTTCTCTGATTTCACGTGCCACATCGGACACCTATAATGTGCATCAGTTCCTCGGAATGATGCAGCGTCTGGGGGTTCGTCAGCCCATCATGCTGATCGGCTCTCTGGTAGTCACATTCTTCCTGGATGTACCGCTGACGCTGGTCATGTGCGCCATGCTTCCTGTCATGGCACTGTTTGTTTATATTTTCTGCCGCTACGGTATACCGATGTTCGGCAAAGTGCAGAAGGCTCTGGACCGTTTTGTTACCATCGTCCGCGAGGACATCACCGGTATCCGCGTCATCAAAGCGCTTTCCAAGACCAACACCGAGCGCGAACGTTTTGAAAAAGTCAATATGGATGTTGTCACCCGTGACCAGATGGCCAACACCGTCATGGGCGGTATGCATCCCGTTGTCAATATTATCCTGAACATCGGCATGGTGCTCGTCATTATCTACGGCGCAAAACGTGTCGACGGCGGCGCAACGAAGCCCGGCACCATCATGGCCTTCATGACTTACGTTACCACCATTCTGAATGCAGTCCTGTTCATGTCCCGCATGTTCATGATGTACTCCAGAGCATCCGCATCCGGCAAACGTATTGCGGAGATCCTGACCATTGAGCCGGACCTCACCGTTCGCGAAAAAACGCAGACAGATGAGGAAATCCGCAAAAAGGCGGAAGAGGGCCGCATTATTTTCGATCATGTCAACTTTGCGTACGGCAAAGGTGAAAACGCGCTGAAGAACATCAACTTCGCACTGAAGAAGGGTGAGACACTGGGTATCATCGGTGCAACCGGTTCCGGTAAGACGACGCTTGTCAATCTGATGATGCGTTATTACGAAGTGAATGACGGTACCGTTTATGTGGATGGACAGGATGTCCGCACATTTGACGATGAAACGCTGAAGACCAAGTTTGGCGTAGTCTTCCAGAACGACATTATTTTCCATGATACCATCGGCGAGAACATCCGTTTCGGACGGCCTGTTTCCGATGAAGCCCTGGAACTTGCCATGAAGACCGCTCAGGCCGATTTCATTGCCGAGCGCGGCCTGGACTATGAACTGGCTATCCGCGGCGCCAATATTTCCGGCGGACAGAAGCAGCGTGTATTCATCGCCCGCGCGCTGGCCGGAAATCCGGAGATCCTGATCCTTGACGACTCCTCATCCGCGCTGGACTACGCTACGGATGCCCGCATGCGCGGCGCGATCCGCGATTACTATCCGGACACCACGATGGTCATCGTCGCACAGCGTATTTCCTCCATCATGAACGCAGATAAGATCATCGTCATGGAAGAGGGCGAAATGATCGGATACGGTACACATAAAGAGCTGATGGAAAGCTGTGAGGTCTACCGTGAAATCAGCCAGTCTCAGATGGGTGAAGGCGGTGAGTCCGCGGACTCCTCTGAGGAAACAGAAGAGACGGTTACATTGACGGAAGAGCAGAAGGCTGAGATCCTGGCTGCTGCCAAGGAGCATCCGGTATTCCGCGATGTGGAGACTTATGAGGACATTCTGGACCGCGTCATTCAGAAACAGGCTGAGATCGATAAGTCCAACATGTACAAAGAATGCATGGACACGGTACACAGCCAGATCAAGAAGGAAGAGAAGGCCATCAAGGGCGTCAACAAGAAGCACACCCTGATCCGCCTGTTCAAATATCTGCTGAATCACAAGCTGCTGCTGTTATCCGCCATTCTGGTGACGATTCTTGCAAACGGCATCGGCCTCATTACACCGAAGTTATCCGGCCAGGCTGTGGACGCGCTGGCCGGCGGCATCGGCAAGGTCGATTTTGCGCTTGTAGGTCATTATTGTGTGCTCATGATGATCACCGTTGTGGTCTCCGGTGTCCTTTCCTATGGACTGAACCTGATCATGATCCAGGTCACCAAGCGCATCGTATCCGGTATGCGCCGCGACATGTTTGACCGTCTTCTGAATCTTCGCGTGGGCTTCTTTGATACGCACTCCGCGGGCGATATCATCAGCCGCATCACGTATGACATCGATACCATCAACACCAGCCTTTCCAGCGATGTTGTGGCAATCTTCTCCAGTCTGGTTACGGTCATTGGCTCATTCGTTATGATGATGAGTATTTCACCGATCCTGGTACTGGTTTTCTGCCTGACCATTCCGATCACCGTGTTCTACACGAGATGGCTGGCCGGCATCACCCGTCCGCTGTTCCGTGCCCGTTCCGGTAAGCTGGGTGAACTGAACGGTTTCATTGAAGAAATGATCGGCGGCCAGAAGTCCCTGAAGGCTTATCACCAGCAGATCAACACGCTGAACAAATTCCAGAAGCAGAATCAGGAAGCTGTCGACGCATATTACCGTGCCGACTACATGGCTGCCTTTAACGGTCCGTCCGTTAACTGCATCTCGAACATTTCCCTGGGGCTTGTCACGATTTTCGGCGCGATCCTGTATATGTTCGGCAATATCACCATCGGCAATATTTCTTCCTTCGTCCTGTACTCCAGACGTTTCTCAGGTCCCATCAACGAGGCGGCCAACATCATGTCGGAGCTGCAGTCCGCCATCGCCGCAGCGGAGCGAGTATTCCGTATGCTGGATGAGCCGGAGGAAATGCCGCTTTCCGATCATGAACAGATCCTGTCCGAGGTCAAGGGCGAGGTGGAACTTTCCCATGTCCGTTTCGGTTACACGGAAGACCGCGAGATCATTCACGACCTGTCTCTGAAGGCAGAGCCCGGCAAGATGATCGCCATCGTCGGTCCCACCGGTGCCGGCAAGACCACGATCATCAACCTGCTGATGCGTTTCTATGACATCAATGGCGGAAAGATCTTCGTGGACGGTACCGAGACCCGTGAATATACCCGTGATTCTCTCCGCAAGGCCTTCGCAATGGTCCTGCAGGAGACCTGGCTGTTCCAGGGTACAGTATATGAAAACGTGGCCTACGGCAAGGAAGACGCGACTCTGGAAGACGTCATGGAAGTTTGCCAGGCCGCCCATATTCATAAATACATCATGCGTCTGCCGGACAAGTACGATACGGTCTTAAGCGATGACGGTACCAACATTTCAAAGGGCCAGAAGCAGCTTCTGACCATTGCCCGCGCAATGCTCTTAAACGCGCACATGCTGATTCTGGATGAAGCGACCTCCAATGTCGATACTCGCACGGAGATCCGCATTCAGAAGGCCATGGTCAAGCTGATGAAGGGCAAGACCTGCTTCATCATTGCCCACCGTCTTTCCACCATCCGCAACGCGGACCTGATCCTGGTGGTACGTGACGGCGATGTGGTTGAGCAGGGCACCCATGATGAACTGATGGCGGCGGACGGCTTCTATAAGCAGCTGTACGAAGCGCAGTGGTCCAAGGGTGAAGCACTGTAATTTTACTGTTTTACGATCATTTGAAGTTCATGGCGGGAACCGTGCTGTTCCCGCATGAAAAAGATTCGGAGGAAAGAATGCCGTCAAGAAAACAGGGCATCCGCAGGCGGCGGCAGAGAAGACGTGCCGCAAACCGCCGTACGGCCTACCTGACAAACAGTCAGCGAAAAAACATTTTTGTGGGAAGAACGATCTTTGTTCTTTCTTCGGTCATTGCGCTTGCGGCCTTTGTCATCGTCGGAATCTTTGTTTACAACAAATATCTGAAGGACACCGTCATCAAGACCGGTGAGATCATTGCGAACAAGTTGAACGGAGAGGAGACGGAACCGGAGACCACTGTGACGGAGACGACGGTGGTGGAAGAGACCAAACCGGATCCGGAAGCGGAGCGGAACAAAAAGAAGGAAGAGCAGGCGGCTTTTGAAAAGTACGTGCTTTCCATCGAACCCGGTGTGGAATTTGCCCATTTCAGCGGTGAGCCTACGCTGAAGCTGACCGGTGATGATATTCTGGACCGTGCGAACCGCGCTGCCGCGGAATATGATTATGACACCGCCATTGATCTGATAAAGGGCATTACAGGCTACGGAAACATTCAGGAGTACACAGATGCCATTGCCACCTACACGGCGGAAAAACAGGCATTAAAGCCCTTCCAGATCAACAATAACGTGACGCACATCTTTTTCCACTCGCTGGTTGTGGATCCGGATCTGGCGTTTGACCCGGAAACAGCAGGGGGCAAGGCGAAGGATTACAATGACGCCATGACCACCGTCAGCGAATTTGCGGCGGTACTGGAAGACATGTACAAAAAGGGTTATGTTCTGACGGATATCTATGACCTGGTACGAATGGAAAAGCAGCCCGACGGCACGGAGAAAATGGCTTATCAGACCATTCTCCTTCCGGAAGGAAAGCAGCCGTTCATCCTGTCTGTGGATGATACGAATTATTACGAGTACATGACCGGTCACGGCTTCCCGGATCGTCTGGTAGTCGCGGAAGACGGCCGTGTATTGAATGAAATGACACTGACGGACGGCACGGTGGTAACCGGCGCGTTCGATGTTCTTCCGATCCTGGAGGATTTCATCGATCTGCACCCCGATTTCTGCTACCGCGGCGGACGTGCGATCATGGCAGTTACCGGCTACAACGGTGTACTTGGTTACCGCACCAGTGATTTCTGGTACAATGACGAGTGCGATTACTACGAACCCACGGAAGAGAACAATAAATACAAGCGCGAGGACATCAGCGGATCCAACCCGAACATCACGGCAGACAAGGTCACGGCCATGAATGTGGCGGAAGCCATTAAAGCCATGAACTGGCGATTTGCCAGCCACACCTGGGGCCATAAGCGGCTGGGACAGGTTGCGATGGAAACGCTTGTCTGGGATTCCGACATGTGGGCGCGTGAGGTGGAACCCATCGTGGGCAGTACGGACCTTCTGGTTTTCCCTTACGGAAATGACTTCGGCCCGGCATCCGTCTCCTGGCAGGTCTACGATTACGACGGTTACAACGAGCGTTACGAGACCATGCGGTCCTACGGCTTCCGCTACTTCTTCAACGTGGATTCCAGCGCGTATTATATGCAGCGTACCGACGATTATTTCCGTCAGGGACGCCGCAATGTGGACGGTACCCGGATGTGGCAGGCTGTTCATGCCGACCGGGGAGAAGAGAAGTTCAAGAACCGTCTGACGGATCTTCTGGACGATGTCTCCGCTGTGATCGACAGCAAACGCCCGGATCTTTATCCGGCAGAGTAACCCTCCCGGGAAGGCATGACATTGCCCGGCGGGTCAGACAAAAGATAAAAAAGCGTGTCCGGCGCATAATAAAATAAATGGAGGAAATAACATGGAAATTAAGAAATTCGGTGTATACAAAACCGGCGAGGAAACTCATCTCATCACCCTCACGAACTCAAACGGCATGAAGGCTGTTCTGACGGATGTGGGCGGTTCTTTAGTGGACCTCATCGTTCCCGATAAGGACGGCAATCCGGTCGATGTCGTACTCGGTTACGACACTTCCGAGGAGTATGAGAACAACAAGAATTTCTACGGCGCTGTCATCGGCAGAAACGGCAACCGCATCGGCCAGGCAACCTTCTCATTAAACGGTGAGACCTACAAGCTCTGGAATCCGCCGATGAATCCGCATAACCTGCACAGCGGCCCCGACTTCTTCTGCAAGAGACTCTGGAACTACGAGACGGAGAAGACGGAAGATTCTGAATCCGTTGTATTCTTCATCCATTCTCCGGAAGGTGACCAGGGCTTCCCGGGTGCAATGGACATTGAAGTCACCTACACCCTGACCGAAGACAACGAGCTCATGTGTGATTACTACGGCCTGTCCGACAAGGATACCGTATTCAACATGACCAACCATTCCTTCTTCAACTTAAACGGTCATGACTCAGGCGATATCCGCAGCCATGTCATGAAGCTGTACGCAGACCGTTACACCGCTACCGATGCGGATCTCATTCCCACCGGCGAGCTTCCGTCTGTTGAAGGCACTCCGATGGACTTCCGTGAAGGTAAGACCATCGGCCAGGATATCGAGGCTGACTTTGAAGCCATCCGTTTTGGCGGCGGCTACGACCACAACTTCATCGTCAACAACAATGAGGTTCAGGAGAACGCAGAGCTGGTTGCTGAGTGCATCGGCGACAAGACCGGCATCAAGATGGAAGTTTACACCGACCTTCCGGGCGTTCAGATCTACACCTCCAACGGTATGAACCAGCCCCACGGCAAGAAGGGCGCTTCCTACGGCAACAACGCGGCAGTCTGCTTTGAAACTCAGTACATGCCCGATGCTGTTAATCATCCGGAATTCCCGCAGCCGTTCATCAAGGCCGGCCGCGAAGCCGTTTCCCTGACCGTATTCCGTTTCACCACGGTATAAGCGGGGTTTCATGGGAAAGAATCTCTATATCGCCGAGAAACCCAGCGTCGCGCAGGAATTTGCGCGGGTGCTGGGTATCCGCGGCGCAAGGCAGGACGGGTATATTGAATCCGAGACGGACATCGTCACATGGTGTGTGGGCCATCTGATCACCATGTGCTACCCGGATGCCTATGATCCGAATTTAAAAAGATGGAGCATGGATACCATCCCGTTCATTCCCGTAAACTGGAAATATCAGGTCATTGACAGCGTGAAAAATCAGTTCAAGATCGTGGCCGGACTTCTGAACCGGGCCGATGTGGAGACCATTTATGTCTGTACCGACTCGGGACGGGAGGGGGAGTATATTTACCGCCTGGTATCTCAGGAAGCGCATGTGACCGGTAAAAAGGAAAAGCGCGTCTGGATCGATTCTCAGACGGAGGAAGAAATCAAACGCGGTATCCGTGAAGCCAAGGATATTGCCGAATATGACAATCTGGCAGCGTCTGCATATCTGCGTGCCAAGGAAGATTACCTGATGGGCATCAATTTTTCACGGGCACTGACGCTGAAGTTCGGCAATGTGATCTCCGGGACGCTTCATACCGACCGCTCGGTAATTTCCGTGGGTCGTGTCATGACCTGTGTACTGGGCATGGTCGTACGAAGAGAGCGGGAGATCCGGTCCTTTGTTCCGACGCCGTTCTATCGGGTGATCGGGACGTTTCAGGTTAACGACCGCACCATTGAAGGCGAGTGGCGCGCTGTGGCCGGTTCAAAGTATTTTGAAGGCCCGGAACTGTACAAGGAGAACGGCTTCAAAAAACGTGAAAAAGCGGAAGAGCTGATCAGGATGCTGAATGAGGATCCGCCGGTGGAGGTTACGGTGGCCTCTACGGAGAAGAAGACGGAAAAGAAGAATCCGCCGCTTCTTTTCAATCTGGCGGAGCTGCAGAACGAATGCTCCAAACGCTTTAAGAAGAGTCCGGATGAGACCCTGAACATCGTACAGGAACTGTACGAAAAGAAACTGGTGACTTATCCGAGAACCGATGCCCGTGTGCTTTCAACTGCCGTGGCAAAGGAAATTTACAAGAATATCGGCGGACTGAAAAATGTTCAGGCAGTAGGTGCATACGCGCAGGAGATCCTGGACAAGAAGGCCTATGCCGGTGTGGAAAAGTCCATGTATACGGACGATAAAAAGATCACGGACCATTATGCCATTATTCCGACCGGACAGGGTCTTAGTGCGCTGAACGCGCTTGGAAATGTGCAGAAGCAGGTGTATGAACTCATCTGCCGCCGGTTCCTGTGCATCTTTTATCCGGCTGCCCGTTATGAAAAATACGCGGTGGAGACGGTACGTAAAAACGAACACTTTTTCTCAAGCTTCCGCTTCCTGGCGGAGGAAGGCTTCCAGAAAGTATGGAAGACCGGAAAGGATCATCAGGATCCGGAAGACAAAACGGATGCAGAACTTCTGAAGCTTCTTCCCACACTGAAGAAGGGGATGGTTCTCCCCGTGGAGAAATTCGATATAAAAGAGGGCGAGACATCGGCTCCCAAGCGTTATTCCTCGGGCAGCCTGATCCTTGCCATGGAAAATGCCGGACAGCTCATCGAAGATGAAGATCTCCGGGCACATATCAAGGGAAGCGGTATCGGAACCAGCGCTACCAGGGCAGAGATCCTGAAGAAGCTGGAAACGATCAAATACCTGAAGATCAACAAAAAGACTCAGGTGGTCACGCCGGAACTGCAGGGCGAACTGGTTTTTGATGTGGTAGACGCATCCATAAAGCAGCTGCTGAATCCGGATCTGACGGCATCCTGGGAAAAAGGACTCACCTATGTGGCGGAAGGCACCATCACGCCGGACGAATACATGCAGAAGCTGTCTGCTTTTGTATCCAGAAGAACGGATACGGTCAAGGGCATCGGAAACCCCAATGCTATTCGTCAGCGTTTTGAACAGGTGATCCCGTTTTATGTGAAGTCAAAGTAAGAAATTCGGAGGTTCCGGTTGGATATCATAGTAGAGGAAGAGCGTCTGGGCAGTGTCGGAAAGACACAGAGAATCAAGATCTCCCGGCGTGACACCATGGTCAATGATCTGAAAAACAGTACGGTACAGGGCATTCTGTCCTTCATCGTATCGCTGGCAGCGCTGGCGGCGGCCGGGGTATCGGTCTTTTTAAGCTACCGCGCGGCGGGGCGGGCGGATTACATCGTGGGAATCCTCATGATTGCCGCACTTCTTTTGGCAGTTTTCAGCATCGTCCTCGGGACGATGGGCCTGAAAAACCGCAAAAAGATCCGTCACTATATGGAAGTACGCGGAATCGTGGTCAGTGTGATCCTGATTCTCGCTCTGATCGGGCTTTATGTATGGGGCCTGCTCATGTATCTTGGAATGTAACTTTGGGAGAACGTTTATGAAAAGCCGAATGCTTCAGCTGTCAAAAGGAAATATTGAATATCGGTCACCCGAAGTCACTTTCGGAGCGGAGATCCTTACCGGAAAACTGACGGCAAACAAACGTCTGGTCATGGAAGTCGGCGTGCTTTCTGCGAACAATGAGCCGATGCACCTGTTCTTTTATTCCGGAAATCCCCGCGTCAAGGTTTCGCAGCCGCTTTCAATCGGCCGTACGGGAAAAATGAAAATGGAAGTCAGCACCATCGGCTTGCCGTCCGGCAGCCGGCTGACCGGAAAAATCGACATCGTTTATAACGGCGGTGAAATGTCGCTGCCGTATGACTTTACCGTCATGGCGCTGCGCAAAGATCACGAGCCGCATCTGTTTGAGACCCTTGCGGAGTTTGCTGCTTTTGCTCGTGAAAATTACCGCGATGCTGCGCGGGAATTCGGCTGGAAGGAATTCACGGATATGCCTTTCATGCGGGATCTCCATCTGATGGGTCTGTATCAGACCTTTATGTCCAATGTTCTGGACGATTCCGGACTGGCCCAGTTTTTGAACGCAGCCGGATATCCGCTGAAGAGCGCGGAAAACGGTCCGTTACATCTGGAGTCTGTGAAGGAACATCAGGTCAAAGAAGAGAGTGAAAAGGGACGTGAAAAGCGGAAGGAACGGGAGCTCCTTACGCTGTTCATGGATTACGAATGCGCCAAGGAACGCAGCGAACGGGAAGCTTATGAGAGCATCACCGGCCGGTTCATGAAGCTGGCATCGGAATTCAAGAAGGATCCCATGGTCCATCTGATGTACGCGTGGTACTGCCTGGAGCAGGGCGCGGTCAGTACGGCAAAAACGGAGATCATCGGTTTCCAGGACCGTGTGCAGAAGGAGCGGCTGGAGCATAAGGATGCGTACTGTCTGTTCCTGTATCTGGTATCCACGGTGCAGAATGATTCGGACCGTCTGGAGATGGCACGGAAGCTGACACACAAATATTTTATGGACGGCAATCGTACCGCGCTCATGCACGAACTGGAATACTTTCTGAACCCGGAATATCGGAAGGATCACACCCGTTCCTTTTCATTCCTGTTCCAGTATTTCAACATGTGTCCGGACTTCACGCCGGTGCTTCTGAATGCGGCTCGTCTGTTCCGTCAGAATACCGGAGACATCAATGTACTTTCCGCGTTTGAACTGAAGACTGCATTGTTCGGCATTCGCCGAGGCATTCTTTCAGAACGCGTACTGTTTGAAATTCTTTCCCATGATCTGAAGGATCCGGCCCTTTTAAATCTGTACATGCTGGTCCTGAAGACCGGGTACAACCGCTTTGGAAGCAGTGAACTTCTGCAGGCCATCTGCAATGTATATCTGCAGCAGCGAAAGACCGGTCCGGCTTATTTCATCTGGTATAAGAAGGCCGTACAGAACGGTATTGAAATACCGGGACTGTATGAGTATTATCTGGCTTCTGCACCCCGGAATCACATGGAGTCCATTCCGCGTGAGGTCATCGTCCATTTCGGCCAGACCCGGGAGACGGCCGGCATTCCGCTGGACATGCTCTATAACGCGGTCGTGACCGAATATGCACAGGATGCGGAGATCCAGTCTGCGTATCATGAACGCATTGAAGCGTATGCACTGAAGAAGCTGCGCCTGGAGGAATATACGGTTCGACTCATTCCGGTCCTGGATACGGTCCTGAAGGAAGAATATCTGGACGATAATACGGCACCGGGCATGCTGGAGGCCTTTTATCTTTATCGAGTAAAAACGACGGCTCCGGAAGCAGCGCGTGTGGTGATCCATTATCCGCAGCTGAAGCAGGAAGCCGGTTATGCCGTTCGTAACGGTGAGGCCCTGGTTCCCGTCTTCAGCACGGAAGTCATTTACGCGTTTGAGGATTCCCGCGGACACCGTTTCCACGATCCCCACATGCAGAAGTCCAGGGTCTTTGAGAATGACGCGCTGAAAAAGAAGTGCCTGAATTATGTAAATGATACGCTCCTCATTCATCTGGGAGAAGCGGATCAGATCATTCGCCAGGGCGCGATGACTGAGCAGGAGATTTTCATTGTCACCGATCTGATCAAGAACCGCAAGATCGACGCGTTCTATCGGACACGTCTTTATGAAACGCTGATCGACCTTTCCGGCCAGCCGGTCATGGCGGATATTGACTGCTGTGAATTTTTAATGGAGGCCGACTACACGGCGTTCTCACCGGAGTATCAGGTGAAATTCCTGGAGATGCTCATCGACAGAGAATACTATAAGGATGCATACCGCAGGATCCTGGAATACGGTTATGAAGGGCTTTCCCTGGAAAGCATCGCAAAACTGGCAGAGAATCTTTTGAACGAACCGGTTGCGCAGGGTGATCGTACCATGACGTCCATGTGCTTCCGCTTGTATGAAGAAGGGCAGGCAACGCCGGGAATCTACGGTTATCTGGCGGAATACTTTGAAGGCGGCATGAGCGACCTCATGAGTCTGATCCGCAGTATTCGCCGCAAAAAGCTTCCGCTGAAGAAACTGCCGGAGCGGGCTATCACAGAATGCTTCTATGTGGACGATGACACGGATCTGGATACGCTTTTTGATCTGTATCTTCTGGAGAATCATCGGGATCCGCTGGTCCGTTCGGCGTATCTCATGTTAAGAAGCCATCACAGTTTCTTAAACGGCGAATGCCTTCCGGTGCTTGCCGCAGAGGAATTGAAGAAAGAAGTGCTGAAGCTTCCGCGTGTGGCGGGACTGGCACTTCTGCAGCATTTTGCGCTGCAGAAAGAGGAACTTTCCGATTACGACCGGTCGCTTTGTGAAGCGCTGATCAAGAAAGCAGTGGATGAGAACATCGTTCTGGGATGCTTCCGGCAGCTGGAAAAGAAAGTGAAGATGCCTGCGGATCTGGAAGGACGTGCCTATGTGGAGTTCCGTTCAAAAGACGTGAGGGACGCAGCGGTATTCGGCCGTGTGATGCCTGCGGGCAAGTATTTCCGCAGAACGCTGAATGAGGTCTACCCCGGTGTATTTACGAAATCCTTTGTCCTTTACAAAGGTGAGTGCATCAAGTATTATTATTCGATACGGCGTGCAGACGGAAGCATCGAAGAAATCGAAACGGATGATGTCGTGTCCAGAGACACGGGCGCGGTCAGCCGCGGAAGCCGGTACGATGACATCGAACGTCTGGAAATGAAGGCAGAAAAGCAGAATGTACGCGATACTGCGGAACTGATGCGGAGCCTGATTCTGAAGGACGCCATGATCGACGAGATTTTCAAATAAAGAAAGAGGAACCAACATGGAAAAAGGGCTGATCATCGGATATGATCTCTGCAAGGATTATTGCCGGATCTCCTGGTTTGAAGAGGGCAGGGATGAGCCTCAGGATCTGGTATTTTCAGATGAAGAGAATCCTTACCTCGTCCAAAATTCCATATGCAAAAAGAAGGGAAAGGACGAGTGGCTGATCGGCCAGATCGCGTATGAAACGGCGCTTCTGGGCGGCGGAGCCATCGTTGACAAGCTTCTCCGAATGGTCGCGATGAAAGGATTTGCCACCTTTGAGGGCGTACGCTATTCCGCAGAGGATCTGCTGTATCATTTTCTGGATGAGTCCCTGAAGCTGCTTTTTAAGGCCAAAAACACTACAGAAATCAGCCAGATCATGTTTACGGTACAGGATCTGGACAGTGTGGTACTGGATACGGTGATCCGCTGCATGAAACGTCTTGGCATTGAACGCAAGCGGATTCACATCATCAGCCATACAGAAGCATATCTGTTTTTTGTGCTGAGTCAGAAGCGCGAACTCTGGTCCAATATTTCCGTCCTCTATGATCTTTCCGGCGATGGCCTGAATTATTATGAGATGGAAGTGCTCCGCGGCATCAAGCCCAATGTGGCCTATGCCAAGCGTACCTTCCTGGAAGAAGGATTCTCACTGGATATTCTGAATACTCCCGCGGGCTGCCGTATGGCGGATTCCATCATGACCAAATGTGTGGAACGCATGCTGAACAAAAAGCTGATCTCCAGCGCGTACCTGTCCGGAAACGGTATGGATGCCTGCCAGAAATGGGGCAGCAGTTTCCTGAAGGTTCTCTGTACCAGGAGACGGGTGTTCTTCATTGAAAACCTGTTTGCCAAGGGCGCGGTCTATGCAGCCGGTGAATACCTGCGTGACACTTCTGCGTATCCTTATAAGATCATGTGTGAGGGCCGCATCGATGTGGACATCAACTTTGACGGCTACAAGGGAATGAACTTAAAGACACTGAATCTGGCGTCGGTCGGCAGCAACTGGTATGAGACCAAACAGTCCTTTGATATTATTCCGGACCAGGAGACCACACTTCGGTTCCGCGTGCGGAAGCTGGGAGAAAGAAGCCCGCTGACACTGGAAATACCGCTTACGGATTTTGATATCCGAAAGAATAAAATGCGCCGTATCGGCGTGAACCTGTCCTTCTCATCGGAGAATGAATTCAATGTGACATTGAAGGACAAGGGCTTTGGAGAATTCTGTCCGGCCACGGACACGGTCATCAGAAAGACGTTTACGATCAGCTGATCGGTGACAGAAAGGAAGAAAAATGGGCCGCTATCTGCTTTGCGGAAAAGAGGCGGAGGTTCCCTTTGAGGTGGAAGAACTGGATATTCGTCTTTACACCATTGAAGAACTCTGCTACTATATTTATCATAATCTGCCGCTGATCGGGGACGATTTCATTAGCGAACGTCTGCTGCATTTCATTCGGAATGAACTGGAGATGCCGGAGACTGCGGATAAAATCGAGCGTTTTTATTCGTCACCGTCGGATCAGGATTCCACGCTGTTCATGCTGCTCTCCGAAGTCGGATATTACACGGAGTATGAAATGCAGGAATTCCAGAACCGGCTGGTCTTCCGGAGAAGGAAGAACGGACCGGAACGAGTCCGCTACAAAGCGGACAGCATGATGGAAAAGAAACGGTACCTGGGCGCGGTGCGCTATTATAAGACGCTGGTCACCGGAGAACGGGACGGGCGTATTTCTCCGCAGTTTACCGCGGAGGTTCTGGAATCCATCGCCAACTGCTACGGCAAGCTTTGCCAGTTTGAACAGGCGCTGGAATACCTGGAGAAAGCCTATGACCAGTCCGGCAGCGAACGGCTGCTGAAGAAGATCTACGATGTAACGGTTCTTTCGGGACAGGAGCTTCCGGAAAAGTACTTCGGTACATGTTCAGACGCGCGCCTTGCGGAATGGCAGCAGTCCTACTGGAATCGTGAAGCCGTCTGCAAGAGCAGTCTCGAGGAGAATCCGGCCATGCAGATGTTTCTGCATACACCGGAGGTCATGAATGAGGAATTAAAGCAGTATGTGGAAGAGCAGAAAGAACTCTATCGCGGCATGCTGGAATAAAGAGGAAGTTCCGGAAACGGAACGGAATCAGAGGAGATAACAAATGAAAGAACTGAGCAAAACCTATAATCCTTCAGACATTGAAAAACGTCTGTACAAGAACTGGGAAGAAAAGGGTTACTTTCATGCGAAGGTGAACCCGGATAAGAAACCGTATACCATCGTTATGCCGCCGCCCAACATTACCGGTCAGCTGCACATGGGTCATGCCATGGACAATACGCTTCAGGATATTCTGATCCGCTGGAAGAGAATGCAGGGCTATGAGACCCTCTGGCAGCCGGGTACGGACCATGCGTCCATCGCGACGGAAGCCAAGGTTGTAGAGGCCATGAGACGGGAAGGTATCACGAAGGACATGATCGGCCGTGACGGTTTCCTGGAACGCGCGTGGGCATGGAGAGACAAGTACGGTTCCCACATCGTAAGCCAGCTGAAGACGCTGGGGTCCAGCTGCGACTGGGAGCGTGAACGCTTCACCATGGATGAAGGCTGCTCAGATGCTGTTAAGGAAGTCTTTGTCAAGCTGTACAACGAAGGCCTTATTTACCGCGGAAACCGTATGGTAAACTGGTGCCCGTACTGTAATACCTCTATCTCCGATGCGGAAGTAGAATACGAAGAGCAGGATGGTAATTTCTATCATCTGTTATATCCGGTAAAAGAGACCGGTGAGATGCTGGAACTTGCGACCACCCGTCCGGAGACCATGCTCGGCGATACCGCTGTAGCTATCAACGGTGAGGATGAGCGTTATGCACATCTACATGGCTGCCATGTCATTCTTCCGCTGATCAATAAGGAAATTCCGATCATCTGTGACGAGCATGCGGACATGGAAAAGGGTACCGGTGTTGTTAAGATCACTCCGGCACATGACCCCAACGACTTTGAAGTCGGTGAGCGTCACAACCTGCCCCGTGTACGTGTCTTCACCTATGACGGTCACATGACCGGCCCGGAAGACGCAAAGGCTGCTGATGAATACATTGCATCCGGTAAGGCTGCAGAAGGCGAACCCACCGTTCTGGACTGCGGCAAATATGCCGGCATGACCACGATGGAGGCCCGCAAGGTAATGCTGGAAGATCTGAAGGCCGGCGGTTACTTAAAGGAAATCGAGCCCTTAAAGCATGACGTAGGTACCTGCTATCGCTGTCATTCCACCATCGAGCCGATGATCTCCAAGCAGTGGTTTGTTAAGATGGTTCCGCTGGCAAAGCCGGCCATTAAGGCGGTTGAAGACGGCCGCATCCGTTTTGTTCCGGAGCGTTTCACCAAGACATACCTCAACTGGATGAACAATACCCGTGACTGGTGCATTTCCCGTCAGCTCTGGTGGGGCCATCAGATTCCGGCCTGGTACTGTGATGACTGCGGTGAGACCGTTGTCAGCGGTTCACAGCCGGCAGTCTGCCCGAAGTGCGGCGGCGTTCATCTGACACAGGATCCGGATACGCTGGATACCTGGTTCTCCTCTGCATTATGGCCGTTCTCAACGTTGGGCTGGCCGCAGCAGACGGAAGATCTGAAGTATTTCTATCCGACGGATACGCTGGTAACCGGTTACGATATCATCGGTTTCTGGGTAAGCCGCATGATCTTCTCCGGTCTGGCTTACACGGATGAAATTCCGTTCAATACCGTATACATTCACGGTCTGGTGCGTGACAGCCAGGGCCGCAAGATGAGTAAATCCTTAGGAAACGGCATCGATCCGCTGGAAGTCATCGACCAGTACGGCGCCGATGCACTCCGTATGATGCTTCTTACCGGCAATGCACCGGGTAACGACATGCGTTTCTACTATGAGCGTGTGGAAGCAAGCCGCAACTTTGCGAACAAGATCTGGAATGCCTCCCGCTTCATCATGATGAACATGGAAAAGGCCGATACCACCGGCGTAACGCTTGCAGATCTGACGCAGGCTGATAAGTGGATCCTGTCCCGCGTAAACGATGTGATCCGTGATGTAACGGACAACATGGACAAGTTCGAGCTTGGTATCGCGTTAGGCAAGGTTTATGACTTTGCATGGGATGAGTTCTGTGACTGGTACATTGAAATGGTAAAGCCGCGTCTTTACAATGAAGAGGACCAGACCAAGAATGCAGCCATCTGGACGCTGAAGACCGTTCTCATCCAGATCCTGAAGCTTCTTCATCCGTACATTCCGTTTGTTACGGAAGAAATCTTCACGAACCTGCAGGACGAGGAAGAATCCATCATGATCTCCAGCTGGCCGGTTTATAAGGATGAGTGGCACTTTGCCGATGACGAGCGTGCGGTTGAAATCATTAAGGAAGCTGTTCGCGCCATCCGTGCGACCCGTACCGAAATGAATGTTGCTCCGTCCAGAAAAGCATCCGTACACGTAGTGTCCGGTGATGAAAATGTGCGCGCTGTGTTCACAAATTCGAAAAACTTTTTTGCTACACTGTCTTTTGCGAAAGAAGTTTTTGTTGCAGCGGACAAGGAAGGCATCTCTGAAGATGCGGTATCTTCCGTAACCTCTGATGCAACCATCTACATTCCGCTTGAGGATTTGGTCGACTTTGAAAAGGAACGTGAGCGCCTGACCAAGGAACAGAACCGTCTGATGGGTGAACTGAAGCGTTCGGAGGGCATGCTTGCGAATGAGAAGTTCCTGGCTAAGGCTCCTATAGAGAAGGTGGAAGAGGAGAAAGCAAAGAGAGACAAGTATACTCAGATGCTGGCTTCCGTTGAAGAAAGACTGAACGCGTTAAAGAAATAATCTGCGAAAGGCAAAAGCAAATGGCTCAGTCCGATATCGATAGAATTAATGAGACGATAAACAATGTGGCGGATACCGTCAATGCAGTGATCGACACTACAAGACGTGCAATCTTAAACAGTTCAAAGCGTCAGAAACCCACGCTGTACCGTAAAATGGACGGGGAGCTGAAGGGCGGAAATGCCCAGAAGGTACTGGGTGGGATCCTGACGGGAGTCGGTGCGTTCATGGCACTTTTAAATATTCCGGGAATATTTAACGGTGCCGGAGGCGCTGCAGGCGCCGTGATGAATTTTGTAGTGGCCGCTGTCATGGCTGCCGTGGGTCTTTCCAACATCATTGGCGGAAACAAAAAGACCGGACGCGTCAAGCGCTTCAATTCCTATCTGGAAGCCCTTGGCACAAAGACTTATGTCACTCTGGAGGTGCTTTCCGAGTATACCGGAAAGTCCGTGCGGTTCATCGTGGAAGATCTTCAGGACATGATCGCCCGCAAGATGTTCCTGCAGGGACATCTGGATGATCAGAAGACCAGCCTGATCACTTCCGATGAGACGTATAAGGACTATCGCCGGGCAGCCGCGATCCAGAAGGTCAAGGCGGAACAGGAGATGGTGAAGGCTGAAAGCCTGAAGGGTCTTTCACCGGAGGCCAGAGACATCGTCCGCCGCGGTGAGGATTACATCATGAAGATCCAGCAGATCAATGCCGAGCTTCCGGGCGAAGTGATCACGCTGAAGCTTCAGAAACTGGAATCAGTTATCCGCCGTATTCTTGAGGAAGCCAAAGAGAAACCGGAGAATATCATGGATCTCCGGAAACTCATGAATTATTATCTTCCTACCACGTGGAAGCTGTTGCAGGCGTACAAGGACATCGAAGATGAGCCGGTAAAGACACCGCAGATGCTGGAAACACAGAAAAACGTGGAAACGACCATTGATACGGTCAATGATGCTTTTGAAAGTTTGCTGGATCAGCTGTTCAGAGATACCGCCTGGGATATTTCCAGCGATATATCTGTACTGAATTCCATGCTGACTCAGGAAGGCCTGAAGGATAATGATTTCCAGGTAGGGCAGAAATAAAAACAGGAGGGGAACCCATGGCAGAAGAAATGAAGGAGATGGAAGCTTCAACACCCATCACAATGACTTTTGGTGATACTTTCACCTCAGTAACCGGAGAACAGGGCACGGTCGCAAAGACGGAAGAACCGGTGGAGGAAGGATAATGATTTCCAGGTAGGGCAGAAATAAAAACAGGAGGGGAACCCATGGCAGAAGAAATGAAGGAGATGGAAGCTTCAACACCCATCACAATGACTTTTGGTGATACTTTCACCTCAGTAACCGGAGAACAGGGCACGGTCGCAAAGACGGAAGAACCGGTGGAGGAAGTCAACATTCAGATCGATGACTCCATCTTATCCGCAGAGGAGAAGAAGGCGGTAGAGAATTTTACCAGCCAGATCAACATCCAGGATACCACTGCTATCATGAACTACGGTACCGGCGCGCAGAAGAAGATGGCTGATTTTTCACAGGCTACGCTGAATCAGGCACGTACCAAGGATCTTGGCGAAGTCGGAGACCTCCTGGCCAACGTTGTTGCGGAAGTCAATGATTTTGACAGCAGCACGGAGCAGAGGGGGCTGTTTGGTAAGATGAAGAAGGCTACCAACAAGGTCGAGCAGATCAAGGCCAAGTATGACAAGACTGAAGTCAACATCAACAAGATCTGCAGCGAACTGGAAGGCCACCAGGTGACCCTCTTAAAGGATGTTGCAACCTTCGATAAGATGTATGAACTGAATACCAATACTTACAAGGAACTGACCATGTACATCATGGCCGGCAAGAAGAAGCTGGAAGAAGTCCGCGGCGGTGAACTGGCTGAGCTTCGTGCAAAGGCTGCAGAGACCGGCCGTGCGGAAGATGCGCAGGCCGCCAAGGATCTGGCCGATCAGTGCTTACGCTTTGAAAAGAAGCTGTATGACCTCGACCTGTCCCGTACCATCTCCATGCAGACGGCTCCGCAGATCCGCATGCTGCAGAATTCCGACACGCAGATGGCTGAAAAGATCCAGTCCGTTCTGGTCAATACCATTCCGCTCTGGAAGAATCAGATGGTCATTTCACTGGGCCTTGCACATTCCACACAGGCCATCAAGGCAGAAGCTGCTGTAACCAATGCCACCAATGCACTTCTTAAAAAGAATGCCGAGAGCCTCCATATGGCATCCACGGAAGCAGCAAAGGCCAACGAGCGCGGAATCGTGGATCTGGAGACCTTAAAGAGCACCAATGCTTCTCTGATCCAGACCCTGAACGAGGTTCAGAAGATCCAGCAGGAAGGCCGCGAAAAGCGTGCAGCTGCAGAAGTGGAGCTTCGTAAGATGGAGCAGGAACTCAAGGACAAGCTCATTGACATGAGCAAGGAGTGACCCTGAAATTCAACGTTTTCAACAAAAATAAATGCAAATAATTGTTGCATTTTATTGACAGCTGTGTTATATTAGCATAGTTGTAATAAAGTGGGTATTCCGCTGTACTGAAAGCAGCCGGGGTTGAACTTCGCGGTGACCGGAGCTGAAGTAGTAAGAATATCTGAAAACAGGAGGAATCTATAATGAACGATATCATTAAGAAGATTGAAGCAGAGCAGTTAAAGGCTACTGTAGACGAATTTGCTGTAGGCGATACCGTACGTGTACATGCAAAGATCAAGGAAGGCAACCGCGAGCGTATCCAGGTCTTTGAAGGCACCGTTGTCAAGAGACAGAACGGCGGCGTGCGTGAGACGTTTACTGTAAGAAAGCTTTCCAGCGGTGTTGGCGTTGAAAAGAGCTGGCCGTTACATTCTCCGGCTGTTGAGAAAATCGAAGTTGTACGTAACGGTAAGGTCCGCCGTGCAAGACTGAACTACTTAAGACAGAGAACAGGTAAGGCTGCTAAGGTCAAAGAATTAGTACGGTAATCCGGGAAAAGCACCGCAGCAATGTGGTGCTTTTTTCTTTTTTCTTAAAGGATTCAATATGAAACAGAAAATGTATCTCCAGGACACCCGCCCCAAGGCACTTGCGGTGTTTGAGACACTGGTCCAGATCGCTGTGGTATCGGCACTGGGACTTTTCATAGCAAAATATCTGTTTTTCTCCAGCACGACAGAAAGCCGGTCCATGGAACCCACGGTCGTTCCAAACTCCGTGGTCTTTACAAATCGGACTGCGTATCTTTTTACGAAACCGGAGCGGTTTGATGTGGTGGCCTTTTCCCGTACGGGCGAGGAGGAAAGCGACATTCTGATCCGACGGGTCATCGGCCTGCCGGGAGAGACGATCCAAATCGAACGCGGTGTAGTCTATATTAACGGCGCGGCACTGGATCTTCAGAATTATGTTTCCGAAATCACGTCGGACGGCATTGCGCGAAATCCCATCCGTCTGGGTGAAGATGAGTATTTTGTGCTGGGAGACACCCCGGCAAACAGTGAGGACAGTCGTTCGTCCACCATCGGTACTGTGCCGATGAAGCGCATCCGCGGACGGGTCTGGCTGAATGCCCGTTCCATCACGGAACTTGGCATTATTCGATAAAGGAATTACGATCATGAAAAATGTAACGATCAAAGATATTTTAGAGTGCACCGGCGGTACGCTTCTGATGGGCGATGCTGACATGAAGGTGGAGCATCTTTCCACAGACTCCCGTGAAATCGGAGAAAGCACACTTTTTGTGCCGATCGTCGGCGCGAACATCAACGGCCACGATTATGTGGAAAAGGCGCTGATGGCAGGTGCCATCGCCACCCTGACCGCAGAAGAAGAGGTGTTTGATTACTGGCTGGATAACCACGCAGGGGATGAGCGCGCTTTTATTCTGGTAAATAATACCACTGAGGCCATTCAGCGTATCGGTAAAATGGCGCGTCTGAAACTTACTGTTCCTGCAGTCGGTATTACCGGTTCCGTTGGTAAGACCACGACCCGTGAAATGGTTGCGGCTGCGCTTTCCGCGGAGAAGAAGGTCTACAAGACGGACAAGAATTACAATAACTGGCTCGGTGTTCCGCTCACGCTTTCTGAAATGACGGATGACGATGACATCGCTGTTCTGGAACTGGGACTCAATGTCCGCGGCGAGCTGGGCCTGATTTCATCATTGACCAATATTGAAACAGCGGTTATTACGAATATCGGTGTTGCGCACATCGAGTTCTATGGCACTCAGGATGAGATCTGCAAGGAAAAGTTCACTGTTACGAACGGATTCTTTGATGAGAATCCGCAAGAAAAGCGTCTGTTCCTGTGTGGAAACGATCCGTATCTGATGAAGCACAAGGATGAGTGCAAGTATCCGGTTACGATTTACGGAAGCCTGGATAACGCGGAATATCGGGCAGTGAACATCCATCCGGAAAACGGAAAGTATTGTTTTGATCTTTATATCCGCGGTGTGAAGAGACTTTCAGCATGTCTGTCGGTGCTGGGCGAGCACAACGTGCTGAATGCAGTCGCAGCGCTGGCAGTCGCAGATCATTACGGCGTGGATCTGGACAAGGCAGTAGAAAAGCTTGCGCAGTTCACCGGCTTTAAGAACCGTCTGCAGCGTTACGAATATAACGGTGCGCTGATCATCGACGATACCTATAACGCAAGTCCGGCCAGCATGAAAGCCGGTCTGGATGTTCTCTGCACCATGGAGTACAAGGACAATAACGGCCGCAGGATCGCGGTTCTGGGGGACATGTTTGAGCTTGGTGCCAATGCGCCGCAGTATCACTATGAGGTCGGTGTATATGCGGCTTCCAAGAAGTTCGATGAGCTGATCCTCATCGGTGAAAACGCTATGGAGATCAAGCGCGCGCTTGTAGAGGCCAATTCCATGAAGAACGTTTATGCCTTCGCGGATACGCAGGCCATTACAGAAGCGCTGCGAAAGGAACTGAAGGACGGTGATATCGTATATCTGAAGGCATCCAATGCCATGAAGCTGCACAGCGTTACGGAAGGACTGATCAATGGCTGATAAAAAGAAGCCGCTCATCGTCATCGCGGGGCCGACGGCCGCGGGAAAGACGAAGGCATCCATTGAACTTGCCAAATACATCGGCGGGGAGATCATTTCCGCGGATTCCATGCAGGTATACCGCATGATGGACATTGGTTCCGCAAAGATCCAGCCGGAGGAGATGCAGGGCGTGCCGCATCACCTCATTGATGTGCTGGATCCCCGTGAAGAATTCAATGTGACCGTTTTTCAGCAGATGGCGCGGGAGGCCATGGATGGTATCTATTCACGCGGCCATGTGCCGATTCTGGTGGGCGGTACCGGATTTTACATTCAGGCCGTGACACGGGACATTGATTTCACGGAAAACGGGAATGACCGCACATACCGGCATGCGCTGGAAAAGGAAGCGGAAGAACAGGGCGCGGAAGCGCTGCATGAAAAACTGCGGATGGTGGATCCGGAATCGGCGGATAAGATCCCGGTCAACAATGTGAAACGGACCATTCGCGCGCTGGAGTATTTTCAGGAGACCGGCCGCAGGATCTCGGAGCACAATGCTGAAGAAAAGGCCAAGGAAAGTCCGTATGATCTTCGTTATTATGTGCTGACAATGGATCGCGCACGGCTTTATGAGCGTATTGAGAAGCGGGTGGACCTGATGATGGAGGCCGGACTGCTGGAAGAAGTGAAGCGGCTGAAGGATCATGGCTGCACGCCGGAAATGACCTCCATGCAGGGCCTGGGCTATAAGCAGATCCTGATGCATTTAAACGGTGAGATCACGCTGGAAGAAGCGGTCGAACGCACCAAAATTGAAACAAGACATTTTGCCAAACGGCAGCTGACCTGGTTCAGAGGCACGGAAGGCACCATATTTGTGGATTCGGAAAAGGAAGATCTGATCAATGTATACCAAACTGGGAATTTCGGATAAAGTCATCCGTCTGGGACAGGAAGTGGAACAGGAGCTTGCGGAGCGTTTCCGCGAGATCGATGAAAACGCGGAGTACAATCAGCTGAAGGTGATCGCTGCCATGCAGCATAATAACCTGCAGGAAGCTCATTTTGCAGCAACGACGGGTTATGGCTATAATGACATCGGCCGTGACGCGCTGGAGAATATCTACGCGGAGGCATTTGGCGCAGAAGCGGCACTGGTTCGTCCGCAGATCACCTGCGGTACGCATGCGCTGGCTGTGGCACTGGCAGCCAATGTCCGCCCGGGCGATGAGATCCTTTCACCGGTGGGCAAGCCTTATGATACCCTGGAAGAGGTTATCGGCATTCGTGAGTCCAAGGGCTCGCTGAAGGAATGGGGCGTGTCCTATGCACAGGTCGACCTGCTGCCGGACGGTTCTTTTGACTATGAAAACATTAAAAAAGCCATCAATGAAAAGACCAAACTGGTGACGATCCAGCGTTCCAAAGGCTACATGGAGCGTCCGACGTTTTCTCCGGAACAGATCGGTGAACTGATTGCTTTTGTGAAGAGCGTGAAGCCGTCTCTGATCTGCATGGTCGATAACTGCTACGGCGAGTTTGTGCAGAAGAAGGAGCCGACGGATTTCGGCGCGGACATGATCGTTGGTTCACTCATCAAGAATCCGGGCGGCGGACTGGCTCCCATCGGCGGTTACATCGCAGGACGCAAGGACTGCGTGGAGCAGTGCGCATACCGGCTCTCTGCGCCGGGACTCGGACAGGAAGTCGGCGCAAATCTGGGACTTCTTCCGAGTTTCTTCCAGGGATTCTTCCTGGCGCCGACGGTAACGGCATCGGCGGTGAAGACTGCTGTTTTCGCGGCTGCCGTATATGAAAAGTTAGGCTATCATGTCATTCCCTCCAGCAAAGAAAAACGTTATGACATCATTCAGGCTATTTCGCTGAAGACGCCGGAAGCACTGTGCGCATTCTGCCGCGGTATTCAGAAGGCAGCGCCGGTGGATTCTTTTGTTACGCCGGAACCCTGGGACATGCCGGGTTATGATGATCCGGTCATCATGGCAGCCGGAAACTTTGTATCCGGTTCATCCATCGAGCTTTCCGCCGATGGACCTCTCCGCGCACCTTACACCGCATATTTCCAGGGCGGTTTGACCTGGTTCCACGGAAAATTCGGTATTCTGAAATCTGTTCAGGAATTGCTGGATGCGGGCGAGATCACAATATAATGTCATTCTGTCACAAAACCAATGCGAATTATTTGTTATTGTAGTACAATTTTTGGTTGATTATTGCTGAAAGGTGGTATATAATAACAGAAATGTATTTGTGGGCAAAGATGTCCGTTTACGGAGGGTCTTTGCCCATTTTCCATTTATGATCGGAAAGCCTGACAGGGCTTTTGATGAAACATCTGAATCGGAGTTGAACATGGCTGAAAATAAAGAAGTATTGCTGGAGGTAAAAGATCTGGCAGTTTCCTTCTTCGGCAAGGACGGTGAGGTCCAGGCTGTAAGAGGCATCAGTTACACATTACACAAAGGCGAAGTACTCAGTATCGTCGGTGAGTCCGGAAGCGGCAAGTCCGTTTCTTCTCATGCCATTCTGAGACTGACCCAGAGCCCCGGTGTCGTAAAAGCGGGTGAGATCCTGTTTGACGGCCGGGATATTCTCAAACTTTCTAAGAAGGAGATCCAGGAACTGCGCGGTAGTGATATCGCGATGATCTTCCAGGATCCCATGACCTCTCTGGATCCGCTGTTTTCCATCGGATACCAGATGGGTGAGACCTTAAAGAAACATACCAAGCTGAATAAGGCAGAGCGTAAGGCGCGCATGATCGAGCTTCTGGAACTGGTTGGCATCAATCAACCGGAACGTCGTATCAAGCAGTATCCGCATGAGCTTTCCGGCGGTATGAGACAGCGTGTCATGATCGCCATGGCACTGGCTTGTGAGCCCAAGCTGCTCATTGCCGATGAACCCACGACTGCGCTGGATGTTACCATTCAGGCACAGATCCTGGATCTTCTGAAGAAACTGAAGGACAAGCTCGGCATGGCCATTATTCTGATCACGCATGACCTGGGTGTCGTGTCTGATATCTGTGACAATGTCGTTGTCATGTACGCCGGTAAGATCGTGGAAATGGGTGCCAAACGTGATGTGTTTTACCGCATGAAGCATCCGTACACGGAAGGCCTTTTGAATTCTGTTCCCAGGCTGGAAGACCTGAAGGATGAAAAACTTCGTCCCATTAACGGTAATCCGCCGGATCTGAAGGCGCTGAAGCCGGGCTGCGCGTTTGCATCCCGCTGCACATGTCCGATGGAGATCTGTGTACGGGAAGACGCTCCGCTGTTTGAAGTGGAGGGAGAAGAAGGTCATTGTGCGGCCTGCTGGCGCATGATTGCTGAAGCAAAGAGAGAGGAGGCTGCGGAAAATGACAAGTGAAGCATTAAATCCCAACCGTCCGGAAGAAGAGCAGGCACTCCTTGAAGTTCGTGAACTGAAAAAATACTTCCCGGTCAGGACCGGTTTCGGTAAAAAAGTTACACTGAAGGCTGTGGATAATGTCACCTTTTCCATAAAGAAAGGTGAAACCCTCGGCCTCGTCGGTGAATCCGGCTGCGGTAAAACCACACTCGGCCGTACGATCCTTCGTCTGGAAGAGCCCACCGGCGGCGATATATTATTTAGCGGTGAGACAATCCTCGGCAAGAAGATGAACGACTACCGCAAGAAGATGCAGATCGTTTTCCAGGACCCGTATGCGTCCCTGGATCCCAGAAAGACGGTTGCGGATACCATCGGTGAAGCCATGGATATCCACAAAATGTACGCCAGCAAGAGCGAACGTCAGGAAAAGATCCTGGAGCTCATGAAGCAGGTTGGCCTGAACCGTGATTTCTACAATCGTTTCCCGCACGAATTTTCCGGCGGACAGAGACAGCGTATCGGTATTGCCCGCGCGCTTTCCGTCAATCCGGAATTAATCGTCTGTGATGAACCGGTATCCGCCCTGGACGTATCCATCCAGGCACAGATCATCAACATGCTGGAAGAACTTCAGGAAACGGAAAAACTGACGTACCTGTTCATTGCGCATAACCTGGCGGTCGTTAAGCACATCAGTGACCGCGTCGGTGTCATGTACCTCGGCCATCTGGTCGAGCTTACCACCAGCAATGAGCTTTATCAGCATCCTGCTCATCCGTATACGGAAATGCTGCTTTCAGCCATCCCGGTTGCGGACCCCGACCTTAGCGCAAGCAAGGAACGCATCATCCTGGAGGGTGATATTCCGAGCCCGATGTACCCGCCGTCCGGCTGCCCGTTCCGTATACGTTGTCCGCGGGCAACGGAAAAGTGTAAAGAAGCGATGCCTGAACTTAGGGAGATCGCTCCCGGTCACTTTGCAGCGTGCCACAACATTTAAGTCAGGAGAGCAGTAATGGAAACTTTAAAATATATGGTAAAGAGGGTCTTCCTTGCACTTCTCAGCCTGTTTGCGATCGTTACGATCACATTCTTCCTGATGAATCTGATGCCCGGTGACCCGTTCATGTCTGAAAAAGCAACGGCGGAAACGCGCGCGATGCTGATTGCCAAGTATGGTCTTGACAAGCCTGTTATCGTTCAGTATGGCCGTTATTTGAGCAATTTGTTAAAAGGTGATTTCGGTACCAGCTATGTCCTTCAGAAGGGCCGGGCGGTACGTGAGATCATTACGGAATCCTTTGCGGTCTCCATGCAGATCGGTGTGCGAGCACTGATCTCTGCCGTGATCGTCGGTATTACGCTGGGCTGTATCTCCGGACTTTATAAGGACCGGCCTGTGGACAGTGTGATCCGCGTGCTTTCATCCATCGGTATCTCAACGCCGGGTTACGTTATCGCGTTCTCCCTGATGATCGTTCTGTCCGTAAAGATGAAGCTTCTTCCGGTTACTTACGATAAGGGGCTGGGTGCCATCATGCCGGTCATCACGTTAGCACTGTATTCCACCTGTTATCTGATACGACTGACCCGTGCCAGTATTCTGGAGGTCCTTAATCAGGACTATTTACGAACCGTGCGCGCAAAGGGCATGTCGGAGTTTACTGTCATTTTTGTACATGCGTTAAAGAACTCGCTGATCCCCGTCATCACATACCTCGGTCCGCTGACCGCAAGTATTCTGACCGGCGGTTTTGTAGCTGAAAGTGTATTCAATGTTCCCGGTCTGGGCCGTTATTTTGTAACGTCCATTTCCTCACGTGACTACACCATGATCATGGGTGTTACCATTTTCTATTCGTCGATGATCGTCATCATGAATCTGGTATGCGATATCCTTTATAAGGCTGTCGACCCGCGCATCACGTTGGATTAAGGAGGTGGAGTCATGAAGATCAAAGATTTTTTGATGCACAGTTCACTAAGTCATGATGACTTTACTCCGCTGGCGGAAGGTTATTTCGGTGAGGAAAACCTGGATACGGAAGAAGTAGGCTATTGGAAGGCCAGCTGGCGCAGACTGAAGAGAAACAAGATCGCCATGGTGGCATTGTTCCTGATCATCATTCTGTTCCTGTTTGCGTTTGTGGGTCCGATGCTTTCACCATACACCTATGATCAGCAGATCCGCGGTCATGAGGCCATGTTCCCGTGTGTACAGCATCCTTTTGGTACGGACCGTCTTGGCCGTGACCTGATGGTTCGCTGCATGATCGGTACCCGAATCTCCATGATCGTCGGTATGGTTTCCGCGGTTATCGTCATGATCATCGGAAGCATTTACGGCGCAATCTCCGGCCTCATCGGCGGAAGAGTGGACATTATCATGATGCGTGTCGTTGACATTATTTATTCTGTCCCGGAAATTCTGATGATCGTCGTTATCAAGATGGTTATCGGTGATTCCATAGAAAAGCTGGCGACCAATGTAAAAATGTTTGTCGGTCTGCAGAAGATCGGTACCGGACTGATTGCAATCTTTATTGTATACGGTCTGTTGTACTGGGTCGGTATGGCGCGAATCGTTCGCGGTCAGATCCTGCAGCTGAAGTCATTTGAATACGTAACGGCGGCAAAGGCACTGGGATGTTCCAGAGCGCGTCTGATAAAGCAGCATCTGCTGCCGAACTGTGTCGGTCAGCTGGTGGCAACCGTTATGCTGCAGATTCCTTCCGCAATTTTCACGGAAGCATTTCTGAGTTATCTCGGCATCGGTGTTTCTGCGCCGATGGCGTCACTCGGTTCGCTGACATCGGAAGCACTGAACGGATTCTCATCCTATCCGTACCGTGTTATTTTCCCGGCGCTTCTGATCAGTCTGATCATTCTGTCATTCAATCTGTTTGGTGATGGTCTGAGAGATGCGTTGGATCCGAAGATGAAAAAGTAAAAGTCCGACGAATGAAAGGATTCCTTATTTACAGGAATCGCGTCCATATCGTCCCTTTTCCGGATTCACAGACTGTCCGCCTTCGGCGTTCACCACTGCTTCGCAGTTTATGTCTGTTCATCAGGAAAAGGTCCTCTGTAAGCCTTCACCAACAAATACGTTCATGCAAGCATGAGTATTTGCTGGTTTGTCTTACATGTCCGCTTGATTTATGATATTTTCTTCCCCCGGGGAGCAAATATAAACTACTTACTTAATCACATAAGGAGGAGAAACATGAAACTGAAAAACATTATGGCAATGCTTCTTGCAGCCCTGATGGTAATGTCCCTTGCAGCCTGCGGCGGCAACGGCGGTTCTGAAACCACCACTGCAGCAGCCGGCGAGGCCACTACTGCAGCAGCCGGTGATGAAACCACCGCAGCAGGTGAGACCACCGCTGACGGTCTGGAAATCGGCGTTGTTGGTGGTTCTGAAGACTCCATGGGTCTGAACACCGCTACCGTTGGTGCACTGAACGGCCTGTCTGCTTGCCGTCACGTATACGAAGGTCTTTACAAGATCGGTGCTGACGGTGAAGTTACTCTTGGCCAGGCAGCAAAGGCAGAGCAGAGCGACGACGGTCTGACCTGGACTTTCACTCTTCGTGATGACATCACCTGGTCTGACGGCGAGCCTGTTACCGCTGAAGATTTCATCTACGGCTTTGATTTCCTTGTGGAATCCGCTGATGATTACAGCACCATTCTTTCTGACGTTGCTGACAAGTGGGAAGCAACGGATGACAAGACGGTCGTAATCAACACCAAGTTTGCTTGCGGTTACCTTCCGTCCATTCTTGCATTCCCGTCTACCTATCCGGTAAGAAAGGATATGGTTGAGGAATTCGGCGAATCTTACGCAACGGAAGCTGACAAGGCCGTTTACAACGGACCGTTCGAAGTTGTTTCCTGGGAACACCAGGCAAAGATCGTCATGAGCAAGCGTACTGATTATTACGATGCAGCCAATATTGCAGTCGGTAAGATCAATTGGGTTCTGACCTCTGAAGAGAGCACTGCTCTGAACCAGTTCAAGTCCGGCGACATCATCTACTCTGACGTTATTCCGGATGAAGAAGTTGCAAGCATGGTCAACAACGGCCTGCATTACGCTTCCGGTATGAACAACTACTGTGTAATGTTCAACCTCGGTGACAACGGCAACGACGTTCTGAAGGACGTACGTGTTCGTGAAGCTCTTTCTCTTGCTATCGACAGACAGCGTATCATCAACATCCGTGACCTGAACGATGAAATGGGTTATTCTTTAACCTGTTCCGGTTTCACGAACGCAGATGGTGTGGACTTTGTTGATTACATCGATCCGTGGTTCGATGCCGAAGATTACGAAGGCAACTGTGAAAAGGCTAAGCAGCTTCTTGCAGAGGCTGGTTACGAAGGCGGCGCCGGTTTCCCGGCTCTGAACTACATCGTAAACAACGACTCCCGTAAGGAGGTTGCAGAATCTGTTGTCAATGACTGGAAGGAAGTTCTGGGCATCGACACCATCACTGTTAACAAGATTGAAGGCTTCTTCGCAGCTCGTTCCGGCGGTGACTTCGACCTTGCATACTATGGCTGGTGGATGGACTACACCGACATCTCCAACATGATCGGTTCCATGGTTTCCGTACAGGACAACAACTGCTTCTGGACCAACGAAGACTTCCTGACTGCATACAACAATGCAATCACTACGGAAGATCAGAAGGCTCAGTGGGATTACTACAAGGAGTGTGAAGCAATCATGGCTCAGGATCTTCCTGTTACCCCGATCCTTCATTCTCAGTCCACCTTCCTGTTTGATGACACGAACTACGATGGTCTGGTATACTCTTGCGGTAATTTCGTATTTACCTATATAAAGGCAAAATAATTTGCACGAAGCTGCATGAAACATAAGTCTTTTTAAGACAAGGCGTGATCCGCCGCGGAAGACCGCGGCGGATTTATGCCATTAAAGCGATCATGCCTTATGATCCGGTACTATTTACAAAAACACTCGTTTATTGACGCAAAATCGTACATTTGCGCGGCTTTACGTGAGCAGATGAGCAAATTGCTCCGAGGAGGAGAACGTATGAAGAAACTGGCAATTTTGGCCGTACCTTACGCATACATTTACGGCGGGCCGGCTGAGGGCGCGGAGAATCTCACCGGTGTTCAGGATGACCTGTTTTCCGGATGGGCGGTTTTATACGACACGGATGAGACCGTGAACGGCTGGGCACACATCACCACTTTTTATAATTACAGGGGCTGGGTGAAGGAAGCGGAACTTCTTGAAATTACGGAAGAGGAGCTTCGTGCACGACAGAACAAGGAACGGTTTGTGAAGATCCATCGTCACGCAGCCGATGTTCTGGATCGTCCTGATGTACAGGGCAATCACGTGGAGACCATCCCGCGTCACGGTATTGTGGAATTGATCGAGCATAATGAAAACGGATGGTCTGCGGTACGCACCGCAAGCGGCAGAGAAGGCTTCACGAGAACGGTTTTCCTGGCAAAGCGTAAAGATTCCGATGCATTTCTCCTGGGTACGCCGATCCTGGACCAGCCCGGTAACGCTTACCTTGAAAAGGAATACGAATTCCGGAAGGCCCTTGTGGATACGGCCATGTCTTATATGGGGACCCAGTACCGCTGGGGCGGAAAGGGACAGGAGGGCCTGGATTGTTCCGGTCTCATGTTCGCAAGTTATTCGGAAAACGGTTATCTGATCTATCGCGATGCCGCCATCAAGCCGGGATTTCCGATCCGGGAAATCAGCAGGGAAGAACTGAATCCGGGCGATCTCATTTTTTTCCCGGGACATGTGGCCATGTACATCGGCGATCACCGTTACATACATTCTACCGCTTATTATCCGAATGCGGGCGTCTGCATCAACAGTCTGGATCCGGCCGATCCGGACTTCCGTGAAGACCTGCTTCATAAGATCGAGGGATGCGGCTCGGTATTCCCCGCAAAAACCGATCTTACGAAAGAAAAGATCGTGGATGAGCTATCAGGGATGGAAGGAAATATCAGCTTTGCATATAAGGATCCTCGCGACGGTGAGACGATCCTGTTCCGCGAAAAAGAACCGCACATTGCCGCAAGCATCATTAAACTGTTCCTGGTGGGCACGGTATTTGAACTGGCAGAAACAGGTGCGCTGGATCTTGAAGAAAAGATATGCATTGCAAAAGAGCGGTGTGTCCCGTCCTGCGGTGTGTTGAATTATTTTGAAAAGGACACGGAAATGAGCATTCGCGATCTGGCGGAGCTTGCGGTCATCGTCAGCGACAACACAGCCTGCAACGCGTTGTTTGACCGTGTGGGCAAGCCGGCTGTCGATGCTTTCTGCGAAAAATACGGTTTCACCGGCACATCCCTTAACCGGAAGATGTTTGACAGTGTGCTTGCGGCGCAGGGCATTGAGAATTATGTGACAGCGGAAGACGTGATGCGCTTCATGGAAATGGTGCTGAACGGAACGCTTGTTTCCGAAAAAGCATCCGGTGAGATCTTTAGGATCCTGTCCGATCAGCGTCTGAACGGCAAGATTCCCTTCCTTCTTCACAACCGGAAGGAAAAGGTGACGATCGCGCATAAAACCGGTGAAGACACACGTACGACGCATGACTGCGGCATCGTGCAGAAGGGAAATGCGCCGGCAGAAGAGGCGCGTCCGTTCATTGTCTGTTTCCTCGGAAATGATACCGATGTGGCCGCCTATGAATCCTACATGGCAGTATTAAGCGAACGTTTATATAAAAGGAGCCTGGAAAAATGACTACGTATGAAGAAAAGTACATTGAGAGCCTGAAGAGTGAGATCCCGGATGATGTTCTCCGTTACCGCATGGCAGGCATGTTCAAAGAGGCCGTGGAAGCCATCGACCGCTGGATCATGCGCAATGTTTCCAGGGAGATGAATGAGCGCCTTCTCATTGAGAAGGAGCACATTGGCCTTTTACAGGACGAATTTCCTTTCACGGAAAAAGAAGCACTTGATCTTGCCAAACAGGATATTCCGGAGTTTACCGCAGAGGATCTGAAGGCGCTGGACGATGCCGGTGTCTGTGAATGGATCTACATCGATGGAAAAAAGCATTATTTTGATCGTTTCTGGGAAACGGCGACTCACGTGGTGAAAGAGCTTTCCGACCTTGTTCACGGCACGGAAGGCGATCCGGAATCACAGAAGCTCCTGACGGAAGCACTAAGCGCCATGAAGCAGAACGGCAGCGCAAAATACCGTACCACAGCTGAAGTGACCTATCGTCTGCATGACGATGTTTTCACGCCCGGCATGGAACTGAAGGTATGGCTTCCGATCCCGGCTGAGCAGTTCCAGACATCGGATGTGCAGATACTGGAAACGTCGCACGAAGTGAAGGAGATTGCCGGCAATGATGCGCCTGCAAGAACCGTTTTTTTCCATGAAAAGCTGGAAAAGAACGAGACTTTCTCCGTGAAGTATTCCTTTGTAACGGAAAACAAGTATGTGGATGCGCGAAATTCTGCCGATCAGGCTGTCTTAGGCACTTACGATTTTGATGTGGATGAGCTTCAGCCGCATGTCCGCTTCTCGCCGTACCTTCGCGCGCTGTCTTCGGAGATTGTCGGCGATGAAAAGAACCCCATCCGCATTGCGGAAAAGATCTTTGACTATGTGACCTCCCGCGTGAAGTATTCCTACATGCGCGATTATTTCCTGCTGGATGACATCCCGCAGTACTGTGCGCGCAACCTGCGCGGTGACTGCGGCGTTCAGGCACTTCTATTCATCACGCTTTGCCGTATGAACGGTGTTCCGGCTCGCTGGCAGAGCGGTATGTGCAGTGCCGGACAGCGTGACTTTGGTGCGCACGATTGGGCGATGTTCTATGTTGAGCCCTTTGGCTGGCTTTTTGCGGATCCCTCATACGGCGGTTCTGCATACAGGGACGGCGATGAGGAACGCAGATGGTTCTACTTCGGCAATCTGGATCCGTTCCGCGTTACAGCCAATCATGAATTCCAGGCACCGCTGACTCCGGCAAAGAAGTATCGCCGTTATGATCCGTATGATAATCAGGCGGGTGAAGCTGAGACTCCGGACTTCGGTATTTCAGGCGGAGACCGTGATATCGAGCGCAGGATCCTCTCCATTGAAAAACTGGACTGAAATTCAACAGATGCGCCACATCCTGTATGGGGTGAGGACAGACTTCACAAAATATTCATACGCACCCGTATTCCGAGACGAATACGGGTGTTGTCATTTCCATCGAACTATGATAAAATACTATGGTCCTGGCTTCTGCGATTTTAAGAACGGAGGTCAGTCTTGGGAAATACAATACGTGAAATGCCGGAGAGCATGAGACCCTATGAGAAATGCCTGCGTATCGGGCCGGAAGGACTGAGCGATGAGGAACTTCTTGCAGTGATCCTGCGAACCGGTACAAAAGGGAAAACATCCGTGGA
Organism: uncultured Lachnospiraceae bacterium; assembly: GCA_946040795.1. Classification (GTDB taxonomy): domain Bacteria; phylum Bacillota; class Clostridia; order Lachnospirales; family Lachnospiraceae; genus UBA1267. The sequence goes on from CAMGCK010000009.1 coordinate 34,768, forward strand.
ACTTGCGGTATCGGTACTGCAGGCGGCCGGCGGAAGTCTTTCGGGACTCCGGAATCTTTCGGAGCGCGAACTCATGAGAATACACGGAATCGGGAAGGTCAAGGCCATCGAGCTTCGATGCCTTCTGCAGCTGTGCGGGCGCATTGCCCGGAGCGATTTTCTGAACGGACCCGATTTTTCAGACCCGAAGCGAATTGCGGATTTCTTCATGGAGGAAATGCGCATGCTGGCTCAGGAGGAGGTCCGTGTTCTCTATTTAAACACAAAAAGCAGGCTGATCCGTGAAGAAACGGTCTCACGCGGAACAGTGAACACTTCGCTGTTTCCGGTACGGGAGATCCTGGTACGGGCCCTGAAGAACGAAGCGGTCTATATGATCCTTCTCCATAATCATCCCAGCGGGGATCCGGCGCCTTCGCAGGCAGACATCAGTGTTACGAAGAACATTGCGCTTGCGGGCCGTCTCATCGGCGTGCAGCTTCTGGATCATATCGTACTGGGCGACCACCGCTATGTCAGTATGCGGGAAAGAGAATTGTTTGAATGAGCATTTTTTCGAGTATCGTCAAATTTCTGAAAGTGCATATTTTTGACCACTTTACCGCTAAGGTGTGTCTTGTTCTGGTGACCGGGCTGTGCGTGGTCTCTTTGTTGTATAATTATTTCATGCGGGAGGATTCGGTGTCCGTGCTGACTGTCATCGGCGCGGTGGTCGTTCCGTTCCAGGAGGGCGCCAATAAAGTGGGCAGCATCCTGTTCAAGGCGGAAGAAGAGCGGATGGATCTGGTGCAGGCGCGTGAGCGTATCGCGGAGCTGGAGAGTCAGAACGCAGATCTGAACCGGAAACTGGATGAAGCGGATTCCCTTTTCGTGGAAAACGAAGAACTGAGGTCGCTTCTGTATGCCAAGAAACGGCTGTCGGATTATGAGATGCTGGAAGCCGAGGTCATCGGAAACGACGGCATCAACTGCTTTGAACGGTTCACGATCAATCGCGGCTCCATGGACGGAATCAAACCGGACATGAATGTCATTAATAATGACGGACTCATCGGCATAGTCACGGAGGTGGGATTGAACTATTCCATTGTCACTTCCATTATCGAGGACGGCATGAATGTCAGCGCCATGACCAAGAACGGTCATGAGAACTGTATTGTGTCCGGTGATCTGAAGAATTCGGGCATGAGCACACTGATTCTGAAAAACGCGCTGTCAGAAGTAGACCTTACCAAGGACAGCACACTGGTTACTTCATATATTTCGGATAAATATCTGCCCAATCTCCTGATCGGCTATGCAAAGGATGTTGTACTGAATAACGGCAGTCTGACGCAGAGCGGTACGGTGAAGACGGCAGTGGATTTTTCAAGGATCAGTTATGTTCTGGTCATCACCACGATGCGCGAAGAACTGCAGGAGGTGGAATAATGCACGGAATCAAGCGTTTTCTTGTTTTATTGATCTCCATCACGTTCTGCGGACTGATGCAGCTTCTGGTGTTCCCGTCCATCCCGTATCTGGTGGCGATCCCCAACATGATGCTGATCGAAGTCTTTTCCGCAGGCTTCCTGTTCGGACGGCGCATCGGCCTTATTACCGGAGTAGTCTGCGGACTGATCCTGGATATTCTGGGCACCGGAACTCCCGGCTTTTACACGCTGATTCTGGCTTGGCTGGGTTACGGCGACGGATTTCTTTCGGAAAAAATGGAGTCGGAGATCATCCCGGTCCTGTATGTGATCCTGGTGGTCAATGAATTCCTTTATCACTTATATGTATATGTATTTGCATTCCTGATCCGGATGCGTTTCTCGTTCATTCCGTATTTTACAAAGACCGTCTTCCCGGAATTCCTTCTGACGATGGTAATCTTCCTCGTGGTTTACGGAATCCTGATCTTTGTCAGCAAACGATGGGACCTGAAGGTCAATAAAGGAGAAGTAAGGGTTGTTTAAGGATCTGTTTGAAAATATCGAAAAGGCGTTCAAGAAGCTTTTTGAGAATCGCATTCTGGTGCTCGGATTTGTACTGATCCCGCTTGCGGTCCTGCTTTTTGTACGCCTTTTTCAGCTTCAGATCGTTCGCGGCAACGATTATTATGAGGATTACATGAACATGACCCGCAAGGAGGTTTCCATTGCGGCCATGCGCGGAAACATCTACGACCGAAACGGCATCCTGCTTGCGGGAAACCGTGTGGTCTATTCCGTTGCGGTTTCTGATGACAATTACTACACAAAGACCGACGGTGAATTCAATGAAATGCTGCTGCGGCTGATCCACACGCTGGACCGATACGGAATGTCTCCGGAAAAGACCATCCCGGTCTCCGTGGATGAAAAGGGCGCTTATTATTTTGACGGCAGTACGGCTTCCGTGCGCCGCTTCATCCGTGACGTATACGGACAGGCGAACATTGCCTCTCTGCAGGAGCAGGGGAAGGATCCGTATGAATATGATGCGGAAGCGGTCATGAAATATCTGATGACCCGTTCCTATAATTTTACCAAGAAATGGCCAGGTTATCAGTCGGTATCGGAAGTGGACGCGCTGAAGATCTGCAATATCCGATACGCGCTTTCGGCGGTTGCGTTTACCCGTTACCTTTCCGCGGTGGTTGTCCGTGACATCTCACAGGAGGTCCAGGCTGCGATCATGGAAAGTCAGGCACAGCTTTCCGGTGTTACCGTGGAAGAGTCCTATGAACGTGTTTATTACAACAGTGACTGTTTTTCGAGTATTCTGGGTTATGTCGGTTCCATTACCACGGAGGAGATTGAAGACCTGAATGCGTCCGGCGGTGATTACAGTGCCGGCGATGTCATCGGTAAAGAGGGCATTGAGATCGCATATGAAAGTTACCTGCAGGGCAAGAAGGGCAAAAAAGTCATTTACGTCAATAACGTGGGTATCGTCATGCAGGAAGAGATCATTGAAGAGCCTTCCGCGGGCAACGACATCTATCTGAGCATCGATGCCAATACGACCACTGCAGCATACAATGTCATGGAACAGCAGCTGGCCGGTGTTGTCGTGAATCATCTGTATCCGGGCACGGACTATGACCCGGAGGTTGCATATGAGAAGAGTGAATACCTGCTTCCCATCCGCGATGTTTATTTCCAGATGATCAACAACGAGATCCTCTCCATGGAAAGTCTGGCAGAGGGCGACGCGCTTTCTGTCGGTGCCACCATGGACAACTTTATGAAGCGGCGGAAGCAGCAGGTCATTGCCGAGCTGAGGGAGTATCTGGAGACACGCAGTACGGTTCCGCTTGAAAGCATGGATGAGTACATGCGCGCGTATGTCACATATCTTGCATCCTATGCGCAGGATGCGGGATTCCTGGTGGCATCCCGTGTGGACACGGAGAATGAGGTCTATACGGAATGGAAATCGCAGCTCATCAGCTTCCCGACCTATATCACGGAAGCGTTGAAGGCCGGCTGGTGTGATCTTTCTGCGCTGAATGATACGGAACGCTACAATACCGTCGATGCCTGTTACGATTTCCTGGTGGGCATTCTTCTGGAAGAACTGGAATCTCCCTACGGTGAATTTGACAAGCTGATCTATGATGAACTGATCCATACCGATGTGATCACCGGCTGTGATGTGGGCATCGCGCTTTATGAGCAGGGAGTTCTGAATGAAGACGAGGCTTATCTGGAACGCCTGAGAACCGGTGACAATGACACAGCATTCAATTTCTTCAAGGAAAAGATCACTTCCATGGAGATCACACCGGCACAGATCGCGCTGGACCCGTGTTCCGCCGGTCTGGTTCTGACGGATCCCAATACGGGTGAACTTCTGGCCGTGGTTTCCTATCCGGGCTATGATGCCAACCTGATCAATGACTCCGCGTATTACGCAAAGCTGCTGAAGGATAAATCCAGCCCTCTGTACAGCCGGGCAACGCAGTCCCGACTGGCACCAGGTTCCACATTCAAGATGATCACTGCGACCGCGGCGCTGGAGGGCGGCTATTTCCGGGCTGATGAGGAAATTACCTGTGAAGGCATTTTTGATAAGCTGGACCATCCCAGATGCTGGATCTACCGTCTGCAGAACGGTGAACACGGTCCGCTGGATGTAGTTCATGCACTGGGTCAGTCCTGCAACTGTTTCTTCTATGAACTGGGTTACCGCTTCAGTTTGAACGCGGACGGGCTTTACAGTCCCACGACGGGTATCAATGTACTGACACAATACGCGAAGATGTACGGTTTTGGTGAACTGACCGGTATTGAGACCGCAGAAAATGTTTCCACGCTGACGACTGAACTTCCGGTTACATCGGCCATCGGTCAGGGTACCAACGCGTTCACGACCATTTCACTGGCACGCTATGTCACTGCGCTGGCATCGTCCGGAAATGTTTATGAGTTCAAACTGCTGAACCATATTTCAGACGGCGACGGCAACACGATCCTTTCCTACACGCCGAAGATCGAAAACTATCTGGAATTTTCAGACAGTACCTGGGATCTGATCCATGAAGGCATGTATACCGTTGTACATGAGGGCGGTTCCCGAAACGGTGACTTTGATAATTTAAGATACGACTACGCGGCAAAATCCGGTTCCGCACAGGAAAACCGGAAACGCCCGGAGCACGGTCTTTATGTAACATACGGCCCCTATGACAATATCAGTTATGCCATGGCGGTACAGGTCCCGAACGGTTACTCCGCAGGTAACGCAGCGCTCATCGCGAATGCACTGTACGAGTATCTGGAGGGTGATATCACATTGGAGGAGATCCTGGAGAACTCCGCTTCAAGCGGTAACGTCAACGATATCCTGGACTAAGAAAGAGGAGAGAAAATGGGCGAGATCATTGCAATCACATCCGGAAAAGGCGGTGCCGGCAAGACCACGGTCACGGCAAATCTGGGAGCAGCGCTTTCCGAACTGGGAAAGAAAGTTCTGCTGGTGGACGGGGACATCGGTTTTGGCGATCTGGACCTTGCGCTGGGACTGGAAAATAAAGTAGTCTACAACATTGTGGATGTTGTGGAAGGAAACTGTAAGATCCTGCAGGCTCTTGTCAGGGACGAAGAGGAGAAGATGCTGTATCTTCTTCCGGCTTCACGGACCCGTGACGATTCCGCAGTATCGCAGGCACAGTTCAGCAAGCTTCTGACCATTTTCCAGAAGGAATTTGATTATGTGCTCGTGGATGTCAAGACGGGCTGCGGTACGGCTTTTAAGAGCGCAGTATCCCTTGCAGACCGGATCTTTGTGCTTTCCACACCGGATCGTTTCTCTGTCCGTGATACCAAGCGGATCAATTTCATGCTGGAAAACAAGGCGGAGTGTGCTTATCTTCTGATCAACAAGCTTCGCATGGACCTGCTTCGCGAAAAAACCATGGCAGGACCGGAAGAGATGGTGGAGAGCATCGGACTCCCGTTGTTCGGCGTCATCTTAAACAGTGAAGATATCATGATGCAGACGGAGAACGGCGAGCCGGTCATCGGATTGAACACCTATCCCTGCAAGGCATATATGAACATCGCCCGCCGTATTCTGGGTGAAAATGTACCGATCGTCTTAAAGGGCAAGCGGTAATGTAAGAAAAGGATAAAGAATCAATGTACGGAAAGCTGAATGACAATCGAATCGAATGGCGAAACCTGAATTTCAGGTTGATCCTGTCGGTGCTGGCCCTGAGTGTGGTCGGCGTATTTGTCGTGCATTCCGCTACCTCCAATGAGGTCACAGCCTCCCTTGTCAACACCACGGTCAAGCAGATCATGGGTGTAATGGCCGGAGCTGCTGCCATGTTCATCATTGCGCTTTTTGATTATCAGAAGCTGGTCAAGTATTCCTGGGTATTCGTGCTTCTGTCGGTTGCAAGTCTTATCTATGTCCGATTCTTCACGGCGGCGATCTACGGCGCGCATCGATGGATCTATTTCCCGCTGCTTGGTACGATCCAGCCTTCGGAATTCGCGAAACCGGCCATGATCCTGTTCATGACATTTGTTGTGTTCAAGATCGGCGACCGGATCAGCCGATTCCACATGCTCCTGCTGTATTTGATCGCATCGGCTCCGGTCCTGGTCCTGGTCCTCATTGAGCCGGACCTTTCCACATCCATCGTACTTATGGTACTGATTCTGACCGTGCTTTTTTTAAGCGGCATCAGTTACAAATGGGTCCTTGGCGTCATGGCAGCCATGATTCCTTTTATTGTGCTGTTCTTCATTGCTGTTTATCAGCCCGGCCAGCCGATTCTGACGCGTATTTTTGAGGAACATCAGATGCTCCGTATCAATGCCTATTTCTTCCCGGACGATTATCCGGCGCAGGTCTATCAGCAGAATACGTCCATCATGGCCATTGGATCCGGCGGACTGTTTGGAAAAGGCTTGAATAACGCGGCGCTGGACTCCGTCAAGAACGGTAATTTCCTTTCCGAGGAATCCTGTGACTTTATTTTTGCAGTCATCGGTGAAGAACTGGGCTTTGCAGGCAGCGTGGTGATCATTCTTGTCGTGGGCCTGGTGGTGCTGCAGTGTTTCCTGACAGCACGGAAGTGTAAGGACAAGGTCGGTAAGATCATCGCCGGTACCGTGGGCGGTGTCATTGGTGCGCAGAGTTTCATCAATATTGCCGTTTCGCTGCGTCTGATCCCCAACACCGGCATTCCGCTTCCGTTTGTCAGCGCCGGTCTGAGTTCGCTTCTCAGCACCTATATCATGATCGGACTCGTGCTCTCTGTGGGCATGCATGGAAAACCCAAGAGAAGGATGGTGCTGCGATGAGATTTCTGAAATTAAGGACAGCTGCATTTTTTATGGCGGTGGCTGTGGTATTGACACTGACTTCCTGCCAGAACGCGCTTGAAAAGGCGGAAGCCGCATATTATGAAGAGCAGGTCCTGGCGGATCTGACTGCGGCAGCGGATCCGGATGGCCGGCTTCCCGGCATCAGCGGAAATGTCTGCATGCTTGAAGATGAAGCGGCTTTTGATTCTGCGCTCATCGACGCGGATCACTGCCTTCTCATTAATGAAAATACAAAAACTGTGCTGTATGCGAAGGGGGCAAAGGAAAAGATCTATCCGGCCAGCCTGACCAAGCTGATGACAGCGCTTCTTGTGGCTGAAAAGTGTGACGATCTTTCCAAGCGTGTGCAGTTTACATCGGATGCAATGGCGGGAATCACCGAAGGCGCGTCCATGGCAGGCCTGAAAGAGGGCTTGAGTTATACCGTGGAGGATCTTTTATATGCGCTGCTTGTTCCTTCCGGTAATGACGCGGCCAATTGTCTTGCCATCTATTTCTACGGAAGTGTGGACAGCTTTGTTGCGGAAATGAACAGACGCGCGCTGGAACTTGGAATGCTGAACACACATTTTGTGAATCCGAACGGTCTGCATGACGCGGATCATTACACAACGGCATATGATCTTTATCTTCTGACGCGGGAAGCAGCAAAGCATGCGATCATCAAAGCAGCAGGCTCCGCGGCGAAGGCGGAGGTCACCGGTTATAAGGAGAGTGGGGAAGAGGATGTACTGAGTTTTGTATCCACAAACTCATTCATTCGTCAGTATTCGGAAGTACCAGCGCAGGTGCGCATTTCATTTTCCAAGACCGGCTACACGCTTCAGGCGGGCCGTTGTCTGATCATGGATGTCACAGACAGAAGCGGTCAGCAGATTATTGCGGTCATGGCGCATGTGGAATCTTATGACGGGCTTTATGAAAAAATGGCAGAGATGCTGTCACTCGTGCCGTAACACAGTGTGCGTTTAGCGGCATCGTCCGTCGGAACAAAATGATTATTGAGAAAGGACAGGAGAGAACATGGCTGAGAACAGGCCCGACAACATCATAAAAAATCCACGCCGGGTTCCCGTGACTTTTGCCGCGGTGGTTTTTGTCATGCTCCTTGTTTATTTTGCGATTCAGGGAATCCTGGTGCTGAACCGGACCCGGATCCAGGCTTATAACATCGGCGCGCCGCAGTCCGATAACATTGCCGGCAATTTTACCGGCATGATTCTCCGCGAAGAGAAGGTCGTAACGGCGGACAGAGACGGTTATGTCAATTATTATTCGGTGCAGGGTGAACGTTTGAGCCGTTATTCCCTGGTGTGTACCATCACTTCGGGAAATGACATGGAGGAGCGGCTGCATAAGCTTTATTACGGACAGGGAGTACTGACGCAGGAAAGCCGCCTGAAGATCCAGGAGATCATTGAAGCGGCACGCACCGGTTATGATCCGATGGAATTTTCCACTGCGACTGTGGCAAAGGCCAATATCAAATCCACAGTCTTCAACCGTCTTTTAAAGGACGGCGGTGAGGATTTCCTTTCCGGCATCTCGGAAGACAGTTATTCCGCTCTGTATTCATCGGAGAGCGGTTTCATGATCCTGTCTGCGGATGGTTATGAGAACGCAGAAGTGACGCAGTTAAAGAGCGCGGATTTTGATGTCATGAATTTCAAAATGAGCGAACGTACCAACGGCGAGTATGTAAAAACGGGTGATTTTGTGTACAAGATCGCGGCAGATGATACGTTCCGTCTGGTATTCCCGCTGAGTGCTGAACAGAAATCGGCCTTTGCAGGAAAGAAGAATCTGACCGTGCGCATGCCGGACGGCAATGAGATCGTCGGCGCTTATACCGTGGAGACTTTAGGAGACGGCCGCGATGCGGGTGTGATCACATTCCGTAAATACGGAAGCAATTACGCGGCGGATCGTCTTGTGAATTTCCAGATTCTGGATAAGAATGTTAACGGTTACAAGATCCCGGAATCCGCCATCGTGAACAAGAGTTTCTTTGTGGTGGATGAGATGTA
>CAMGCK010000010.1 GCA_946040795.1 uncultured Lachnospiraceae bacterium
GATTTAATCTGCGGTAAAGTTGCCGTAGGTGGGAACTATAATTCGACGCGGGACATTATTCAACTATAAACCGAGTAAGTCCATTCTCGCATTCCTGGCTTCTCTGTAATAATTATGTTCTGTAAAAACAGTGCCGTGTAGTGAATTCAAAGGATTATGCGGCACTACAGAACATAATTCTGCTCACAACATAATTCCTGTTATGCTCTGTAGAACATAAAAGAAAGAACTGGGAAGTCATTGATACCATAAACGGAGCCAAGACATCCGCTGTGATCTACAGTATCGCAGAGACAGCAAAGGCCAATAACCTGAAGCCCTACGAATACTTTGAGCATTTGCTGACCGTGATTCCGGAACACATGGAAGACACAGACCGCAGCTTTTTGGAAGAACTGCTCCCCTGGTCACCGGCGCTGCCGGAAAACATTCGAAAATAAAATTTACAACAGGCCACGAAAGTGGCTTAAGATTGTCAAGGTACTTGCTATGGATCGTTTACGAGAGTACTGACACCGATACCGAGGTTTTTGACACATTCAACCTGAGTGAGATCAGGGTGTTCCTTGCGATAGTTGACAGCATCCAACTTGAACTGCTTGGTGTGATGAGATTTTTGTCTTGACATAATGAGATCCTCCTCTTAGTAATTATACAATACTTTCGAGGATTTCTCATTTTGTTTTGTACTAATTAGTTGCTAACACTAATATGTTAAGAGACGTTTGCAGGTTTGTGACGAGTATTATGGTTTTAAGTAGTGACAGTAAACATTTTTAGTATGGAAATAAGCCTTATGAATTATGAAATACTTCACAGATTAAACAGCATCCTTTTCACCTCCTCCCGCATCGTATTCTTCACCGGCGCCGGCGTTTCCACGGAATCCGGTATTCCGGACTTTCGATCGGCTTCCGGCATTTACAATGAGAAGCTGGGATATGAGGTCTCACCGGAAGAGATGGTTTCGCACTCATATTATGTGCGATATCCAAAGGAATTCTTTGATTTTTACAAAAAGAAGCTGATCTATCCGGAGGCAGAACCCAACGCTTGTCATAAAGCCATCGCCCGGTTGGAGGAAATGGGCAAATGCAGCGCGGTGGTGACGCAGAACATTGACGGCCTTCATCAGAAAGCCGGCAGCAAAAATGTTTATGAACTGCATGGTTCGGTGCAACGCAACTACTGTGAACGCTGTCATACTTTTTATGACGCCGATTATGTGCTGAAAGCCGATGGAATTCCGATGTGCGCAAAGTCCGGCTGCGGAGGACGCGTCAAACCGGATGTGGTGCTGTATGAAGAAAGCCTGAATGAAGACGTGGTGGAAGGCGCCGTTCAGGCAATCCGTGAAGCGGACACGCTGGTGATCGGCGGAACATCGCTCGTGGTTTATCCGGCAGCGGGGCTGATCCGTTATTTCCACGGAAAGAATCTGGTACTGATCAACAAGTCTGAAACCTCGCAGGACAGAAGAGCGGATCTGGTGATTCATGAGAACATCGGTGAAGTCATGGCGGAGGTCATGAAGCAAATGACCGATGAAACCACAAAGTGAGATTTCGCGTTCTGCTTTGTTCAGTGACGGAAATAATGCATGATGCAGAAAGAAGTACGTCTGTGATCCGGATGATCATGGATGATTCGGAAAAGTGAGCAAAAAATCCAGGAAAACTAAGAAGAATAGAAAAGTATATTATACGGTCATTGCGGTTCTGTACACCTTCATGATCGCAGCAGCGGTTCTTCTCGCAATTCTTGCGGTCGATGTGACTGAAATGAAAAAAGCGGAAGTACGTGCTTCCTACGAGGCTTCCATAGCGGAAGCAATGGCAGCAAGTTCGCTTGCAGAGTCCGCGGCGCAGTCCAAGGCTCAGGCAGAAGCGGCCTCCAATGAAGCAGCACAATCCATTGCAGCGGCTGCGCCGGACGGAGAGAATGCCGGAGATGCGGTTATGGGTCCGGCGGGTGAAGTCGGGGAATCGGACGAGGAAGAATGGCTAAAAGACGAGTCCCGTTTTGAAGAAAAGCTGGAGTCCATGTCTAATGCGCATGAGGGGACTTTTGTGGCTGAATCACAGCATGTTCATCAGTTTTCAGGCCGTATTCTGATCGGAGACTCGCGAACTGTCATGCTGCAACGTGCTGTGGATCCGGAACCGGAGGATATTTTTATCGCAAAAGGTGCCATGTCCTATGAATGGTTTGCAGAAGAGGCCGTCCCGCGTCTAAGAATGGCCTTGGACATCGACCCGAACTATGCGGTCATAATCAATATGGGCGTCAATGACTGCGCCAATTTCACTGCCGGCTGGCGGGAGTATTTTGTGAATGATTATGTGGATCTGATCAATAAACTTTGTATTCAGTATCCGACTACCTATTTTTATTTTGCGTCCATCGGACATATTCGGAATTTTTATCCCAGTGCCGGGCGTTTCCTGAGTGATACGGCGGTCAATGAGACCATTGATGTGTTCAACAGTACGATGAGGAACAATTGCATCGCCTATTATATCGATCTTTGTGAATATCTGGAAGAGGATGGTTACGGCTGGGCAGACAATGTTCACTACAACAGTGAGTGCAGCAAGCGGATCTACGACTATGTGAAAGAACAGGTGGGGAAAAATGACGGCCCTGCGGCGTACATCCTGAAAGAGTAACTTTGATAATTTCATAAAGCACTTGCAATACTTTTGAAAGTATGCTAATATCTGTATGTTATAGGCATCTGCCGGTGTGTCGGAATGGCAGACGATGCAGACTCAAAATCTGTTGTGGGCAACCACGTGTGGGTTCGAGTCCCACTACCGGCATCAATTTTAAAAAGGAGTATTCAAAAAATGGCAGCATTAAGATACATTTTAATGAGTCTTTTCATCATATGCGGTATTGTCCTGATTGCAACGATCATGCTTCAGGAAGGCAAATCTGCAGGTCTTGGTTCTTTGGGCGGTATGTCCTCAGCTGATACATACTGGGAGAAGAACAAGGGTCGTTCCAAGGAAGGTCTTCTTCAGAAGGTCACCACGATTGCTGCAGTTGCTTTCTTTGTACTCGGCATTGTGCTTGCTATCAATTTCTAATTGAAATTTATTGAGCGCTCCGGACAATCTCCGGAGCGCTTTTGTATACAAAGAAAATCAATCAATTCATGGGCTGCGCTTGTGCACGCCGAAAGTGCGAAGCACAAAGGCGGACATTCTATATTATGCTGCTTCAGGAAAGGAGGTGCATCATGAATCGCAAAAAAGCAAAAGAACAGCTGATCATCGGCGTATTTGAATCTCATCAGAACGGTTTTGGTTTTGTGCGCGTTCCCGGAAATGATGAGACCGAACCGTACGATGTTTACATCGCGGAACGGAATACAAACGGCGCGTTCCATAAGGACACTGTGGGCATCAAGCTGATCCAGGGTAAATTTCCGGATAAGAAGGAAGGAAAGATCATCAAGATCCTGGAACATGAGGTCAAGACTGTGGTGGGACTGTATCGGAAGAATAAATCCTTTGTTTTTGTCATTCCGGATGACGTGAAAATGGCCCGCGACATTTTTGTGAAATTTGACAACAGCAAAAATGCTGAGAATAATCAGAAGGTCATTGTCCGGATCACGACTTTTGGCGATATGAAGCACAATCCGGAGGGGCAGGTCATCAAGATTCTCGGAGATAAAAACGATCCGGCCGTCGATACGCTGTCCATAGCGGCAAAATACGATATTCCGCAGCGCTTTAATTTTAATGTGCGCGAAGAACTGAAACAGATTCCGCAGGAAGTACGGGAGGAAGAACGCGCTCAAAGAAAAGATCTGCGTGATCTTTATACCGTCACCATCGACTCGGAGAGTGCGCGCGACCTGGACGATGCCATTTCCCTTACCTTTGACGGTGAGCATTATCATCTGGGTGTCCACATTGCCGATGTAACGCATTATGTAAGAGAGGGTTCCGCCCTGGACCGTGAGGCTCTGCGCCGCGGTACTTCGGTTTATTTCCCGGACCGTGTCATTCCGATGCTTCCGGAGGAGCTTTCAAACGGCATCTGCTCATTGAATGCCGGTGTGGATCGTCTGGCCATGAGCTGCATCATGACCATTGACCAAGAGGGCAATATTACCGGCCACGAGCTTTGTGAATCAGTGATCCATGTGGATAAGCGTTTATCCTATCATGGGGTGATGGCGGATCTTTCGCGCGGTGCAGCCGTGGAGGGAAGATCAGCGGATGCTGAATCCGCGAAGGAGAATGAAAACGCGAAATTTGAAAAGACAGTCCTTGGAAAATATAAAGGGACAGATATAAGTGACGAAGAATTCCCGCAGCTTCTTGCTTTTGAACGCCTCATGCTGGAGCTCTCCTTAAAGCTTCGCGAAAAGCGTTATAAGCGCGGGGCCATCGACTTTGATTTCCCGGAATCGGAGATCATCTTAAATGAACGCGGCCGTGTTGCAGACATTCGCCCCTATGAGCGCAGTGAAGCAACACGCCTCATTGAAGATTTCATGCTGGCTGCGAATGAAACCATCGCGGAAGACGCGTTCTGGCAGGAACTTCCGTTCCTGTACCGCGTCCATGACAAGCCGGATGAAGGACGAATGAAGCGTTTTGCTGTTTTCCTCAATAACTTCGGCTATACGATCCACTTTTCAAACGGTGAGATCTATCCGATGGAGCTCTCCAAGCTCCTGACAAAGATTGCCGGAACGGAAGAGGAAGCGCTTTTGTCACGACTCATGCTGCGTTCGCTGAAGAAAGCAGCGTACCGTTCGGAACCCGGCATGCATTTTGGCTTGGCAGCCAATTATTACACGCACTTTACAAGCCCCATCCGCCGTTATCCGGATCTGCAGATCCATCGGATCCTGAAAGAAAACCTGAAAAACGGCATGACTCCGCAGCGCCGCCTGCACTATGACACGATCCTTCCGGAAGTGGCACTGCAGACATCGGAAACCGAGCGCCGCGCGGACGATTGTGAGCGTGAAGCGGACAAGCTGAAGAAAACGCAGTACATGCGGCGTTTCCTCGGTGAGCAGTTTACCGGCATTATTTCCGGAATGACGAAATACGGCATGTACATTGAACTCCCGAATACAGTGGAGGGCATGGTCCATGTCAGTACGCTCACGGATGATTATTACACCTTCATTGAAGAAGAATACATTTTTGCGGGACAGATGACCGGCCGTACCTATCGGCTTGGCCAGAAGGTCGATGTGATCGTCACCGGAACGGATGAAGACACCCGCACCATTGATTTCAGGATGGCAAACCATGAAAGAGACTAAGAAACTGATCGCCAATAATAAAAAAGCATATCACGATTACTTTATCGAAGAAAAGTTTGAATGCGGCATCGTCCTTGCAGGCACGGAGGTCAAATCCATGCGCCTCGGTCAGTGTTCACTGAAGGAGAGTTTTGTTCGAATCGAAAAGGAAGAGGTATACATTTATTCGATGCATATCAGTCCGTATGAAAAGGGCAATATTTTCAACAAGGATCCGCTTCGCGTCCGCAAGCTTCTGATGCACAAGAGGGAGATCCGGAAGTTAGCGGGAAAGATCAAGGAGAAGGGTTATACGCTGGTTCCTCTTGAAACATATTTCCATGAAGGCAAGGTCAAGGTGGAGATCGCGCTGGCAAGAGGTAAAAAGCTTTATGACAAGCGGGACGCACTGGCTGAAAAGCAGAGTCAGCGCGACATTGAGCGTGCTTTCAGGGAACGGCAGAAGTATTGACTCAGTGGACGGGAAACACCGGGACGGACATAAAAAAAGACAATACGAAAGGGTCCGGTCATGGCAGTAAACGGACTCAGCTTAATTGAAGGCGGTCCCCATGGCGGCGGCATGTATGACGGAAAAGATGAGAAGCACAATGATTTTCCGCATACAGCGCACTGGTCGGAACTGGCAAAGGAGTGGCTGCTTCGGCAGGATTTCTGACCGTTAACCGGGTATGAAACTTTTGAATATGAAACAGCAGAGAGCATCCTCACGCAGGGTGCTCTTTTCATGCGTATGGCTTTTATCCTGTGTCGTTGTTTTTTAACATCGTACACTGCAGTTTCTCAACATCATACACCCACTTGAAATAGAAACGTTCATGTGCTATAATTTTATGGCTTATATACTAGATATAGTATCACATTCGGTCATGAGAATGCGGAAGCCTGAAAGCTCCGCAGGTACTGCGGCCTTGAAAAGCCAAAGAGAACTTACATATGATACATCCGTTTGGAGGTAATAATGGCGAAAAGCGCTGATAATTATAACGCTTCCAGCATAACCGTGCTGGAAGGTCTGGAGGCAGTCCGCAGAAGACCCGGTATGTACATCGGATCCACAGGGCGGAGCGGCCTCAATCATCTGGTCTATGAGATTGTGGATAACTCCGTCGATGAATATATGGCCGGATACTGTACGGAGATCGAGGTGACCATTGAGGATGATGGTTCTGCCATCGTCACCGATAACGGCCGAGGCATCCCGGTAGACATGCACCAGAAGGGTGTCTCCGCGGAACGAGTCATTCTGACCACGCTTCATGCCGGCGGTAAATTCGATAATAATTCATACAAAACATCCGGCGGTCTGCACGGTGTGGGTTCCTCCGTAGTAAATGCACTGACGGAATATCTGGAGATCAAGATCTCCAAGAACGGCAAGGTCTACTACGATGCTTATGAACGCGGCATTCCCACGGTGGAACTGCAGAAAGGACTCTTACCGGTCATCGGAAAGTCCAAAACGAACGGTACGTCCATCACATTTAAGCCGGATCCGGAGATCTTTGAAAATACCCGCTTTAAGGCCGATGCCATCAAGCTCCGCCTGCACGAAACCGCATATCTGAATCCGGGCCTGAAGATTACCTGGAACAATAATCGCCACGGTGAGGAAGAGACTGTGATCTATCACGAACCGGATGGCCTTCTGGCGTACATGAAGGAACTGAATGCCGGTAAAGAATGCATGCATGAGCCCATTGTGATCCGCGGAAAAGCGGAAAATATTGAAATGGACATCGTCGTTCAGTTTGTCAACACCTTTGAAGAGAAGATCATGGCGTACTGCAACAACATCTTCAACTCCGAAGGCGGTACGCATGTGACGGGTTTCAAGAAGGCATTCACGCAGATGATCAACCGGTACGCGCTGGAACTGGGTATTTTGAAGGATCCCAACCGCTTCACCGGCCCGGATACCCGCTGCGGCATGACCTGCATTCTGTCCATCCGTCATCCGGATCCGCTGTTTGAGGGTCAGACCAAGACCAAACTGGGCTCACAGGACGCGGATAAAGCAACCGTAGCCGTTACGAATGAACAGTTTGAACTGTTTTTTGACAAGCATTTGGAGACCCTGAAGACGGTCATTTCCTGTGCGGAAAAGTCTGCGAAGATCCGCAAAGCCGAGGAAAAGACCCGTGCCAACCTGTTGTCCAAGCCCAAATTTGCATTTGACTCCAACGGCAAGCTGGCCAACTGCGAATCCCGCGATGCTTCCAAGTGTGAGATCTTCATCGTAGAGGGTGACTCCGCAGGCGGTTCCGCCAAGATGGCAAGAAACCGTAAATATCAGGCCATCATGCCCATCCGCGGTAAGATCCTGAACGTGGAAAAGGCTTCCATTGACAAGGTTCTCGCGAATGCGGAGATCAAGACCATGGTCCTGGCCTTTGGCTGCGGCTTTTCTGAAGGCTACGGCAATGACTTTGACATAACAAAGCTTCGGTATGACAAGATCATCATCATGGCCGATGCGGATGTGGACGGCGCGCATATTTCAACGCTGCTTATGACTTTCTTCTACCGGTTCATGCCGGAACTCATTACGGAAGGTCATGTGTACATCGCCATGCCGCCTCTTTACAAGGCCATTCCAAAGGGCAAAGGCGAAGAAGAGTATCTCTATGATGACGATGCCCTTGCGAAATACAGAAAAACACACAAGAATTTCACGCTGCAGCGATACAAAGGTCTTGGTGAAATGGATGCCGATCAGCTCTGGGAAACCACGCTGGACCCCGAACGCCGCATGCTGAAGCGGGTCACCATCGAGGACGCGCTCATGGCGGACCAGGTCACCGGCCTGCTCATGGGCTCCGATGTTGATCCCCGCCGTGAATACATTCAGGAGCACGCAAACGAAGCGCTTCTGGATATCTGATAATAAGGAGCATTTATGCCTGAAAAGATTATTTCAACGGAATATTCCGATGAAATGCAGCAGTCATTCATCAACTATTCCATGTCGGTCATTACGGCGCGCGCTGTGCCGGATGTCCGTGACGGCCTGAAGCCGGTTCAGCGTCGTGTGCTGTACGCGATGAACGAGCTCGGCCTGAACTCGGACAAGCCCCACAGAAAATCCGCGCGTATCGTCGGTGATGCCATGGGTAAATATCATCCCCACGGCGATTCATCCATTTATGAAGCCCTTGTTGTCCTTTCGCAGGACTTCAAAAAGGGCATGGCGCTTGTGGACGGCCACGGCAACTTCGGTTCCATTGAAGGTGACGGTGCCGCAGCCATGCGTTATACAGAAGCACGTTTGAAGAAATTCACCCAGGAAGTTTATCTGGCGGATCTGGATAAAAACGTGGTGGATTTTGTCCCGAACTTTGATGAGACGGAGAAGGAGCCGGCCGTTCTTCCGGTGCGCATCCCGAATCTGCTGGTCAATGGTTCCGAGGGTATTGCGGTCGGTATGACCACGTCCACGCCCACGCATAATCTGGTGGAAGTTATCGATGCCATGGAAATGCTGATGGGGGATCCCAAAGCAACAACGGCAGACCTGATGACCGTGCTGAAGGGGCCGGATTTCCCCACCGGCGGCCTGGTCATCAATGAGGCCGATCTTCCGGAGATCTATGAGACCGGACGCGGTAAGATCAAGGTACGCGGCCGTGCGGAATTTATTCCGGCCAGGAAGCGCGGAGAAAAGGACCGCATTGAGATCACGGAGATCCCGTATACGATGATCGGTGCGGCTATCGGCAAATTCTTAAATGATATTGCCGAGCTTGTTGAAAAAAAGACATTCCCGGAGATCACGGATATTTCCAACCAGTCCGGCAAGGACGGCATTAAGATCGTCATCGAACTGAAAAACGGTTCGGACGGAGATAAGATCCTGCAGGGACTTTATAAGAAGACCAAGCTGGAGGATACCTTCGGTGTCAACATGCTCTGCATTGTGGACGGAAAACCGGAAGTACTGGGCTTAAAACGGATCCTGGAAGAGAACATCAAGTTCCAGCTGGAGATCAACAACCGCAAATATACGACACTTCTCGGAAAAGAGCGTTCCAAGAAAGAGATTCAGGAAGGCCTTATTGAAGCGGTCGATATTATCGACCTCATCATTGAGATCATCCGTGGGTCCAAGAAGCTCCAGACCGCCAAGGACTGCCTGATGACCGGCCGTACGGAAGGCATCAGCTTCAAGTCCGAAGCTTCCAGAAAACAGGCATCCCTGCTGCATTTCACGGAAGCGCAGGCCACGGCGATCCTGGAACTGCGTCTTTCCAAATTGATCGGTCTGGAGATTCTGGCGCTTCAGGAGGAACATAAGGAAACGGTTCAAAAGATCGCGCGTTATGAAAAGCTGCTTTCTTCTGAACGCGAAATGAAAAAAGCCATAAAAGCGGATCTGGAAGAGATCAAGAAGAATTACGGTCTTCCCAGACGGACGGAGATCACCACACGTGAAGAGGGGGTCTTTGAGGAGGCACCGGAAGTCGTAATTCCGGTCCTCATGACCATGAACCGCTTTGGATACGTGAAGATGTATGACCTTGCTTTCTATGAAAAGAACAAGGAGGCCGTGGAAGAAGAAGCGAAAATGATGGTGTTCTGCATGAATACCTCGCGGATCTGCATGTTCACGGACACCGGTTTATTCCATCAGTTCAAAATGAAGGACGTTCCGCTTTGCAAACTGAAGGACAAAGGTATTCCGGTCGATAACATCTCCAATTTTGATTCCGCGTCGGAGAATATCCTGAAGATCGATGCGTTCGACAATTTGAAGGATAAAATATTGCTATTTGCTACCGGCCATGGTATGATAAAGTGGGTAGCGGCCTCTGAATTTGAAACCAATAAGAAGACCGTTGCATCCACAAAGCTGGAGGACGGAGACAAGCTGGTATTTGTCGATGAACTGAACGGTTCCAACATTGTTCTGGTCAGTGAGAAGAAGAGCATTCTTCGTTTTGCGGCGGAAGATGTGGCCATGTACAAGAAGACCTCGGTCGGTGTACGCGGCATGCGTCTTGATGAAGAGGACTGCATAACCGCTGTGTATGATTTTGATCCGGCGGTGAAATATGTGGTCAAGATCGGAAATAAACGTGTAAATCTGGTGGATATCAAGCTGAAGAAGCGTGATCAGAAACCGGATGTACTGAAATAACGGAGGAATAAAATGGCAGACCAGAAAAATTTGGAAGATCAGCTTAATATCCTGTTTGATGATTTTGACGATGAAGAAGCTGCTGCGGACAATACCATTGAAGTAGCCGCTGCGGAAAAGCCCGTAAAGGAAACCGTTTATGAAGACATGACCGCGTCCTTTACCGGTAAGCCTGCGTCAGATGTTGTGGACGATTCCGCACTGGAAAATGAAGAGCGCGGCATTTCCTTTGAGGATTTTGAAAATATCATGCCGGAAGAGGACGATGAAGCTGCGGTTTATCAGGAACCGGGTGTCATGACGGCGGAAAAGGCCGCGGATCCGGCTGATGAATTTGAAATTGATGTTGATGAAGAACCTGCGGATGAGGAAGAAACGGAAACGGATCCCGAGCCGGAGGAAGAAGTGGAAGAGAAAGTTCCGGCCCGTAAGGACCGTAATTATCCTTCTGCAGATCAGATGAGAAAGGAATCCATTCGATTCTGGATCTTCACGCTGATCGTTGCGCTTCTTGTGGCAGCCGCTGTTCTTTTCATTCTGAATAAGCGCGGCATCATCGACCTGAAGGGCATGTTTGCCGGTCAGGAGACCACGACGACCGCACCTGAAACCGAAGAAACGACTACGACCACAGCGGAAGAGACTACCACCACCACCACGGCGGAAGAGACTACCACTACGGCGGAAGAAACATCTGCAGAGGAAGAAGAAACCACTGTGTCTGAAGAAGAAACAACAGAAACTGTTCCGGCAGGGACCTCATCTGTTAAGGACAACTACACGAACTTGTTCGTGGTTGCAGAGGGCAATTACACGCTGAACATTCGCGCTGCGGCAACAACGGATTCCGCCATTGTCGGTATCATCAATGAGTTCGGCGGCGGCAGCATCCTGGAACAGAGCGGTGAATGGTATCACATCAATTCCGGCAGCGTGGATGGATATGTCAAGGCTGAATTTGTTCTTACCGGGGAAGAAGCTGAGGCAGCAGCTGAAGCGCATGCTTCGGAAAAGGTCAAGATCAATGCGGATTCCATCAACGTTCGTCAGGCTGCTTCCACCGATGCGGAGATCCTGGATTCCGCAGTCAAGGGCGCTGTATTTGCGTACCTGGGTGAGGAGAACGGATTCTATCATATCCAGTTCAATGCCACCTATGAAGGTTATGTCAGCATGGATTACGCAACCCTTGGCAGTTATCTGGAAGAAGCAATTGTTTATTCGCCGCAAGAATAATAAAAACTGCTTGACAACAGAACGGAAAGATATTATATTTATCAAGTGTGCTTAATTCAAAGGAATTATTATGCGCAAAAAGGCAGGGTGACTACATGCTGATCGATCTTTCGGAACTTTTTCCGTATGAGGAAAAGAGAAAGGAATATACTGTTTCCTATGATCTGGACCTCGTGGACGGATATGAAGTGACAAAGTCGGACAGTTTCGTACTTTCTCTGACACACCATAAAAACCACATGCTGGACATTGAAGGAAGCGGTGAGATCACGGTATCCATTCCGTGCGGCCGATGCCTTGAGCCGGTGGAAAGCATCGTACCGTTCACCGTTGACATGCACGTTGATGCGGCTGCCAAAACGGATGAGGATGGCGATGATATCTTTTTCATCGAAGGTTCGGAACTGGATGTCAATGATCTTCTGATCGATGAGATCCGGATGAACATGCCGATGCGGGTTTTATGTAAAGAAGATTGCAGAGGTATCTGTTTCAGATGCGGAGCCAATCTGAACCATGGCAGCTGCAGCTGCGAGGCAGAAGAAGTTCCCACCCGAATGGGTGCAGCACTTCAGAAAGCATTCGCAGATGCGATGAACAAAAAGTAAGTTTGGCTTATAGCCGCAAAAATCAACAAACGCATAAAGGAGGTGTACAAAATGTCCATTTGTCCTAAGAATAGAACTTCTCGTGCTAGAAGAGACAGCCGCAGAGCGAACTGGAAGATGAGTTCCGTTAACTTAGTAAAGTGCAGCCATTGTGGTGCTTTAATGAAGCCCCATTGCGTATGCAAGCAGTGCGGATACTACAACAAAAAGGAAATCGTCAAAGTTGACGCTGAATAATTGACTGTTCAGAGAGCCGCGTGAAAGCGCGGCTCTTTTTCTATGATTTACACACTGCGATTTTCGTGTTAAAATGTTGGAAAAGAAAGGAGCCGCCATGAACTGCAGAGAAGCCCAGACGCTTATTGAGCCGTTTATCAAGGAAGAACTGAATATCCGGAAAATGAGAGAATTCATTGATCACATCGAAAAATGCGAAGAATGTCGGGATGAATTTGAGGTGCGTTTTCTGGTGGACATGACAACGGCGGAACTTTCCGGTGACAATGACATTGACTACGATTTTCAGAATCTGTTGAAGAACCGCATCGCAGACTGCAAGCGCCGGATCGGAAACTATACGCTTCTGGTATTTTTTACAGGTCTTGTGACGTCGGTACTTTTGATTCTGGCATTTTATTATTTCATCATTTTGTAAACGGAGGGAACATGAGCGAACCGTTTCTCTTACTGATCGACGGATCCAGTCTTCTCTCGACGCAGTTTTTCGGAAATCTGCCTCGGGAGATTCTTTTTGCCAAGACCCCGGAGGAGAAGGCAAAGTATTTTCATAAGATCATGATGACATCGGGCGGCGTGTATACAAACGCAGTCTACGGCTTTCTGCGCACGCTTTTCCGGATCCTGAAAGAACAGAAACCGGATTATCTGGCTGTGGCCTGGGATCTGACACGTGATACGTTCCGCCGTGAGCTTTATGAGGATTATAAGGGCAACCGCTCGGAAACGATGGAACCGCTGAAGGATCAGTTCGCGCTCTGCCAGGAGACACTGAAGGAAATGGGTGTCATGCAGTTCATGGATGAACGCTTTGAGGCGGACGATTTCTGCGGTACGCTGGCTAAAAAATTTGAAAACGATGTTGCTGTAAAAATCTTTACGAAAGACCACGATTATCTTCAGCTTGTTACGGAGCGCACCCATATGTGGCTCATGCATCCGTCTCAGGACAAAACAGATGAAATGTACCGTAAATACCGGGTGGACCGTAAGAGCGTGAATGTTCCGGACCGGGTATTTGAACTGGATCCTGCGCTTGTGGAGGCGGAGTTCGGCGTAAAACCCTGTCATGTGAATTCGCTGAAGGGTCTGCAGGGCGATTCTTCGGATAATATCAAGGGTGTACCCGGAGTGGGACCCGCCACGGCTGTCAAACTGATTCAGGAGTACGGTACCGTGGACGCGCTGTATAAAGCACTTGAGGGGCGTGACAAATCCGGTCTTGAAGAAATTAAGAAATACTGGAAGGAAAAGCTCGGCATCACGCGTTCGCCCATCAATTTCCTTCTGAAGACTTCAGAGGAAGAACTGGTGGGTGAAAAGTCCGCGCGTCTTTCCGAACTGCTTGCGACCATAAAGACAGACATCGATCTTGGCGGCTTAACGCTTGAAGATCTGAAGACGGATATTTCACGCGAAAACACGGAGAAAGTCCTTAAAAAGCTTGAATTTTCATCTCTCAGCGCGGATTTTGCGGCAAGTGAAGAGAAAGAAGCGGATCATGCCGCGCTGTTCAGTGAAGTCGATGGCATGACGGGGCTTGAGGACCTGTTTGCTGCGGTGAAGAAGGATGCACGACTCGGTATTTCTTATGAACCGGCCCTGGGACTTGGCATCGCCCGTGAAAACGGTGAGGCCTGTTTTGTGGCGAAAGCGCTGTTTGTGACGGAATCTGTTCTGGCGGGCTTTGTCAGAAAACTTGCGGAAACCGCCTGCGTGCTTTATACGCCGGAAGGAAAAGGTCTGGTGAAGCTTTGCGGCATAACGGCCCGCGACACCGGTATCATGACTTACCTTCTGGACCCGCTTCGCGCGGATTATCCCTACGAATATGTGGTCAAGAACGCTGTCAATCTGAACTTCCCCGGAAAAACAGCGCTTCTTGGCAAGGCCGGCGCCTCCGATGACCGCTCCGTTCTGGAAAAACTGCTGGATACGGATCGCGAGGCCGTACGCAATATGCTCTGTTACAGCGCGCTTTCCGCCGTGCTTTCCGGTCCGGCCCTTGAAAAAGAACTGACTGAAAAGGGTATGCTCAAGCTGTATGAAGAGATCGAGCTTCCCTGTATGGGCGCGCTTGCCCGTATGGAAGAAGCCGGAATTATGGTGCGCCGTGAAGAACTGAAGGCGTTCGGTGATGAACTGAAAAAGGAGATCGATGTTCTGGAACAGGCCGTTTACAGAGAAGCCGGTCTGGAATTCAACATCAATTCCCCGAAGCAGCTTGGAGAGGTGCTTTTTGAACGCATGGCCATTCCCTACGGCAAGAAGACCAAGTCCGGCTATTCCACAGCGGCGGACATTCTGGAAAAACTGGCGCCGGAATATCCCATCATCGGAAAAATTCTGGAATATCGCACGCTGACCAAGCTGCGTTCCACCTACGCGGAGGGTCTGCAGCCCTGTATTTCCGGCGACGGCCGTATTCACGGTACATTTAATCAGACCATTACGGCTACCGGCCGCATTTCATCCACAAACCCGAATCTGCAGAACATTCCGGTACGGATCGAGCTCGGCCGCAAGATCCGCAAGGTCTTTGTACCCAAGCCCGGCTGCTGCTTCATCGACGCGGACTATTCACAGATCGAGCTTCGTGTCCTGGCACATATGTCCGGTGATGAAAATCTGATCCGTGCATATCGCGATGCCCGTGACATCCATTCACTGACGGCATCGCAGGTATTCCATGTGCCGATCGACGAGGTCACACCGCTCATGCGCCGTAATGCAAAGGCTGTCAATTTCGGCATTGTCTACGGTATTTCAGCATTCGCATTATCAGATAATCTGAGCATAACAAGAAAAGAAGCGCAGGAATACATGGACCGTTATTTTGAGACCTATCCCGGCATTGAAGCTTATCTGAAGGGACAGGTGGAATCTGCGCGTGAACACGGTTTTGTAACGACACTTTACGGCCGTGTCCGTCCCATTCCGGAGCTGATGAGCACCAATTTCAATCAGCGCTCCTTTGGTGAGCGTGTTGCCATGAATTCCCCCATTCAGGGAACGGCAGCCGATATCATGAAGATTGCCATGATCCGCGTTGAAAAAGCTCTTCTTGAAGAAGGCCTGAAGTCCCGGATCGTCCTGCAGGTTCACGATGAACTGATCGTGGAAGCCTATGAAGAGGAAGCGGACCGCGTGGAAGAAATTCTGGTACGTGAAATGGAGAATGCTGCCAATCTTGAAGTACATTTGGATGTGGAAGCGAAGAGAGGATACAGCTGGTATGATACAAAGTAAACCGGTGATCGGTGTTACCGGCGGCGTGGGTGCCGGAAAAAGCACGGTGCTTCAGTATCTGAAGGAAAAGTTTGGGGTGACGGTCATCATGGCCGACGAGGTCGGCCGTGAACTGATGACTCCCGGCGGCCGCGTTTACAGGGCGCTTGTGGAAAATTACGGATCGGTCATTCTGAAACCGGATGATGCAATCGACACGTTGGTTCTTGCGTCAATTGCGTTTAAGGACGCGGAGAGCCAGAAACGGATCAATGCCATTGAACATCCGATCATTAAAGAGGAGATCATCACACGGATCGCGGAAGCCGTGAAGGATGAAAAATGCTGTGCTGTAGTCGTTGAGGCAGCGCTTCTGAAGGAAGGCGGTCTGACGGAACTCTGTGATGAAGTCTGGTATGTGTATACAAAACCGGAGATCCGGATCGAGCGTCTGAAGGCAAGCCGCGGATATTCGGAAGAAAAATGCCGGTCGATCCTGAAAAGGCAGCTTTCCGACCGGGCCTTTCGTGAAATTGCGGACCGCGTGATCGACAACAGCAAAGAAGCGGAAAAGACGCAGGCAAGACTGGACCGCGAAATGAAGCGGATCCTGAAAGGACAGGGGAATTTATGAAAATGAAAGCGATTGCCAGCGGAAGCAACGGCAACTGCATTTATATAAACGGCGGCAATACACACATCCTGATCGATGCGGGCATTACCTGTAAAAGGATCGTAACGGAGCTGAGGAATACCGGTGTACAGCCGGAGGAGATCAGTGCGGTACTGGTCACACATGAGCATACGGATCACACCAGCGGGCTGAAGATCTTTCTTAAGCATTACGGGTGTCCGTTATACGGAACGCGTGATACACTGGAGGCGATTGCCGATGCGGATGTCAAAGCGGAGATCCCGGGACAGGTATATAGGCCGTTCCTTGCCGGTGAAACTTTTACGATCGGCGATCTGGAGATCACATCGGTCCATGTGCTGCATGACGCGGCCGATCCCGTTGCGTATCGGATCCGCTGCGGCGAAGAATCACTTGCGGTCATGACGGATACCGGCAATTATACGCCGGAGATCCTTTCTCTGATGCAGGGCGTGAACGGTCTGCTTCTGGAGGCCAATCACGATATCCGCATGCTGGAGATGGGAAGTTATCCTTACCCATTGAAACGCCGAATTCTGAGCGATCACGGACATCTTTCCAACGAACGCGCAGGCACGCTCCTGAATAAGATCCTTCATCCGGATCTGAAATTCGTGCTTCTTGGGCATCTCAGCGAGGAGAACAATTATCCGGAACTTGCGCTTCTCAGCGTGAAAACGGAAGTGGATACTGCGGATAACGGATGGTCTTCTTCGGATTTCAGGATCGATGTGGCTTCGCGCTATGAGGCAAGTGCTCTGTATGAAACGTAATAAAAAGGCTGTGGAACAAAAAATTCCACAGCCTTTTCCTGTAACCGTAATGCCGTCCTGTGCGGTTTGCGGTGCTTGTGAATT
The DNA here is from genome assembly GCA_946040795.1 of uncultured Lachnospiraceae bacterium. Lineage (GTDB taxonomy): Bacteria > Bacillota > Clostridia > Lachnospirales > Lachnospiraceae > UBA1267. The sequence continues at coordinate 17,258 of CAMGCK010000010.1, forward strand.
TACAGTTTGATCAGTCCCGCCGTATAATCGTCTTTTAACTGCGTCCGGAATTTCTGGTAGACCACGTTGCGGTACAGGTCTGTTGCATCGATGTCGAACTGCAGCAGCCGGAGGGCCTTGGGAGACAGAAAGTTCTTTGCGTCTGCCATTTTGCTGATCATCGGCAGATTGGTATTCTGTTTGATCTCTGAAAGAAGCGGAATGGATTCCCTGCGGAAACCGAGGATACGCATGTACATGCAGTAATCTTCATCTATGTAATCCTTCAGATCGGATTCCCGGATATTGAGAAGGAGATGCAGGAGCGCGCGGTTGATGCGGGTTCTTGTGAAAGATTTTGTTTTCAGGGATTCCGCCCATTCCTTAAAGGTGTAGATTTCCGGAAGGATATTGATGACGCGCTCCTTGAGTTCCGGCGCAAAGTCCAGATAATCTGTCAGATGATCCTTTTCCGTCATCAGCTTATACTGAAGAAGCTGAGAAAAATCGTTTGCGCGGACAGGCGTGCAGAAACCAAACTTCAGCGCAAATTCGCGCGCGGTAAAGGGCGTGACATAAGGCGTGATGCGTTCCACACCGTCTTCCTCGTAAAGCATGTTGCGGAGCGTGGTCGCGGAAGCGACATTGTCGTTTGTTTCCGTGGAATCATGTTCAGTCTTCCAGCGCTTGATCGTGTACGGGACGATGGAGGACTGGAAACGGTCCAGCGCACGCAGATACTCGATGCCGAGAATGTTGTTCGGAGACTGCAGGATCTCTTCCAGATCATCGATCTCATCAGCCAGAAGTTCCATGAGCGCGGTTGCGCGCGCGGCGGGATAGTTCATGCCGCTTCTTAAAAACAGACGCAGGTCCTCACGGAAGGCGGTTGGCTCCTCATTCAGTACGCGGGCAATCTGCCGGAGCGGTTCGATCTCACCGATCTCCGAACCGAAACAGATGGTATCCACACAGCCCAGCTGATTCAGCAGACTGACAGCAGCTGCCGCAAAAACCTCTGCGCTGCCTGTGGAGAAGAGTACCGGCAGTTCCAGGATCAGGTCTGCGCCGCCGTTTAATGCCATGCGCGTTCGTTCGTATTTATCGATGACAGCCGGGGTTCCGCGCTGCACATAGTTGCCGCTCATGACGACAATGAGATAGTCGCATCCGGTCACCCGACGCGCTTCCTCCATATGGTGAACATGCCCGTTGTGAAAAGGATTATATTCCGTGATCAATCCGCAGATCTTCATTTTCCTGCCTCACTATTTCTTGATATTGCCGGATAAATAGGTAATGGACCCCTACGGAAAAGCCGACGGCTGTTTCAAGGGTGCTTGCATTAAACATAACAAATAAGCATTTCTTTTACAATCAGCATTATCAACATTTCAAATAATTTAGAATTGTAAAAATTGACCAAGCAAGAAATACTTGTAAAACCGCCGTCCAGGCACTATAATAAAATCATCTTTATGTGAACAACTGAAAGGAGACTGCATAAAATGGCAATTATCAATGAGATCAAGGCTAAAGCAAAAGCCGATGTACAGAAGATCGTCCTTCCCGAGGGCATGGATAGAAGAACCTGGGAAGCTGCTGTAACGGCTACTGCTGAAGGTCTTGCAGATGTAATCGTTCTGGCTTCTCCGGAAGAGCAGGCTGCAAATGCTGAAGGTCTGGATGTTGCGGGCATCACCGTCATCGACCCGAAGGCAGCTGAAAAGCTTGAAGCTTACATCGATCTTTATTATGAACTCAGAAAAGCGAAGGGCATGACTCCCGAAAAAGCAAGAGAGACCCTTCTTTCCGATTATACGACTTTTGCTTGCCTGATGATTAAGGCAGGCGATGCAGACGGTATGGTATCCGGTGCATGTCACTCAACCGCAAACACCCTTCGTCCGGCACTGCAGGTCATTAAGACGAAGCCGGGCTGCAAGCTGGTTTCCGCATTCTTCCTCATTGAGGTTCCGAACTGCGAATACGGTTACAACGGCACCTTCATCTTCGGTGACAGCGGCCTTGTTCAGAACCCGAATCCGGAAGAACTGGCAGCAATCGCAGGTTCCTCTGCTGAATCCTTCAAGGCTCTTGTCGGTGCAGAACCGGTCGTTGCAATGCTCTCTCATTCTACTAAGGGCTCTGCAGCTCATGCAGATGTAACCAAGGTCACGGAAGCTACCGCAATCGCAAAGGAACAGTATCCGCAGTATCAGATCGATGGCGAACTGCAGCTTGACGCAGCAATCGTTCCGTCCATCGGCGCTTCCAAGGCTCCGGGCAGCACGGTTGCCGGCAATGCGAACGTTCTGATCTTCCCCGACCTGGATGCAGGCAATATCGGTTACAAGCTTGCACAGCGTCTTGCAAAGGCTGAAGCATACGGTCCTCTTTGCCAGGGTATCGCTGCTCCGGTAAATGACTTAAGCCGCGGCTGCTCCGCTGATGACATTGTCGGTGTTATCGCTGTTACCGCTGTTCAGGCTCAGGGCATGAAGAAAAACTAATAAATGAACCATCATTATTTTCGCATCTTTTGAAAGGAGGAAAGGAAATGGACGGAAGAATTATCGTAACGATTGGTAGACAGAGTGGTTCGGGCGGACGCCGGATCGGCATGAAGCTCGCAGAGGTACTCGGCGTAAAGTGCTATGATAAAGAACTTATTTCCGTAGCAGCTAAACAGAGTGGACTTTGCGAAGAAATCCTTGAAACACACGATGAGAGACCCACAAAGAGCTTCCTTTACTCTTTAGTCATGGATACATATTCCATGGGCTATCATGCAGGACACATTGACATGCCGATGGAGCAGAAGGTATTCCTGGCACAGCACAATGCCATTAAGGACATTGCTGCCAAAGAAAGCGCCGTATTTGTCGGCCGCTGCGCGGATTACGCGTTGGAAGATGATCCGGATCGCGTCTCTGTCTATATTACCGCTGATGAAGAGGACAAGATCGAGCATGTCATGGAAACTTACGAGTTTACCAGAGACAAGGCCAAGGATTACATCATCAAGGCTGACAAGAGAAGAAGCAATTTCTACAATTACTACAATAACAAGAAGTGGGGCGAGGCCGGCAGTTATGATCTTTGCCTGAATCGCAGCAAACTTGGATTTGACGGCACCGTGGAAGCTATCGTAGAGTTTATCGAACTTAGAAAGCGTATGCAGAAAGAGCAGGCGGATAAATAATCCATCGGCCCGTAAAAAAGGAACGGGTGAAAACACCCGTTCCTTTTTATTTTATTCGGATCATGAGCGGTCGTAAAAATCCGATCGTTTCGCTGAATCGTATGTCACAGTTCTTCAAAGCTCAGATCCTTCCGGTTCAGGAAGCGGATGATGCTTTGATCCCAGTATTTGTCCAGCGATTTGTCCATTGTGAAGCAGGCGTAGGAGATGCCTGTAGTCAGCGTCAGGGCATTATTCTGATAAGAGATGTTGATGGACATGGAAGTGACATCACAGTCCTGAAAACCTGCGTTTTTTTTCATCATTTCCGTATTTTCCGGAGCGGTGAGAAGGACGATCTTGAATCCAAGAGGCAGGCGATGTCCGGTGATCAGTTTCATACAGAACGGACGCAGATCCGCCCAGCGCATATAGGGCTCCTTCAGTTCGTTCTTGCGTTCTTCCTCTGTGAAGAATTCGGGATTCTTTTTTCCTTCGATATTGACGGTGTGTGCGGTGACAAAGCAGGCATCGTGCAGAAGAAATTTATCGAAGGTGTCATCGGTGAACAGGAGCGATGTGAATTTTTTAAGATCAGTGATCTGAAGTGCGGTCATTGAGTTTCCTTTCCATGAAAACGGGAATGGAATCACATTAGCACAGATGACCGCGATTTACAAGTTGAACATGATTCCCGTACGGGAAAACTATAAAGGAGAAACCCATGGAAAAGACCAGAGTTTTATTTGCAGCATCCGAATGTGTACCGTTTATCAAGACGGGGGGACTTGCTGATGTCATCGGTTCTCTGCCGAAGTATTACAACAGGGACAAATATGATGTACGCGTCATTATGCCGCGCTATACCTGCATCAAGGACATGTATCGCGATCAGATGGAATATGTGACGCATTTTTACACGGGTTTCCGTTTCAGAGAGCAGTACATCGGTATTTTACGTCTGGTTCTGAACGGTATTACCTTCTACTTCCTGGACAATGAATTTTATTTCAGCGGTTCATGGCCGTACGGCAACACCTACGACGACATTGAGAAGTTCGCGTTCTTCTCACGCGCAGCTCTGTCCGCACTGCCGCTCATCGGCTTCCAGCCGGACATCATTCACTGCCACGACTGGCAGACGGGTCTGGTACCGGTCTATTTAAACGACTATTTTCAGGGCGATGTTTTCTTCCACAATATCAAGACCATCTTCACTATCCATAACCTGAAATTCCAGGGCGTATGGAACATCCCGACGATGATGGATAAGACCGGCCTGTCTTCTTACTATTTTACCAGCGACAAGCTGGAGGCTTATGACGCCGGCAACATGTTAAAGGGCGGTCTGGTATATGCAGACCGGATCACGACTGTTTCCAATACCTATGCGGAAGAAATCAAGACCGAGTTCTACGGCGAAGGCATGGATGGCCTGCTTCGTGCAAAGCAGAACAAACTGTCCGGCATCGTGAATGGTATCGATACCGCTGTTTACAATCCGGAAGATGATAAGGACATCGAAGTCAATTATACTTCTGCGGATGCCATTGAGAAGAAGAAGGAGAACAAACTGCTTCTTCAGAAGGAACTGGGCTTAAAGGAAGATAAGGACGCGTTTGTCATCGGCATCGTATCTCGTCTGACGGACCAGAAGGGCTTTGACCTCATCGAGTGTGTCATGAGCGAGATCCTTTCCATGGAGAACGTTCAGGTTGCTGTTCTGGGTACCGGTGAGAGAAAGTATGAGGACATGTTCCGCTATTACGAGCATGCTTATCCGGGCCGTGTTTCCGCGAATATTTTCTATTCCGAAGCACTCAGCCACCGTATCTACGCATCCTGTGACGCGTTCCTGATGCCGTCTCTGTTTGAGCCGTGCGGCCTCTCACAGCTCATGTCACTTCGTTACGGCACGCTTCCGATCGTTCGCGAGACCGGTGGTCTGAAGGATACCGTACAGCCGTATAACGAATATACCGGCGAAGGTACCGGCTATTCCTTCCGCAATTACAACGCGCATGAAATGCTGAAGATTATCCGTTATGCGAAGAAGACTTATGACGAGAATCGTGACGCATGGAACGCAATGGTTGTACGTGCTATGGAACAGGATTTCTCCTGGTCCGCTTCCGCAAAGAAGTACGAAGCACTGTACGATGAATTGATGGCGGAAAAGAATGCGGAAACTCAGGGCAGAGACGGCCATGAATAAGATGAGAACAGCTGCAGTCGTACTGATCGCGCTGATTCTGATCCTGTTCATCGTCATGGCGGTCACGCTGGCCTCGGGAAACACGGAACTTTTTTTCGTGGAGGGCGGTGTCCTGGTGGCACTGTTTGTAGCAGCGTTCATTCTGATCCGTTTCAAGAAGAAAAATGCCCCTGAAAAGGATGCTGAACAGGATTCATGAATCAGTTATCATAAAGAAAAAGCCCGCATAAAAGCGGGCTTTTTCAATGCCTTGCGGCAAATATGCTGTTTGTAAAAATCAGGATCACTTGTTCAGTTTCTTCAGGACGAACAGGGTGGCTGCGGTCAGCGCGATACCGAACACCAGAGACCAGAGGTTCTGCACCAGACCTGCGAAAATGTAAGTGACGAAGGAAATTACGGCAACTGTAATTGCGTAAGGAATCTGCGTCGTTACATGTTCCAGATGGTTGCACTGCGCACCGGCAGAGGACATGATCGTCGTATCGGAGATCGGGGAGCAGTGATCACCGCATACAGCACCTGCCAGGCAGGCGGAGATACCGATGATAAATAACGGGCTGGAAGCCGGGAACACGGCGATGACGATCGGAATCAGAATACCGAATGTGCCCCAGCTGGTACCGGTTGCGAATGCGAGCGCACAGGCAATCAGGAAGATGATGGCCGGAAGCATGCTCATCAGCGCGCCGGCTGCACTTTCTGTCACGCCTGCAACGAATTCAGCACCGCCAAGGATGTTGGTGATGTTCTTCAGCGCGGTGGCCAGCGTCAGGATCAGGATGGCCGGAACCATGGCATTGAAGCCCTTGGGAATACACTTCATGGCATTTTCAAAGGTCAGGATGCGGCGGGCCAGCATATAGATGATCGTGAAGATCAGTGCAAGAATGGAGCCCCAGGGAAGTCCGACATAAGCATCGGTGTCACCGAAGGCATCGATGAAGGAAGCACCGCTGAAGAAACCGCCGACGTAAATAAGACCGACTACACAGAACAGGATCAGCACGATGATCGGAAGGATCAGGTCGAAAACACGGCCGTGAGACTTCTGATTTGCTGCGTCATCACTGATGGCACCTTCCAGAATGGAAAGATCGCCTTCCTTGGCCTTCTTTTCATATTTATTCATCGGGCCGAAGTCAAAATTCATGACGGACAGCATCACGACGAAGACAATGGTAAGAAGGGAATAGAAGTTGTATGGGATAGCCTTGACGAACAGACCGATACCGGACATTTCCGTGCCGGACGCATAACTGGAAACAGCTGCTGCCCAGGAGGAGACCGGTGCGATCATGCAGATCGGAGCGGCAGTGGCATCGATGATGTAGGCCAGCTTCGGTCTGGAAATGTTGTGGCGGTCGGTGACCGGACGCATGACAGAACCGACGGTCAGGCAGTTGAAATAGTCATCGATGAAGATCAGAACACCCAGTACGAAGGTCGCAAGAAGCGCGCCGACCTTGGTGTGGATGTGCTGCTTGGCCCACTGACCGAATGCGCGGGAAGAACCGGAAGCATTGACAAGTGCGACAAAGATGCCGAGGATCACAAGGAAAATGAAGATACCGGCGCTGTCTGCAACAGCTGCAATGAGACCGTCGTTGATCACGGTATCCAGAGAACCTACCGGATTATAGCGGCAGGCGAACAGTCCCGCAAGGACCACACCGACAAAGAGGGAGGAATAAGCCTCTTTGGTGAGGAGCGCGAGCGCAATGGCGACGATGGGCGGAACCAGGGCGAAGAACGTGCCTTCAAGCGGTTTCCCGAGTACAACTGCAATAACGGATGCGGTCACAAGACCCACAAGAATCACTGCAAGCAGCACTTTGATAATGATCGTAAGGATCTTCTTGTTCATGTTGTCTCCTTTTCTTATTGATTTTGTTTTTCACAATTCAACATAATTGAACTACTAAAATATATCATATTGTCTGAATGAATAAAAGTATTTCCACATATTTAGTAACGATTTTTATTGGAATCATTAGCGCAAACTGTGAGGATTCTGTTAAATCCGTTGAATTTGCATCGGGGTGTGTTATAATACATTATCCGAATTAAAGGAGAGAAACATGTCGTTCATTATTTCTACAGATGATCTTACAAAAAAATACAAACAGCTCACGGCACTGGATGGAGTGAGCGTTCACGTGGAACAGGGAACTGTCTACGGACTCATCGGCCGGGCGGGAGCCGGTAAATCCACGCTGCTAAAGATCCTGGCGGGCCTTTCGCTTCCGACGGAGGGCAGCGTTCTTTACGGCAAGGTCGACGGAAGACGGCCGCGGATCGGCGTGCTTGTTGAAGATCCCGGACTTTACGGTCATCTGTCCGCAAAACAGAATATGGAGATCAAGCGTCTGGCCTTCGGCGGAAAAAATGACCGGGAAGCGGAAGAAATTCTTGAACGTCTGGGACTGACACAGTGGAGCGGCGTCAAGGCACGCAGTTTTTCCAGTGACATGAGACAGCGGCTCGGCGTTGCGATGGCCATGGTCGGAGATCCGGATATCCTGCTTCTGGATGAGCCCTTTACGGGCCTGGATCAGAAGAGTATTCAGGAGCTCCGTTCGATTCTTGGCAGGATGGCAAAGGAAGAAAACAAGACGATCGTCATCACCGGAACCGGAACCGCTGAACTTTCAGGACTGGCATCGGTATTCGGCATGCTGGATAACGGCCGCCTGACCGGGGAATCATCGGAAGAAGAAATCATGAGCCGGATGCCCGGATATCTGAAGCTGGTAGTCGATCCTGTCGACGCAGCCAGAGAAGTGCTGAACAGCATGGGCATATTCGGTTATCAGACCAAAACATTCCATATGATCCATGTGCTGGAGCAGATCGACCGCAGGGAAGAGATCCTTGAAAAGATGGCACTTGCAGGCGTTCAGGTCAGTGAATGCACGGTGATCCGGGAGTTCATGGACAGCGTTTACAGCGGATTTTCAAAGGAGGGACCGTATCATGCTTAATATGATCCGAGCAGATCTGTACCGTCTGGTGCATCAGAAGAGTACATGGGTCCTTCTCATTGTCAGTACGGCAGTAATGCTTTTCACTTCGTTTACACTGGGATTCATTCTGGGAGATGCCGACTGGCTTGTCGTGATGCTGAAGGATTACGATGAATTATGCCGTGAACTTGGAATGGCCAATCCTTTTACTGTATACAAAGAACTTTTTTCCGTGCAGTGCGGGGATTCGCTGGACTTTGTCACACAGTCTCTGACCCGGGACCTTGCAATCGCCATGGCAATCTTTGTCTATGTGTTCGCGGAAGCCCCGAGAACCGGCGGATACATTAAGAATCTTGCATATCAGCATGATCGGAAAACGCGCTTTTTCTCAAATGCACTGATGAGCTTCATCTATGCATGCATGCTGACATTTGCCAGTGCCGCTGTATCCTTTCTGTTATCGCTGCTGTTTTTCAAAAAGGTGGACATGTCTCTTTTCGGTATGTTCCTTCTTTACCTTCTTCTGTTTGCGATGCTTTTGTGTACGGTGGGACTGTTCATCATGTGCGTGTCCGACCTCATGAAGAGACCCACAGGCGGACTGCTTCTTTCCATTGCCTATATGTCCATGGGCGCAGCCGCTTTCTATCAGGTCATGAACACACTTGTACAGAGCGTTTCCGGCGATGGATTCTTTGTGGAATTCATAACACCGCTGGGCAATATGAGCCTTCTCACGCTGGGAAAATGGGATACATATCTTGCGGCGGTTCTCGTCGTTGTCCTGTATTTTGTGCTTACAGCGCTTACCGAGACGGTTTTTCTTAAAAATAAAGAGTTGATTTAACTTGTATTGTGAAATAAACTGTGTTATCATTTTCTGATAAAGGAGTGCATATGAGAGTTATTGCAGGAACAGCACGAAGTCTTCCGCTGAAAACCGTCAAGGGGGACGCGACGCGGCCCACCACGGACCGCATCAAGGAGACACTTTTCAACATGCTGAACCCGTATGTTCCCGGCGCGCGTTTTCTGGATCTGTTTGCGGGAAGCGGCGGCATCGGCATTGAGGCTTTGAGCCGCGGTGCGGTGCATGCGGTTTTTGTGGACAACCAGAAGGAAGCGGTAAAGTGCATCACGGAGAATCTTCAGTTCACCCGGCTTCTGGATAAAGCAGAGGTCATGAGCTGCGATGTCATGACCGCGATCCTGCGCCTTTCCGATCGCCGTGAGGAACCCTTTGATGTGATCTTTCTGGATCCGCCGTATGATAACGGACTGGAAGAAGAGGTGCTGAGAGCCCTTTCCAAAAGCCCGCTTGTGAATGAGGATACGCTGATCGTGTTTGAAGCTTCGCTGAAGACCGATATCTCCTTTGTGGAGGATCTGGGGTATGAACTCCTGAAAGACAAGAAATACAAAACGAACCGCCATGCGTGGGTTCGTAAAGAAATCTGAGGTGTTCCATGGCTGTAGCTGTTTATCCCGGTTCCTTTGATCCGGTAACATTCGGCCACATTGATATTATCCGGCGCGCCAGCCTTCTGACTGACCGTCTGGTCGTTGGCGTATTGAATAATTCCGCAAAATCCCCGCTGTTCTCCGTGGAAGAACGTGTTGAGATGATCCGGGAGGCGGTAAAGGATCTTCCGAATGTGGAAGTGAAGAGCTTTTCCGGTCTGACCGTTGATTTTGCATCCTCTGAAGGGGCATCGGCCATTGTCCGAGGCCTTCGCGCGGTTACCGATTTTGAGTATGAACTGCAGTTTTCTCAGACTAACCGAAAGATCATGCCCACAGTGGATACCATATTCCTGACCACCAGTCTTCAGTATGCGTACCTTTCCTCCAGCATCGTCAAGGAGGTCGCATCCTATGGTGGTGACATTTCAGAATTTGTTCCCGGCTTCGTAGCTGAAAAGATCATTGAAAAGATAAAAAAGAAGAGAGGTAATTAACATGAGCAATCGTATTGAGCAGGTCATCGGCGATATTGAAGAATATATCGACGGATGTAAGATGCAGGCATTCTCCAGCACCAAAATCATTGTGGACCGTACGCAGATTGAGGATTTCCTGGATGAACTTCGTCAGTATACACCTGAAGAAGTTAAAAAGTATCAGCGCATGTTAAATAACCGTGACAAGATCCTCTCCGACGCAAAGCGCAAGGCATCCGAGGTTGAGGAAAAGGCACAGGCTTATGCAGATCACATGGTCAGTGAAAGTCAGATCACAAAACTGGCGTATGAGAAAGCCAATGAGTAAGATGCAGGCATTCTCCAGCACCAAAATCATTGTGGACCGTACGCAGATTGAGGATTTCCTGGATGAACTTCGTCAGTATACACCTGAAGAAGTTAAAAAGTATCAGCGCATGTTAAATAACCGTGACAAGATCCTCTCCGACGCAAAGCGCAAGGCATCCGAGGTTGAGGAAAAGGCACAGGCTTATGCAGATCACATGGTCAGTGAAAGTCAGATCACAAAACTGGCGTATGAGAAAGCCAATGAGATCTTGACAAGTGCACAGCAGGAAGCACAGCGCATCATTGAAGCGGCACAGGATGAGGCTGATGCTGTTCGCGGCGGCGCGCTGGCATACACGAATGACATGCTGGACAGCCTTCGTTCGATCCTGAGCGGAACCATTGATGACTGCCAGAACCGTTATTCCGCGCTGATCTCCAGCCTGACGGCACATCAGAACATCGTCATCCAGAACCAGCAGGAACTGAACGGCATGAACGAGGATGCAAAGCGGGAACCCGAAGATGCAAAGCCGTTCTTTGAATCCGATGAAGCGTATGACGGCGAAGAAGCAGAAGAGGAAGACTGATAACGATCATGCCCCGATCACGAAAGGTGCTCGGGGCATCATACTGTAATGAGGGTGTTTTATGGCAGCATTACCGGCTGAATTTGAATTGAAAATGAAGGAGCTTCTGGGCGAAGAATACGAGTCTTACCTGGAAAGCTTCCGTGCGGAGCGGGTGTATGGTCTTCGCGTCAATACACTGAAGATCTCCGTTGAGGATTTCCTGAGGATCTGTCCGTTTGAAGTGAAGCCGGTTCCGTGGACGCACAACGGCTTTTATTACCGCGGAAGCGATAAACCCGCCAAGCATCCGTATTATTTCGCGGGACTGTATTATCTGCAGGAGCCATCTGCCATGACGCCGGCGGAGATCCTGCCGGTGGAAGAAGGAGACTTTGTGCTGGACACCTGTGCAGCTCCCGGCGGAAAATCCACGGAACTTGCGTCAAAACTGAACGGCAAAGGCGTGTTGTTCTCCAATGACATCAGCAATTCCCGCGCGCAGGCACTTCTCAAAAATCTGGAACTCTTCGGCGTCAAAAATACGGTCATTCTTTCCGAGGATCCCCAGAAACTGGAACCGCAGTTCCGGGAGTATTTTGACAAGATCCTGATCGATGCGCCCTGTTCCGGCGAGGGCATGTTCCGCAAAGAACCGGCGGTCATTAAAAGCTGGGTGGAGCATGGCAATGAGTTCTACGTGAATCTTCAGAAGCAGATCACAAAGAAAGCACTTTCCATGCTGAAGCCTGGCGGCATGATGGTTTATTCCACCTGCACCTTTGCTCCCTGTGAGGATGAAGACATGATCCTGTACATGAAGGATCTCTGTCCGGAACTGAAGGTGCTGGACATTCCGAACCGATACGGCGGCTTTTCGGAAGGCATGCCGGAGAAGGCGGTCCGTTACGATGAAGAATTGAAAAAGTGCATTCGCATCTTCCCCCACAAGGTGGATGGAGAGGGGCATTTTGTAGCACTTCTTCAGAAAGGCGAAGAAACGGAAACAGAAAGGGATTCCAAAAACAAAAAAGCGGATATTTCGCGTCTTCCCCTGGAGCTTCGGGAATTTCTGTCCATGGTATCGATGCCTTTTGAGAACGGCTCTTTTGAGATCCGCAATGAAAAGGTCTATTTTGTGCCGGATACCGGTGCGGCCTTTACGGGACTTCGTGTCATGCGATCGGGACTTCTCATCGGTGAAATGAAGAAGAAGCGTTTTGAACCTTCCCAGGCCTTTGCGATGGCCTTGAAGGAAGCGGAGTTTTCCAATATCGTCTCACTTCCCGCTTCCGATCCGCGCGTCCTCAAGTATCTGAAGGGAGAGACTGTGGATGTATCCGATGTTTTCACCGGAAACGACGGCTGGGTCCTGTTCGCGGTGGATCATTTCCCGCTGGGCTTTGCAAAGGCAGCACGCGGCATTCTGAAAAACAAGTATCTGGCCGGCTGGCGTTATCAGTAAATGTTTGACAGAAAAGAGGGCGTTTGATATAATTCAAGCTGATTAAGTATCACTATAAGGAGTATTTATGCGAGGACTTCTGATCGTTGTGTCCGGCTTTTCCGGAGTTGGAAAAGGAACACTGACCAAAGAACTTTTAAAGCGTTATCCGGAAGAATACGCTTTGTCCGTTTCAGTGACTTCCCGAAAGCCGCGTGTGGGTGAAGAAAACGGCCGTGAGTATTTTTTCAAGACCCGTGAGGAATTTGAAAAAATGATTGAAAACGGCGAGCTGGTGGAATATGCCTGTTATAACGGCAATTACTACGGTACCCCGGCTGCCTATGTTCAGAAACAGCTGGAAAACGGTAAGAACGTGATCCTGGAGATCGAGGTTCAGGGAGGCATGCAGATCAAAAAGCTTTTCCCGGAGACCATGCTCCTTTATATCATGCCGCCGTCCGCGAAGGTCCTGGCAGAACGCCTGATGGGACGCGGAACGGAGACTGCGGAAGAGATCCACGGACGGTTGAGCCGTGCCATCGACGAATCCGCCTATGTCACATCCTATGACACCACGCTTGTCAACGACGACTTTGAAGTGTGCCTGAATGCCATGCATAAGGTCACGCTGGACCGCCAGAAGGAAATGGACGCACGCCGCTCTTTTGCGGAAGAATTAAAGAATGAACTGGTGAAGATCACCGGTCAGGAGGAATAAGAAATGTTACATCCGTCATACAATGAAATGATCAAGAAAATGAATGAGACCGCAGGTGAAGGCGATAAGCAGCTCACCAGCCGCTTCTCGCTGGTTATCGCCGCTTCCAAGCGTGCGCGTCAGATCAATGCCGGCTCCGAGCCGCTTGTAAAGGTTCAGGATAAGGAAAAGAATCTGTCCACGGCAGTTGATGAACTGTTTGCCGGCAAGGTACATGTTCTGGAGGATGTGGAAGAGCCGGAAATTGAAGCGGAAGAGGGTGAAGAGCTCATCGAAGAGGCATAAATGAAGGTCTTTTTTCTTTCGCTTGGCTGCGATAAAAATCTGAGCGACGCAGAACACATGCTGTCCATTCTCGCGGAAGCGGGATATGAATTTACGGATCTGGAGGAGGAAGCGGAGGTCATTATTGTGAACTCCTGCTGCTTCATCGGAGACGCAAAGGAGGAAAGCATCAGTGAGATCCTGCGTCTTTCGGCCTATAAGGAAGAGGGCTGTCTGAAAACGCTCATCGTGACAGGGTGTCTGTCGGAACGTTATCAGAAAGAGCTTATGACCGAACTTCCGGAGGTGGACGGCGCTCTGGGCATCGGGTCCTGGGACCGCATCGCCGATGTGGTCGCGGATGCCTTGAACAAAAAGCACCCGGAACTGTATCTGCCGAATGACCGTCTGGTCTGCACGGAAAACCGCATGCTGACAACAGGCGGGCACTATGCGTATCTGAAGATCGCGGAAGGCTGCGATAAAAACTGCACTTACTGCATCATTCCGAAGGTACGCGGTCACTATCGTTCCGTTCCCATGGAAACGCTTCTTAAAGAAGCGGAAGATCTGGTCGTGAACAAGGGGGTAAAGGAACTGATCCTTGTCGCGCAGGAAACGACCATTTACGGTATGGATCTGTACGGCCGCAAGGCTCTTCCGGAACTCCTGGAAAAGCTGAATGCCATAGAAGATCTGAAATGGATCCGCATTCTGTACTGTTATCCGGAGGAGGTCACTCCGGAACTTATGGAGACCATGAAGAAGTGCGAAAAGGTTGTCCACTATCTGGACATTCCTGTTCAGCATGCTTCTGACCGGATACTTCGCCGCATGAACCGCCGGACAAACCGCGCGGAACTTACGGAAAAGATCCGCATGATGCGCGAAACGGTACCGGACATCCGGCTTCGTACCACGCTGATCACCGGTTTCCCGGGGGAGACGGAAGAGGATTTTAAGGAAATGGAATCCTTTGTGGAAGAAATTGAATTTGACCGTCTGGGTGTGTTCACCTATTCGCAGGAAGAGGATACGCCGGCTGCTGAATTTGAGGATCAGATCGATGAAGACGTGAAAAAGGAACGCCGCGATGTGATCATGGAGATCCAGCAGAAGATCGCTTTCCGGCATGCGGAAGACATGGAAGGCCGCGAGGTCGATGTCATGATCGAAGGCCGCGTGACCGATGAAGACGATGTTTACGTCGGCCGCACGTACATGGACGCACCGGATGTGGACGGCTTCATATTCCTGAATACATCTTATGACCTGATGTCCGGAGATTTTGTCCGCGCATTGGTAACGGGCGCTTCGGAATACGACCTGATAGGAGAGATCATCGAATGAATCTGCCAAACCGACTGACAATGATGAGAGTTTGTCTCATCCCGGTATTTGTTGTATTTCTGTTATTATATCCCGGTATTTCATGGGCTAATTATGCTGCCATCGGCATTTTTGCCGCAGCCTGCATCACGGATTTCCTGGATGGAAATATTGCCCGTAAATACAATCTTGTAACGAATTTCGGAAAATTCATGGATCCCCTTGCGGACAAGCTCCTGGTTTGTTCCGCGCTGATCTGCCTGGTTTATATGGGTATGCTGCCTGTGTGGACGGTGCTGATCATTGTGGCGCGTGAGTTCATTATTTCGGGATTCCGTCTGGTTGCCGCGGAGCGCGGACTGGTCCTTGCGGCCAGCATGACCGCCAAGTTCAAGACAGCGGTTCAGATGGTGATGGTCATTGCCGTCATGCTGGATCTTCAGGCACCTTTCTTCAAGATCCTGAACATCGTGCTGATCCTTGCGTCTGTTGTGCTGACTATCGTCAGCCTGGTGGAATATCTGGTTAAAAACTGGTCCGTCATGGACGGTGAAATGTAAGAAATCAAATGTAATAAACGCCGTTCGGGATGAAACATCCGCCGGCGGTTAAATGAAAAGGAAGAACAGGAAATGGCAGAGATCCATTCCGTGATCAGAAACATCAAAAGCAAAAATGATCTGATCACCAATTTAGCGGATTATAAGAATATCGTGCTGAAGGACGCCTATGATCTGAGTCTTGCGTCTCTGGCACTGAATTATGTTAGCTTATATGAAACACTTTCCGGTACGAATGCCGGTGAAGAGGAAGTGACACAGGATGAAGCGCTTCTTGGAATCTATGATGCGCTGAACGCTCTGGTTAAGCGGTTTGCTGCAGGAGAAAAGGTTTCCGCAAATGAGGTCGCCGTACTTCGTAAGAAAAACATCGAACGCATGACGGAAATTACTGCCATGATCGATCGCTTCACACTGGACGAGTATATCATGAACCGGATGGAGCATCTGTATGAGGGTGAACAGGTCCTTCCCGTGGATTACAGTGATGAGTCCATGACGCAGGACATGCTGCAGTTCCTGGCTTCCGGCGGCAAAGATCAGCAGAACATCCTGATCAGTGAAATGATCGCACAGCTGCCGGTACGAATGACCAAGAACCGTTTTTATGAGATCGTGCAGGAACGGCTTTCCGTCTACAAAACGTCTGATGTTTCCGCATTGAAAGATATAGCGGGCATGCTGGAATCGGCGGCCGGCCTGAAGAAGATCGATGCGGATGACACTCTTGCCGAAGTCCTGTTCCGTCTGGATGAAGCACTGAAGCAGGTGGATCCGATGAAGATCACGGAAGCGGAGTATCGTCTGGATACAGCACTGCTGACGGAAACGGCATTGACGCTGAACCACGCATCCGATGCTGCCGAAATGCTGGAGCTTGTGCTGAACAGCCTGCTGACGGCGGTTCTTTCCCAGGATTCCGCTGAGGATAATGAAGAGCAGACGGCTGCGATGAAGATCATTCTGGAAGTGGTGGAACTCATCGGCGGTGAAAGTGAAATGACCATCGATGATGTATATCGGGACTGTGAAGCACTGGAAGGAAAAATCGAGGAATTTCAGGAACGCTTTACGGTAGACAGTGCGTTTTTACAGGAGATCCACACTCGTTATGACGCGGAACTTGAGAAAAACGGACTGGCAGAGGAATATAAGAAAGCGGATCAGACCGGTGTTCTGATGTCCAACAGCGCGTTTGCATCACTGGATGCACGGCTGGAGGAACAGGAGGATGAAGTCACGGATGAGATTTTCACAGAGCTTGTACGAGATCTGAACAGCCGATTTGCCGCATTGTTCACAGAGTGCAAAAAGACCTATGTCCGTGCTGCCATGGGACGCGCGTTCAGCGTGATCCCGCCGCGTTTTGCCACTCAGGAAGAACTGGAAAGTTATATTTACGGTTCTCTTTCCGGATGCGGCAATGTCAGTGAAAAACTTGGATGCATGGATCTTTTGAATGAACTGATGAGGGACTGACAGAAATGAAGTATTTCCGGTACATGTGGGTCAGCAGTTCGCTGGATGAACGGCGCGCTGAACTGTTCAGACAATTGAATGAGAACACTGTGCCGGAAGAGGTATTTCTGATCGGGATCCCGGAGGAAAACACACATCTTCTGAATATTTATCCGGGTGAAATCCTGAAGAAAAACTATTATCGCGAATCGGATGAGCTGGTGATCGGTCTGGCCGGAGCTAAAGATGAAGCTGAGGAATTGGCCGGCGGTATCATTCGACTGGTTCATGAAAAGACCGGCGGGTTCGATATCCGCGCGTATGTGCGGGAAGCCGGAGAAACGGCGGTGCAGAATGATTAGTGTTGTACTGACCGTATTAAAGATTCTGGGAATCATTATTCTTTCTGTGATCGGGCTGGTTCTGGTTTTGGTCCTGTTGATTTGTATTTCGCCTGTCCGCTACAAGGTCGACGGAAAATATTATGACCGGCCGGATGGAAAACTCACCGTGAGCTGGCTGCTTCATATTCTTCATGCGACCGCTGGGTACGATGGTAACGGCTTGATTTATAAGGTTCGGGTGTTTGGAATTCCGGTGCTGAAGTCCAAACCGAAGTCGGAGAATCCGTGTGAAAAGGCGAAAGCGTCCACAGAAGCCGGGAGGAATCCGGGTGAAAAGGCGGAAGCGTCCACAGAAGCCGGGAGGAATCCGAGTGAAAAGGCGGAAGTGTCCACAGAAGCCGTGAGGGAAGAGAAAACGCAGGATTCATCGGAAAACGAAGCGAAGGAAGCCGGAGAAGATTCTCAACAAGCTGAGGGAGAAAAACAACCGGAACCGGATGAAAACACATCTTCGGAAGAAGAGGACGAGGATTGGCTGGGGTTCATTGACAAAATGAATGACGCCTGGTATGAAAAGAAAGAAAAACTCTTTCAAAAACTGGAAGAACTGGAAGATAAGGTGAATGATATCCGCAAGAAACTGCGGCTGATCACCAGTGAGCGTACGGAAGCGGCAGTCAAGCATGTACTTAAAAAGGTTTTCCGAATTCTGAAAAGTATTATGCCGAGGAAACTTCGGGGACATGTCACATTCGGTATGGAAAATCCTGCAGATACGGGTACCGTACTCGGAGTTCTTGCGGCCACTCTTCCAATCCATAAGAACCAACTGAAGATCGATCCGGTTTTTACGGAGAAGATCTTTGAAGGAGAAGCCTTCCTTAAAGGGCGAATCAGCATCGGTTTCATCCTTTGCTGTGCGGTCGGTATCATATTGAGCAAAAATGTTCTGATCACAATCAAACGATTTAAAAAACATTTTTCAAAAAAATAACAGGAGGACAGAAAAATGGCAGAGCATCAGCTGAATGAAAATCTCAAGGCATTATTATCGGGGCTGGATGGATTTGCTTCATCTAAGACGGTCGTAGGGAATCCCATTACGGTAAATGACACGGTTCTGATCCCCCTGATGGATATGCAGGTCGGTCTCGGTGTAGGCGCGTACGGCGGCAAATCAGAGGGAACCGCAGGCGGCTTGGGTGCAAAAATGAGCCCCAATGCGGTGCTTATGATCAAGGGCGACAGTGCACGCATGATCAACATCAAGAATCAGGACAGCCTGACCAAGGTGCTGGACATGGTTCCGGATGTTGTGGACCGGATCAAGTCCCGCAAGAACACCAAAGCGGATCCTGCGGTTGACGAAAAGATCGAGGAAATCAAAAACGAGAACAAGTAATGACAGAGGCTGCTGAAGCTTGACTTAAGAGAGCTTTGGCGGCCTTTTTCTGTTCTAGGGGCATTGTATTTCGAACGAATGGCGAAAAAAGAAGCTGTATTGTAGTGAATTCACTAAAGTTTCACTATTTAAAAATAAAGAAATTCTGATACAAGACATGCATAAAGTCCGCTTTTTGGTACTTTAAGTCTGTTAAAATGTGTTCTGTGATCGGGAATGAAGAAAATTCAGACGGAAAAGCATTTACGGGCCTGTAAAAATCTTTATAATGGATCACAGAGAACAAAACAGAACGGGTCGAACATATTTTCGAAAATGTGATTGACATTCCGCAATGTTTACGGTATATTTTAATTGACGAACAAATGTTCTGCACGGAGGTTCAAATGGATAGAAGTGAAAAACTGAAAGCACTTGACGCGGCCATCGGCCAGATCGAAAAGGCATACGGCAAGGGTGCCATCATGAAACTGGGAGAAGGCTCCAACATGGTCGTTGAAGCAGTCCCTACCGGAAGCTTAAGTCTGGATGTGGCGTTAGGCGTGGGCGGTATCCCGAAGGGTCGTATCGTTGAGATCTACGGACCGGAGTCTTCCGGTAAGACCACGGTAGCGCTGCATATGGTTGCTGAAGTTCAGAAGCGCGGCGGCATTGCCGGATTTGTGGACGCGGAGCATGCGCTGGATCCGGTCTATGCAAAGAACATCGGTGTGGATATTGATAATCTTTATATTTCTCAGCCGGATTCCGGTGAACAGGCGCTCGAGATCTGTGAGACCATGGTGCGTTCCGGTGCGGTGGATATTGTTATTGTGGACTCTGTGGCGGCACTTGTTCCCAAGCAGGAAATTGACGGTGAAATGGGTGACTCACACGTGGGTCTTCAGGCCAGACTGATGTCGCAGGCGCTGAGAAAACTGACCGGTGTTATCAGCAAGTCCAACTGTATCGTGATTTTCATCAATCAGCTGCGTGAAAAGGTCGGCGTTATGTACGGCAACCCGGAAACCACGACCGGCGGCCGTGCACTGAAGTTCTATTCTTCCGTACGTCTGGATATTCGTCGTACAGAGGCATTAAAGCAGGCAGGTGAAGTCATCGGCAACCACACCCGTGTGAAAGTCGTAAAGAATAAGGTGGCGCCGCCGTTCAAGGAAGCGGAATTTGATATCATTTTCGGTAAGGGTATTTCCAGAGCGGCAGATGTACTGGATCTGGCATGTGACGCAGGCGTTGTGCTGAAGAGCGGCGCGTGGTTCTCTTATAACGGTGAAAAGATCGGTCAGGGTCGTGACAACACCCGTGTCTTCCTGGACACGCATCCGGAGATCTTTGAAGAAATTGAGGCGCTGACCCGTGAACACTTCGGTCTTCCGGTAAACGGCGCTAAGCCGGCTGCTGCGGAAGAAGAGGAGAAGCCCAAGGCCAAGAAAACGGCTGCAAAGAAAGCAGACCGTGAAGTTGAAATCATTGACGATGATGAGGAATAATACGTGAACGAAGAATATGATGATCTTCAGAAGGAAATCATCCGGCAGGCCAAAGCGCGTGCTTTGAAGATCCTGGAGTTTTCGGATAAGACCGAAAAACAGCTTCGTGACAAGCTGAAGGAGGGTGAGTTCCCTCCTTTTGCTGTTGATGAAGCCATCGAATATGTGCGGGGATTTCATTATATCGATGATCTGCGCTACGCGGAAGCTTATATACGCGGACGCAGATCCAGGAAGAGTACCTATGAACTTCGTATGGAGCTTCGGCAGAAAGGTCTGGATCCGGATACCATTGAAACGGCACTTGTAAACGAGCCGCCGGATGAAGAAAATACTTTAAAAGAACTGTTCCTGAAAAAATACGGAAGGAAGGATCTTTCGGATCCCAAGACCTATGAAAAGGCTTTTCGATACTTTGCTGCCAAGGGATATGGCTTTGATGACATTAAAAAAGCGATTTCTTCTGCAGTTGAAGGGCAGGAAGATTCATTTGACTCTTGATTTTTGCAAATAAAATGTTATACTATTTACACATTTCTGTAACATTTTTTGACGTGAATTTTCTCAGGAGGATGGAATGTGCAAAAAACTTGCCATTATTATAAGCTCAATTTTGATTCTTGCAGCAGCTGTGATCGGTTCGATCTCGGCAGTAAGAGCCTGGAAATCAGCGGGCGATGACGCCGTGTATTACACTGCGAATGTTACTGAGGACGGTATGCTGGATCTGATGCTTCTGGACAGTGAAGAGAATGAACTTTTCAATGGACAGGTTGAAATGAAGCTTCCGGCATTTGAAGGCCTTTTTGAAACGGATGGCGCTTATTACGGCGTATTTTCCGCTTCAGATGCAGAAGCCGCAGCGACACGTTTCGTGATCGTCGGTTACGATGAAACGCTTCAGGAGACCGGGATCTGTCGTGTGACAGATACTGTTACATATGACGCTTCATCTGCATCCGGCATCCGGCTTATGCGCTCCAATGGTGTTTTATGGCTTTCCACAGTATCCGCTGTACGGACGGGCGGTGAGACTTTTGCTGCAGACGTGACCTACATGATCGATGCCGAGGATATGGTGCTTTCCGATGTGATGTATCATTTCTATGATGTGGATATGCGGGATCATCTGACAGCATGCGTATATGAAGATGAAGGAACGGTACTTGCGGTCATTAATGATCAGGAAGAGAATGTGGTCCTGTATCATATGACATCAGAAGCTGGGCGGATCGCTGTAAATACAACGGAATGTGTATTCTTCAATGCGGAACAGTCTTCGGATATTCTCGAAAAGGCCATGGCATCTTCTCTGATTCGTATCGAGAGTGCGGAGAAGAATACTGAAGATATGACAGAAAAAGTGTCCGAGTCAGAGGTTGTTCCGGAAGAAGAGAATGATGAAGAGAATGATGAATCAGACGAGGCTGATATTGAAGATGAGCTTCAGCCCTCGGAAGAGGCATTGATTGAAACAGAAGAAACGGACGCTGAAGATTCACCGGATGAAAATAACGATGCGTCTTCAGAGGACGGAACTGCAGATATTGTAGATCACTCATCTGAAGATCCTGCCACTGAAACACCTGCTCCTGATGCGGAACTTCTTCCCACGGAGAAAGAACCGGTCCTGCAGGATTAACAGGGCCTCTTATGAAGGCCTCTGCGCGGATATGGCGGAATTGGCAGACGCGATAGATTTAGGATCTATTGTCCACAGGCGTGCAGGTTCGAGTCCTGTTATCCGCATCATAATGATTGACTCACAAGTCTACCAAGACTTGTGAGTCAATTCTTTTTTATAGCCCTGTTTTGAGGTCATAATACGGATATAGCAGCAAAAAATGGTTGATGACTGGTGGATCAGCGCCAGAAACCAACCGTTTTTTCTTTGGCAGGAGCGAAAATTCCGTTCAATGTGTCAGCAACAAAAGGTGCGCGTGGACAGGAGATCAATTCGATGACATGGTGAAATTCCTGCAGCGCTATGCAATCATTAAAGCTTGCGGAACAATCGAATACGTTGTAAAAACCATGATTGCTGATCATGTGGATGCAGGGGCCAGTTCTGAGTTGCAAAACTATATTTCAGTAAAAGTACGAGAAAGTTCGACAAATCCAACAACAGGAAACATATCCAGCTTATTGGGGGAGTTTTCCTCCACTGGATGGAAAAAGAGTTTTGATAATGCACTGAGTCATAATGAGGAAAAGAGATGGAGTCTCTTTTGAGGTGTATTAATTTTCAGTCATTTTCATATAGTCGCGGGGTGTCATCGCAAAATATTTTTTAAATTCACGACAGAAATAACTTTCATCGCTATAACCTGAAAGAAAGCACACTTCGCTTACCGTGTAAAACCGTGAATCAAGTAGCTCCCTTGCCCGAGCCATTTTTAGATTGTTTATGTATTTTAGGGGCGGGCGTGCGAATAACTTGATAAAAGTATTTCTAAGATATACGGTGCTTATTCCGCATAATGAGGCCAGATATTCAACACTTATATTCTTTTTATAATAATTTGAGTGAATATAGTTTATTGCCGGTTCTATAATTTGGGAGTTTGTATACGGCAGATTATACTCCGATTGCATATTGTAAATGATATTATAGAGTTCGGATTTGATTTTTGAATCATACCCTGTGGTTTTACGCATTTGTTGTCGTTGCGCTTGCTTAAAGCTTTCAAGATAGGCATTTACATTTTTAACTTTGAATGAAAAGGGTTCAAAGGAGGCAAGGTCAGGCATTTCAAAATTGATTGCATAGCAGTCAAATGGTATTTTTTCCTCTATCGTGTAGCTGGAACCTTTAGGAAAATATACGATTGTATTTCCCTCAACCTTTATTTTTTTGTGTTCAAAATGAAAGGTTCTTTCACCACCGGGAAAAAAGGCAAGTCCATGGCTTTTTCTGTTTTTGTGAGCTTTGGCGCCTGTTCCTGCTTTGACAATATTAACAAATGTGATTTCCCCGATTGTAAAACTATGATTCATAAATTTTTCCATATTATCACCACTGATTATTATATGATTCACTTTCGAAATAGTCAATTACTTTCTTTTTATTTATAGTATTAAGCGTTGTTTTGTTATAAAATGAATTCGAAAGCTGAATTTAAAAGGCGGTGCTGATATGATT
>CAMGCK010000011.1 GCA_946040795.1 uncultured Lachnospiraceae bacterium
GCATGCCCGCGTATGCTCTTAATTATTCTTCAATGATGTCTTCTGCGGAAGCTGCAAGTACCTCTTCCGTTTCAATGACTTCTTCCTCTGCCTCGTTCTTTACGGCTACAGCTTCCATGACTTCATCATATCTTGAAGCCTTTTCAGCCATCTCCTCTTCAAAATGAGCATCGGTGTCCAGTCTCATTTCTCTGTACTTCTTCATGCCGGTACCGGCCGGAATCAGATTACCGATCTGAACATTTTCCTTAAGGCCTACCAGGTGGTCTACCTTACCGTTGATTGCTGCGTCTGTCAGCACCTTAGTGGTCTCCTGGAATGAAGCGGCAGACAGGAAGGAATCGGTTGCCAGAGAAGCCTTCGTGATACCCAGCATGATCTGAGTACCGACGGCCGGCTCCTTGCCCTCTTCCACCAGCTTTTCGTTCATTTCATTGAACAGAAGAACATCCATTGTAATACCCGGAAGAACATCGGCATCGCCGCATTCTTCAACGCGTACTTTCTTTAACATGGAGCGGACGATGATCTCAATGTGCTTATCATTGATTTCAACACCCTGTAAACGATACGGACGCTGAACTTCGTGAAGCATGTAGTCCTGTACAGCTCTTAAGCCGTTGATGCGCAGGATGTCATGCGGGTTGATGGAACCTTCCGTAATACGCTCACCGGCTTCAAGATAGTCACCGGTTTCAAGATCACGGCCGTTCTTCTTTGCCAGCTGAGAACCAAAAGTAACAAGATAGGTCTTGGATTCACCGGTCTCGTTATTGGTTACAACAACTTCACGCTTCTTCTTATTGTCACGGATCATGACTTCACCACTGATTTCAGTGATGGTTGCCATACCCTTCGGGGTACGGGCTTCGAACAGTTCCTCGACACGAGGCAGACCCTGCGTGATATCGCCGCCTGCAACACCGCCGGTATGGAATGTTCTCATGGTCAGCTGAGTACCGGGCTCACCGATGGACTGCGCAGCGATGATACCGACAGCTTCACCGACCTGTACCGGCTCACCGGATGCCATGTTCGCGCCGTAGCACTTTGCACAGACACCCATGTGGGACTTACAGCTTAAGTTATTACGGATCTTAACAGAGTCTCTGCCCTGCTTCTCCAGAACTTCTACGACCTGCTTTGCAATTCTGGGAGTCATCATGTTGTTGGCCGTGATGACAACTTCACCGGTTTCCGGATCCACGATGTCTTCCGCGATGAAACGGCCCACAAGACGTTCTCTTAAGGATTCGATGATTTCACCGCCGTCCTTGAACGCCGTGATCTCCATGTACGGGATCTTGCCGCCCTTAGCACAGTCTTCCTCACGAATGATGATGTCCTGAGAAACATCGACCAGACGTCTGGTCAGGTAACCGGAGTCTGCGGTACGCAGTGCGGTATCGGACATACCCTTACGTGAACCATGTGCTGAAATGAAGTACTCCAGTACGTTCAGGCCGCCGTGCAGAGAAGAGGTGATCGGGAGTTCGATGGTATGACCGGTGGTATCAGCCATAAGGCCACGCCAGCCAACCAGCTGCTTGATCTGAGACTTATTACCACGGGCACCGGATACAGCCATCATGTAGATGTTGTTGTACTGGCCGAGTGCCGGATAAATGCTGTCTGTCAGCTTGTTATCGACTTCCTTCCAGGTAGCGATGACTTCACGGTAACGCTCACTGTCGGAAATAAGACCACGCTTGTAGTTTCTGGAAATACGCTCAACCTGCTTGTTGGCATTGGCGATGAGCTCATCCTTCTGCGGCGGCACCACCATGTCGCTGATGGAAACCGTCATTGCGGCTCTGGTGGAGTATTTGTAACCCATGGCCTTGATCTCATCCAGCACTTCAGCAGTCTTTTCCTGACCGTGCGTATTGATGACCATTTCCAGGATCTCTTTGACTTTGTTCTTGTCTACCAGGAAGTCAACTTCCGGAAGCAGACGATTGGCTTTCTTGGTACGATCTACATAACCGATATCCTGCGGGATGACCTGGTTAAAGATCAGACGGCCAAGAGAGGTCTCAACAATACCGGTGCACATTTCACCGTTGATTTCTCTTGAAACACGAACCTTGATCTTTGCATGAAGGTCCAGATAACCGTTCTCCATAGCAAGGATGGCTTCATCCATGCTCTTGTAGATGTTGCCCTCACCCTTTACGCCTTCACGAACCTGCGTCAGATAGAAGACACCGAGTACCATGTCCTGATACGGAACGGCAACCAGACCACCTTCAGACGGCTTCAACAGGTTGTTCGGAGAAAGAAGCAGGAAACGGCACTCCGCCTGTGCTTCTTCAGAAAGCGGAAGATGTACTGCCATCTGGTCACCATCGAAGTCGGCGTTGAACGCGGTACATACCAGCGGATGAAGCTTAATGGCCTTACCTTCAACAAGGATCGGCTCAAATGCCTGGATACCCAGACGATGCAGTGTAGGAGCACGGTTCAGCATAACCGGATGCTCATGGATAACGTCCTCAAGGATATCCCAAACGGAATCCTCCAGGCGCTCTACCATCTTCTTTGCTGCCTTGATGTTATGTGCGATACCGCGGGAAACCAGTTCCTTCATAACGAACGGCTTGAACAGTTCGATGGCCATTTCCTTAGGCAGACCGCACTGATAGATCTTCAGTTCCGGACCAACGACGATAACGGAACGACCGGAGTAGTCAACACGCTTACCAAGAAGGTTCTGACGGAAACGGCCCTGCTTACCCTTTAACATGTCGGACAGAGACTTCAGTGCTCTGTTGCCGGCACCGGTAACCGGACGGCCGCGGCGGCCGTTATCAATCAGCGCGTCAACTGCTTCCTGCAGCATGCGTTTTTCGTTGCGGACGATGATTTCCGGAGCGCCTAACTCGAGAAGACGCGCCAGACGGTTGTTTCTGTTGATGATACGACGATACAGATCATTCAGATCAGACGTTGCAAAACGACCGCCGTCCAGCTGTACCATCGGACGAAGATCCGGCGGGATGACCGGAATTGCATCCAGGATCATCCATTCGGGCTTGTTGCCGGAGTTCAGGAGTGCATCCATAACTTCCACGCGCTTGATGAGCTTGGAACGCTTCTGGCCTGCGGAATTCAGCAGTTCTTCACGGAGCTCTGCTGCTTCCTTCTCCACATCGATCTGCATTAAGAGTTCCTTGATGGACTCTGCGCCCATGCCGGCGCGGAAAGAACCTGCGCCAAACTCTTCAACAGCATCACGGTATTCCTTCTCGGACAGGCACTGCTTGTAGGTCAGGTTCGTGGTGCCCGGATCGAGTACGATGTAGGATGCAAAATATAATACCTTGTCCAGCGTACGCGGAGCAATGTCCAAAGCCAGACCTAAGCGGCTCGGAATGCCCTTGAAGTACCAGATATGAGATACCGGAGTTGCAAGGTCGATGTGGCCCATACGCTCACGACGCACTGAAGCCTTGGTGACTTCAACGCCGCAGCGGTCACAGATCACGCCCTTATAGCGGATCTTCTTGTACTTGCCGCAGTGGCACTCCCAGTCCTTGCTGGGTCCAAAGATACGCTCGCAGAACAGACCGTCCTTTTCCGGCTTTAAGGTTCTGTAGTTGATGGTTTCCGGCTTGGTTACTGCGCCATGAGACCATTCTCTGATCTTTTCAGGTGAAGCCAGGCCGATCTTGATCGCATCAAAAGAAATCGGTTCGTAGGTTTCATTCGTTGTTTCTGCCATAAATGCTTCTCCCTTCTTTACTCTTCAAAGCTGTCATCCATGAATGCGTCATCGGATACTTCTTCCACTTCCACATCCTGGAACTCACCATCTCTGATTTCCTGTTCAGCGTAACCATATGCGCTGAACTCCTTCCGGTCGTAGTGACGGGAATCTTCATTCATGATGGAATTGAAATCGGTGTTGCCGTAATCCACGTTCTCGCCGATCTCGACTTCCGTGTTATCATCACGAAGAATGCGTACATCCAGAGCCAGAGACTGCAGTTCTTTAATAAGGACCTTGAAGGATTCCGGAATACCGGCCTTCGGGATGTTCTCGCCCTTGATGATGGCTTCGTAAGTCTTTACACGTCCTACAACGTCATCGGACTTCACGGTCAGGATCTCCTGCAGCGTGTAAGCCGCGCCGTATGCTTCCAGAGCCCAGACTTCCATTTCACCAAAACGCTGGCCGCCAAACTGAGCTTTACCGCCCAGAGGCTGCTGAGTAACCAGTGAGTAGGGGCCGGTGGAACGTGCGTGGATCTTATCGTCAACCAGGTGATGCAGCTTCAGGTAATGCATGTGGCCGATGGTTACCGGAGCATCGAAGGGCTCACCGGTACGACCGTCGCGAAGCTGAACCTTACCGTCGCGGGAGAGCGTAACCATATGCGCTGAACTCCTTCCGGTCGTAGTGACGGGAATCTTCATTCATGATGGAATTGAAATCGGTGTTGCCGTAATCCACGTTCTCGCCGATCTCGACTTCCGTGTTATCATCACGAAGAATGCGTACATCCAGAGCCAGAGACTGCAGTTCTTTAATAAGGACCTTGAAGGATTCCGGAATACCGGCCTTCGGGATGTTCTCGCCCTTGATGATGGCTTCGTAAGTCTTTACACGTCCTACAACGTCATCGGACTTCACGGTCAGGATCTCCTGCAGCGTGTAAGCCGCGCCGTATGCTTCCAGAGCCCAGACTTCCATTTCACCAAAACGCTGGCCGCCAAACTGAGCTTTACCGCCCAGAGGCTGCTGAGTAACCAGTGAGTAGGGGCCGGTGGAACGTGCGTGGATCTTATCGTCAACCAGGTGATGCAGCTTCAGGTAATGCATGTGGCCGATGGTTACCGGAGCATCGAAGGGCTCACCGGTACGACCGTCGCGAAGCTGAACCTTACCGTCGCGGGAGATCGGAACATCCTTCCAGAGCGCACGATGCTCCAGATGCTCGCCAAGGTAGGTCATGACTTCCGGTAATACCAGACCTTCATACTTTTCCTTGAACTCATCCCACTCGGTGTTGACATAATCATTTGCCATAGCCAGGAGATCCTGGATATCCATCTCGGATGCACCGTCAAAGATCGGGGTGGAGACGTCAAAGCCCAGGGCTCTTGCAGCCAGTGACAGATGAATTTCAAGAATCTGTCCGATGTTCATACGTGACGGAACGCCTAACGGGTTCAGCACGATATCCAGCGGGCGGCCATTCGGCAGGAACGGCATGTCTTCAACCGGTAGCACACGTGAAACGACACCCTTGTTTCCGTGACGACCTGCCATCTTATCACCGACGGACAGTTTTCTCTTCTGTGCAATGTAAATACGAACGCTCTTGGATACGCCCGGAGCCAGTTCTTCGTTGTTCTCACGGGTGAATACCTTTGCGTCAACGATGATGCCGTATGCGCCGTGCGGTACCTTCAGAGAGGTATCACGGACTTCACGGGCCTTCTCACCGAAGATGGCGCGCAGCAGGCGCTCTTCTGCGTTCAGTTCGGTCTCGCCCTTCGGGGTGACCTTACCGACGAGGATGTCACCGGCACGAACCTCGGCACCGATACGGATGATACCGTTCTCGTCCAGATCCTTCAGTGCATCATCGCCAACGCCCGGAACATCGCGGGTGATTTCTTCCGGTCCGAGCTTGGTATCACGAGCCTCTACTTCATACTCTTCAATATGAATGGAGGTGTAAACATCATCTTCTACGAGGCGCTCTGAAATCAGAACAGCATCCTCGAAGTTATAGCCTTCCCAGTTCATGAAACCGATCAGCGGGTTTTTACCCAGTGCCAGTTCACCGTTGTAGGTGGAGGGACCGTCGGCAATGACCTGACCCTTTTCAACATGCTCGCCCTTTACGACGATAGGCTTCTGGTTGTAAGAGTTGGACTGGTTGGAACGCGCAAACTTGGTCAGCTTGTAAACTTCACGATTGCCGTCATCGTTGCGGATGATGATCTCATCGGAAGCAGAACGCTCAACAACACCCGGCTCATGTGCAACCTGGCACACACCGGAGTCTACTGCGACCTTATCGGACAGACCGGTATCTACGACCGGAGCCTCCGTCAGCATAAGCGGAACGGCCTGACGCTGCATGTTGGAACCCATGAGGGCACGGTTTGCGTCATCGTTTGACAGGAACGGAATCATGGACGTTGCGATGGAGAAGACCATACGCGGAGAAACGTCCATCATATCGATGCGGGTCTTGTCAAATTCTGTAATTTCATCGCGGAAACGACCGGATACCTGTGCATTGACGAAATAACCGTTCTCATCGATGGGCTCGTTAGCCTGTGCGACAATGAAATCATCCTCTTCATCAGCGGTAACGTAGACAACATCGTTGGTTACGCGCGGATTCTTGGGATCTGACTTATCGACAACACGATACGGAGCCTCAATGAAGCCGTATTTGTTAACACGGGCGAAGGATGCCAGAGAGTTGATCAGACCGATGTTCGGACCTTCCGGGGTCTCAATGGGGCACATGCGTCCGTAATGGGTATAATGAATATCACGTACTTCGAAACCGGCACGTTCACGGGACAGACCGCCCGGGCCAAGTGCGGAAAGACGTCTCTTATGAGTCAGTTCAGACAGCGGATTATTCTGGTCCATGAACTGAGACAGCTGGGAGGAACCAAAGAATTCCTTAACGGCTGCGGTAACGGGCTTGATATTGATCAGAGACTGCGGGGTAACGCCCTCCATGTCCTGAGTTGCCATACGCTCGCGAACCACACGCTCCATACGGGACATACCGATGCGGTACTGATTCTGTAAAAGCTCACCAACGGCACGGATACGACGATTACCCAGATGGTCGATGTCGTCCTTCTTGCCGATACCATGCTCCAGACCAAGCAGGTAGCTGATGGATGCGATGATTTCTTCCTTAATGATATGGATTGGAATCAGGTCACGGATATGCTTCTTGATCTCCGCCTTCAGATCTTCCTCGTTCAGATCCTGAGCCAGGATCTCCTGCAGAGCCGGGTAGTATACCATTTCCTTGATGCCGGCTTCTGCCGGATCGAAGGGAAGATAGCCATCGGCCTCAACCATACGGCTGGAAATGACCTTGACGATCTTATCGTCTTCAGCCTTAACCATGACATACTCGATACCGGTATTCTGGATCTTCTGAGCCAGACCTCGATCCGGAACCATGCCTGCTTCCGCAATGATCTCACCGGTGGTCGGATCTACAACATCCTCTGCCAGTTCCTGGCCGGCCAGACGATAACGGAAGTTCAGCTTCTTGTTGAATTTATAACGGCCCACATGAGCAAGATCATAACGTCTTGCATCGAAGAGCATGCCGTTGATCAGGGTCTCGGCGCTGTCTAATGAAAGCGGCTCACCCGGACGGATCTTCTTGTAAAGTTCAAGCATACTTTCCGAATAGTTGCGGGTCTTGTCCTTTGCAAGAGTTGCGATGATCTTCTCTTCTTCGCCCAGAAGGTCCAGGATCTCCTGGTTGGAGCCATAACCGAGTGCACGTACAAGAACGGTGACCGGAACCTTACCGATACGGTCTACACGTACATAGAAGATATCGTTGGAGTCTGTTTCATACTCAAGCCATGCACCACGGTTCGGGATGATCTGGCTGGTGTAGAGTTCCTTACCGATCTTATCGTGATCAATGTCAAAGTAGATGCCCGGAGAACGAACGATCTGGCTGACGATGACACGCTCTGCGCCGTTGATGACGAAAGAGCCGGTATCGGTCATCAGGGGAAGGTCGCCCATGAAGATCTCATGGTCCTTGATCTCTCCGTTTACTTTATTATAAAGACGCACAGTGACCTTGAGGGGTGCAGCATAGGTTGCATCTCTCTCCTTGCATTCCTCTATGGTATACTTGATCTCATCTTTACAGAGCCGGAACTCGCCAAACTCCAGCGAAAGCTGGCTGAAATTTTCGCCGATGGGCGAAATGTCTTCAAATACCTCTTTTAATCCCTCTTTCAGGAACCACTCATAAGAATCTTTCTGTACTTCAATGAGGTTCGGCATTTCCAAGACATCTTTCTGGCGGGAGAAACTCATTCGAGTATTCTTACCGGACTTGACTGGATGGATTCTGTTTTTTTCCATTGACGTTCACTCCTATTCGCTTAATGTGTACGCCTGATCTTAATCAAAAAGTGAAAAAAATCAAGTATTTACAAGTGCTTACCTTCCTGTTTTTGAGCATAGTAAGCCCTATTTCGGCACAATAGTGCATCTACCATCTTACTACAATGCATTTTTTGTGTCAATCACTTTTTTACGGATTTTTGGGAGTTTTACTGTATTTTCCAATCGTTTTTTGTGCTATACTTTCAATATTTCAACATACAACGGAGGAATGTCATGTTCAGTAGAAAAATGAAGCATAAATACGCTTATACGCCGGCCCGCGTGGGCCTGAGCAAGCTGTCATCTGGCGCTGGGGCGCGGGCTTTCACAGAAAACGCCGGAGCCATCCGATGTATACACTTTCAATGATGCCGCGATCCATGTAGACTTCATGATGGGAACGCCGGATATGAGCATTGTCGGCATTGACGCAGAGGGAAAAGAACATCCGGTCTTTGTGGATGGAGATTTCGCGATCTGACAAAAAACAGACCTGAACTTCTTGAAGCTCAGGCCTGTTTTTTTGAGTTTGTGCAGGAGATAATGTGAATACGCCGCCTGCAGTTTTTTCAATACATGATTACTATTCTGCGCTTTGCTCGCAAAGCTATGATCGCACACATGTTTTCTGCGAAAAACCTTCCCTTGACATTCGTCTTAGCTTCAACGTGGTCAGAGTTCCAGCACATCCCTCAGGAAGGTTCTGGAGATCTCCGCCGCATGATAGTTGGAGATCTTCGGATTGTCCAGTTCCACACAGAGAACACCATCATAACCGACTTCTTCCAGTGCAGCCTTCACTGCCGGGAAGTTGACAGTACCATGGCCAAGCGCACGGAAGCATGCCATCTTCTGTGAGCCTTCAGCCGTTCTCAGCGCATAAGTATCAACGTCCTTTAAGTGCATGTAAGCAATACGGCCGCCGATCTTCCTTATCAGCTTCTCCGGATCCATGCCTGCGATGGTGGTATGTGCAGTATCCAGGCAGAAGAAAACGTATTCCGGATTCGTGTGCTCTGCAAAATAATCAATGTCAGACTCGCTGAACACGCAGGTGCCGTAATGCGGATGGAAGCAAAGCTTTACGCCCTTTCTGACCGCATATTCACCGACAGTGTTGGCAATATAGCACATCTTGTCCAGCATTTCCGGATTGGTGGGACGCTCAGAGGGACCGTCATCGCCAAATCCGCCATTCTGGCAGTTGAACCAGCGTCCGCCGATGGCTGCCAGGAAATCGATCTGCTTCTTTGCTTTTTCAATTTCCGCTTCCACATTGAACGAAAAATGACCGTACAGATTGCAAAGATCCAGATCATACTTGTCAACAAGGGCCTTCAGTTCAGCCGGATCTTCAAAATAATCTGAAATAAACGCAAAATTCTCTACAACATCATAGCCGATGTACTTGCAGTCGCGGAAAGAATCCTCGAGCTGACGAACGGCCAGGTCTCTCTCACCTGATTTGATCCAGGTCCAACCGGTATATGCAACCTTCATTTTATCATCCTCCCATTAATCCAAAATGCCGTGCAGCGGATTGTTCTTCATGGCGTCTGCACGCTCAAACTTAGAAGTCATTTCATAGAACTTACCGCTTTCAGAAGCCTTCGTGAAGCCGGTCATGATCTCCAGGACATGACGCTGCTGACGATAGTTTGCTCTCCAGTCACGGCCGTCTTCCATTGCCTTGCACATGTCGGCAAGACCCAGACCTCTGGAATTTTCCGCATAGTCGAACATCAGCGGCATTTCCTTGTAAGCCTGGTACGGGCCCGGACGCTGTCCAAGGAGCGCCGGATCAACCTGCGGTCCCGGAATATCATCTTCCGGACGATATACGAGGATCGGGCCGCCAAAGCAGTTCGGATCCGGAACGACCATCGTACCCTTGGTACCGTAAACTTCAAAATGATCCTGCTTCTTATAGTAAACATCAAACGTAGTAAAGATGGATGCAATGGCGCCGTTTGAGAACAGGATGTTGCCCATCAGATAGGTATCCACATCGACATCGATGATCTCACCGCAATGCTCCTTGGAAGAGATCACGCGATGCTCCAGGCTCTTCTTGGTCATACCGGTCAGGGCCTTTGCTTCACCGAGCAGGTTTACAAGAGCCGTTACATAGTACGGGCCCATATCCAGCATGGGGCCGCCGCCTTTCTTGTAGTAGAATTCCGGATCATGATGCCAGGTCTCGTGACCTCTGCAGATCATGGAAACATTGGCACCGATGACATCGCCGATGACACCGTCGTCGATCAGCTTGCGGCAGGTCTGAATGCCGGCACCCATAAAGGTATCCGGTGCGCCGCCAAGGTAAAGATTCTTCTCTTCAGCGATGGCGATAAGCTCAGCAGCTTCCTCCATATCGACGCCGAGAGGTTTCTCGGAATAAACGCTCTTGCCTGCAAGAAGTGCATTCTTGGTAACTTCATAATGCTCGTAGGGACGGGTGATATTCAGAACCACCTGTACATCCGGGTCATTGAATGCTTCATACATATCCTTGTAGATCTTCGGTGCGCTCTTCTTCACACCGTTTGCGATCTGCTCATTAATGTACGCTGCTGCTTTTTCTGCTCTCTCCGGGATCAGATCGCAGACGCCGATGATCTCGACATCCTTGAATGTTCCGGTCAGGTTCTTTAGGTAGATGCCGGAAATGTCACCGCACCCGATCATTGCGATACGAACCATAGGTTGTCCTCCTGTAATGTGTCGTCCATTGGGTTCTCAGCCTGAGACGCCGCTCATTTACGCGCTGCTCTCATCCCTGTTGAGTTCCCTGTTTTTAGTCAGCATAACACGATTTTCGTTCCTGTACAAGATAAATTTTTAGTGCTTTACAATTCACTTCTTATCTGTTATAATGTTATCTGTTTCGGGGCGTGGCTCAGTTTGGTAGAGCGCCTGAATGGGGTTCAGGAGGCCGCAAGTTCGATTCTTGTCGCTCCGATTCATAAAAAGAAAAGCCGGAATTCGTCAGGAGTCCGGCTTTTTTATGTTATATTCCCGTATTGGTGAATCTCACATTTTTCAAAAAATCGGGCTTTCATTCCGAAAGCCCGATTTGCATTTTCAAATCATTTCGCAAGAATCTCATCAATTGCTGCCAGCTCTTCTGCTGTAAACGACAGATTCTCCAGTGCCTGTACGTTCTCAACGACCTGCGACGCACGGCTTGCGCCAATCAGTGCCGTAGTGACCACATCGTCACGAAGAGTCCATGCCAGTGCCATCTGTGCCAATGTCTGACCGCGTTTCTCGGCCAGTTCATTCAGTGCGCGAACCTTGCTCAGCATTTCATCCGTAATGTCGCTTGGACGAAGGAAACGAGGATCATGACCTGCTCTGGAATCGGCCGGGATGCCATTCAGATAACGGCCGGTCAGCCGTCCGCCGGCAAGCGGTCCAAACGCGATGCAGCCTACGCCTTCTTTACGGAGGATATCGGTCAGGCCGTGCTCGATCGTACGATTGAACATGGAATAGTTGGGCTGATGGATCAGAAGATGCATTCCCATGTCCTTCATGCACTTGACTGCCGCATCCGTCTGCTCCGCATTGTAATTGGAAATACCGGCATAAAGCGCTTTTCCGCTCTTCACGATGTCATACAGCGCGCCGATGGTTTCCTCGATGGGGGTTTCCGGATCCGGACGATGATGATAGAAAATATCAACATAGTCCACATGCATGCGCTTCAGGCTCTGATCCAGGCTGGCCATCAGATACTTACGGCTGCCGTGATCACCGTACGGACCTTTCCACATGTCATAGCCGGCTTTCGTGGACAGAATCAGCTCATCTCGATACGGACGCCAGTCCGTGTCCATGTGACGACCAAAGTTCGTCTCAGCCTCGCCATAGGGCGGGCCGTAATTGTTTGCCAGGTCAAAGTGTGTAATTCCCTCATCAAACGCCGTGCGCAGGATCTCCTGCTGCGTGCGGAACGGAGTGATATCACCGAAGTTATGCCACAGGCCGATGGAAATGGCCGGCAGCAGGATACCGCTCTTGCCACAGCGTCTGTAGATCATCTTGTCGTAACGGCTTTCATTTGCAACATAGGTCATGATAGTTCCTTTCCGGCAATGCAGGCATCGCCATTAAAATTATTTCTTTTCGATCGCATAACGAATCTCGTTGTCCTTGCTGCGGATCTGCTGCCCACTTCTTAGCTGCAGGGGCAACGGTCTTCTCAGTCGCTTTCTCTACTGCGTTTGAAATTCCTTTGCCGATGCCTTTCACGGACGGCATTGCCGATAAGTCTCTTTAAAAGTCCCATGCTTTCCGCCTTATAGTGTGGGTATCTTGTTGGTTTGTTTACGTAAATTATATGCGGTCAATGAAATAAATACAAGAAAAAACAGCAGATTCGCTTAATTTCATGAAATAAAGGAAGTCGCGTAATGTACTTCCGTAGACGAAAATGATCTTCGGAGTAAAACAAGAACAGGCAAGAAAAAGACCGCCCTTACGGACGGTCTTTTTCTTGCCTGTTCACTTAATAATCATCAATAATCAATTAGTCGCAGTAAATTAAGCCTGCAGCTTGGTAACGTTCAGCTTTACGCCCGGGCCCATAGTAGAAGTAAGCGTTACGCTTCTTAAGTACTGACCCTTCAGTGCAGCCGGTCTTGCCTTGTTGATTGCGTCGATGATCGTCTGGAAGTTCTCACCGAGCTGTTCCTCAGTAAAGGAAACCTTACCTACCGGAACGTGAATGATGTTGGACTTATCAAGACGGTATTCGATCTTACCGGCTTTGATTTCCTTAACAGCATTGGTAACGTCCATGGTAACAGTACCGGCCTTCGGGTTCGGCATTAAGCCCTTCGGTCCAAGGATACGACCTAAACGACCTACAACACCCATCATATCCGGTGTAGCAACAACTACATCGAAATCAAGCCAGCCCTCGTTCTGAATTCTCGGAACGAGTTCTTCACCGCCTGCGAAATCAGCACCAGCTGCAAGAGCCTGCTCAACTCTGTCGCCCTTAGCAAATACTAAAACGCGAACGCTCTTACCGGTACCATTCGGAAGTACGACTGCACCACGAACCTGCTGCTCAGCGTGACGGCCATCACAACCGGTACGAATGTGAAGTTCTACAGTTTCATCAAATTTAGCAGGAGCGCTCTTCTTAACTAAAGCAATCGCGTCAGCTGCATCATAGAGTACGGAACGGTCTACTAACTTAGCAGACTCATTATACTTCTTACCTCTCTTCATTTATAACCTCCATGTGGTATTTTCGGGAATGTCCCTCCCACTCTCCTATTTATTTCGTTTCAACGTGTCCTGGTCACTCTTCTACGGTAACACCCATAGATCTTGCAGTACCGGCGATCATGCTCATAGCTGCTTCGATAGATGCTGCATTTAAGTCGGGCATCTTCGTCTCAGCGATAGCGCGAAGGTCAGCCTGAGAGAGCGTTGCGACCTTGACCTTGTTCGGAGTACCGGATGCGGTCTTAATGTTGCAGGCCTTCTTAATAAGAACTGCAGCAGGCGGAGTCTTGCAAACGAAAGTGAAACTCTTATCAGCGTAAACAGTGATGATAACCGGGATGACGGTATCACCCTTATCAGCTGTTCTCGCATTAAATTCCTTAGTAAACTGAACGATGTTAACGCCCTTCTGACCAAGGGCCGGACCTACAGGCGGAGCCGGGGTTGCTTTACCGGCAGCAATCTGTAACTTAATAAATCCATCAATCTTCTTTGCCATTTTGGCACCTCCTAATGTGGTAAATTACGGGAATTTCCCTCCCACCATCGGCGAACGCCGATGTATTACTTTTTCTTGACTTCCGTAAACCCTAATTCAACCGGGGTCTCGCGGCCAAACATATCGACCATGATCGTGACAGTCTGCTTCTGCTGGTTGATGTTCTTAATGGTACCGACAGTATCACGCCATGCACCGCTGATCGCAATGACTTCATCACCGATCTCGTAATCAACCACAATGTTCTTGCTGCCTCCGATGCCCATGTTGAGCATTTCCTCATCGCTGAGCGGAACGGGCTTGGATCCCGGGCCGACGAATCCGGTAACACCTCTGGTGTTGCGGACCACGTACCAGGTCTCTTCGTTCATGATCATGTGAAGAAGAACGTAGCACGGGAACAGCTTATGCTCCGTGACTTTCTTGACACCGTTCTTGATTTCCACGACCTCCTCAACGGGAATGGAGACTTCCAGAATCTGCTCCTGCAGATTGCGGTTCACAATGGTCTTCTCAATGTCAACTTTTACTTTGTTCTCATACCCGGAATAAGTATGAGCTACATACCATTTAGCCTCTTCCATGCGGCCTCCGATTAAAAGATCGAGCTGACAGTACCGATCAGATACTGCGCCAGAACATCGATCAGACGGATGAATCCACACAGAACTGCAGAGATCACAAGAACGGCGACGGACTGCTTGAATACATCATCCTTCGTCGGCCAGTTGATCTTCTTCAGTTCAGCTTTCAGGCCCTTACAGAAAGAAACTACAAAGTTGCCTTTCTTCGTTGCCTTGCTCTTTTCAGCCATAATTCTACTCCTTATCTGCACAAATAAGACAGAACGCAATCTCAGCTAAGATTACTTGGTCTCCTTGTGCATGGTATGTCTCTGACAAAATCTGCAGTACTTCTTGGTTTCCATTCTTTCCGGATGGTTCTTCTTTTCCTTTGTCAGATTGTAGTTACGCTGATGGCATTCAGTACATTCTAAAGTAATTCTTACACGCACGATTTCCACCTCCATCGTAAGTTGTGAACAGGCAAGTTCACACGCCTTTCCATATTAAGACGCCATAACACTATAACACAAGGGAAGGACTCAGTCAAGTCCTTCCCGCGGTTATCTGTTAAGTTTTTCAGGCTTCATCAGCCTTCCTCCACGATGGCCTGTTCCAGGGCTTCCGCGTTCAGCGGTGCCGTCAGGGCCTCTGTGTCAGTACCCTCCGGAACTCCCGGAATATGGTCCTTTCCCGTAAGTTCCATGTACTTTTCAGAGCAGGTCTTAGTGTATTCGCTTTCCGGGAACAGGTTGTATACCTGCCAGTACCGGTTGGCAGCCGTTTCCTGATCTCCCGCTGCTTCATAACATGCGGCAGCCTTCATGCGAAGTTCCGGATCGTTCCGATGTGCCATGGCAATGGCATCATAAAGCCGGCCGGCGTCCGAATTTTCTCCGGCAGACTGATACTCTTCTGCCTGCGCGACAGCATTCTGCTTGACGCCCTCGTCCAGTACGATGATGATCAGATTTTTGTAATGCTCCGCGTTCACAGAACTCAGCATGCCCGGGTTGACTTCAAAGAAGGCCTCATAGACAGAGGTGTAATCCGGAACGCCATAAGCGGATACCGCGCGATTGACCGCGTCCT
This sequence comes from uncultured Lachnospiraceae bacterium, assembly GCA_946040795.1. Lineage (GTDB taxonomy): Bacteria > Bacillota > Clostridia > Lachnospirales > Lachnospiraceae > UBA1267. Next base: position 15,530 of record CAMGCK010000011.1, read on the forward strand.
GGCTGATGGTCCACTGGTCCGTCTGAACGATCCCTGCCGGGAAGGTTTCTTCGATCTTGGCGGCTGCTGAACTTTCAGATTCCCGTGACTCCTCTTCCGAAGACTGTTCCATCGAGCTCTCCTCTATGGACGATTCCTCACTCTCATTGACATTGGACAGCTGAAGGGCCGCAATTTCACCCTGCAGGTCGGATATTACCTGCTCATAGGAACGGGCTTCATCGCTGACACCGACCATTTCCTTCTCCACTTTGCCGGGGACCATGACGTACCAGGCAATGGCAATACCGATGATCAGTCCCAGCACGATGTACAGCGCATTGGACAGATAAGAGCCGTAGTCACGGAAACGCACCGGAATGATCAGCTGCTCACGGTCTGTCTCACCGACCACACCCACGGAGCGACTGGAATTCCGGTCGCTCATGTTCTCCAGTTCCTTCATGAAGTGAAGCGCGGAAGCATTTCCGCGGTCTACCTGAAGACACTGGGCGATGACCTTCTTGGCCTGCTCGATCTTTCCGTCATCGATGTACAGAAGCGCCAGCAGTTCATAAGCCTTGGTCATGTTGGAATGCACGGAAACGACCTTTTTCAGCTGGATCATGGCCAGATCCTTGGCACCGTTCCGCGCGTAATTCAGCGCCTGATTGTATTTCCGGATACCATGGCCTTCCGAATCCAGTTCACGCATGTTGCGCTTCATGCTGTTGATGAAACGATCGGCGACGTTTGCATTCCGGGAAGTGGACAGATTCTTGGAAAGGACCCACTCCTTCAGCGCTTCAGCGGATTCACCCATGGCATATTCAACAAGGCCCAGCAGATTCCGGGCATTGGTATTCTTCTTATATAAATAAAGACTCTTGCGCAGCGAATCGCGGGCACCGGTCAGATCTCGGGCCTGCGCCTTCACAAGGCCTTCATTATAGTAGCGGTTGGACGCGTAAACGATCTTTTTATAGACCCGGACGTCCGTACCACACTTTGAGCACGTGTCTCTGGACGGATCCACCGTGCCGTTGCATCTGTAACAAAGCATACTGTCCTCCGATTATCGATCGCGATACTCGTTCATGATCTCGATCATCAGATCCACCATGTCATTCACATTGTCGGAAAGAATGGCATTCTCCGTGTCATCGATCTCAAGGCTCGGCTTGAACTTCTTTAATTCTTCTTCAAAATCGATCATTTTGACCTCCGTTTTTAACCGTTAAAACGTTCCCGACGGCTTTTTTCGGGAATCAGAGCATCCTGAGGATCGCGTCCCTGTAGATGCTTTTTGCCGTTTCAAAACAGGCCTCGCTTTGACCTGCAAAATGTTCCATCATGACACCGCCGTTCACTTCCAGCACCATGCGTTTTCCGTTCACGCGGACAATGTCCACGGAACAGAACCGGAGTCCCAGTGCTTTCTGCGCGCTGCGGGCGATGTCCGTCAGTTCCTTTTTCAGATCTTCATCTTCCACCACGACGCCGGTCGCGCCCTGACCCAGATTGTGTTTCCAGTTCAGGCAGACCTTTTCTCCCATTGCCGGTACACGCTTCTTTTCTCCGGATGTCAGGATACCAAGGGCCTCCTTCTTTTCCGGCTCTATAGAGACCAGTTCCTCTACCGTGGAACTTCCGTCTCCGATGACAGTCTGCCGCTCTTTTTTAATGAACAACCGTCCTTCACCGTCCAGGATCACCACCCGCACCTCTTCTTCGATGTCATAAAATGGTGAAAGAGATGCCGCGTAGGAAGCGTCCCAGATCTTTTTCAATGTCCGGACATAAGTTTCCGGATCGGAAATGCGGAACACCTTGTTCCCACCGGTACCGTAATTGTCTTTTAATACGACCTCACCGGCTTCCTTCATGCAGGCCTCATAGACCGCCTGATAAGGGAATGCCTTCTCCGATTCCTCTGTAAAAGACGGCAGAAATTCATGCACTGCCGCCGGAACACCGGCATCGTCAAGCACGCTGTATGTCAGCGCCTTATCCTGCGCCAGTTCCTTGGAGGATGCCGGATTCAGCGCAAACTGGTATCCGGTAATGAATGCAGTCCGTCCGTTTCTGGTCAGCTTATGGGACCAGTCGTCCGAGAAACTTTTCCGTTCAATTTTTTCTTCGTCACAGATGATGTCGATCAAGCGGGCAAAATTGGACTTCACGGCGCGTCGCTCCTTTACTCGCTCTTTTTGTCCCTGCCGGCAACTTCAGCCAGACGGTTTGCACGACGGTTCGTGACCTCCGCGGACTTCGGAACGATATCGCCGGCTTTGGTCAGTGCTTCTCTGGTGAGCAGCGGACCCACAAGCTCATAGATCAGAACGGAAAACAGCGTGATATTGCGGATCAGCGCGCCATCCGCACCGAGTTCCATGGCAAGCGTGCACATGCCAAGCGCGACACCGGCCTGCGGGAACAGCGTAATACCCAGATATTTCTGAACATTCTTGGAGCAGTTCGTAGCCATGGCGCTGACACGGGCACCGTAGTACTTACCAATGCAGCGGACAACGATGTAAACGATACCGATCAGAACAATGCCCAGATCCGAAAACACACCCAGTTCCAGCTCCGCGCCGCTGACTACGAAGAACAGTGCCAGAAGCGGAGAAGTCCATTTGTCCGATGCTGCCATGATATCTCCAGACAGCGGACAGATATTGCAGAAGACCGTACCGAGCATCATGCAGGTCAGAAGGGATGAGCAGCCGATCTTTACCGGACCTGCTTCAATCTCCACCATGGACAGTGCTGCGGTCATGAAAACCAGTGCAATGGTCATGTTCAGACGATTGGTGTGGGAGTTGAACAGTTTTTCCAGCTGAGTCAGGAGCCAGCCCATCAGCGCGCCAAGGCCAATGGATACCACGATCTCAATCAGCGGATTCAGAATGATGGAGATCAGTTCCACTTCACCGCTGGCAATGGTCTTTGCAATACCGAACAGAACCGCAAACACCACAAGACCGACGGCGTCGTCAAGAGCAACGATGGGAAGCAGCAGACTCGTGGTCTCACCCTTTGCCTTATACTCGCGGACAACCATCAGAGTCGCCGCTGGAGCTGTTGCTGTTGCAATGGCGCCCAGGGTCAGCACCTGGGGAAGGCTGATCTTATCCGGGAACAGAACATGGACCACAAACAGTGCAGCTAAAACCAGAACAGCAGCTGCCAGTGCCTGGAAGATACCGATGACCACCGCCTTACGGCCGGTCTTCTTCAGTTCTGAAAGGCGAAATTCCGAACCGATGGAGAACGCGATGAACGCCAGCGCGACATCGGAAATCAGCGAAAGCTTGCTGACGGATGCTTCCGTGGTAAAACCAAGCCCCTGGACACCGACGCGTCCCAGCACATACGGTCCGATCAGCACACCTGCTACCAGATATGAGGTAACAGCCGGCAGACGGAGCGGCTTGAAGACACGGGTCATCAGAAGACCCGCCAGGATGGCTACAGAAAGTGATAATAATTCGTACATGTTTTCAATTTTCCTCTTGTTATTTTTTCCGGAATACGACCGCTGTGCGGCTCGGAAGATACACAAAGAATCCTGTGTGGTCATCCGATACCGTTTCCGCATGGTAAACCATATTTTTATCAATTCGTCCATAGCCGCCGAAGGACTCGTCGTCGGAGGACAAAATCACCTCATAATCCCCTTCTTTGCGTACGGGAACAAAGTAGCCGCTGAAGGACTGTGTAGGATTTAAGTTGAAAGCAAAGACATCGCCGCCCTTTTCATAAACCATGACCTTATCCTGCTGGTGCATCCAGAGATTATGCGCATGGTGACTCAGAATGTCATGTTCTTTCTGAAGATTCAGCATGGCTTTGTCAAACGCAGCCAGATAACGATACTTCAGAAGGCCGTCGTCTACCAGATGCCACTGACGTCTGCAGTACTGATAAGACCAGCCGTTGCCTTCACGCGGGAAATCGATCCATTCCGGATGGCCGAATTCATTGCCCATGAAATTCAGATAGCCCTCACCGGCCAGGGAGAATGTCATGAGACGGATGAGCTTGTGAAGCGCGATACCGCGGTCGATCACCAGGCTGCTCTTGGAGAAATTGCTCATACCGGTGTACATTTCCGCGTCGCAGAGGCGGAACATAATGGTCTTGTCACCCACAAGAGCCTGGTCGTGAGATTCCGCGTAACCGATGTTCTTTTCATGCGGCCGCCGTCCGGAAAGCTCGTACCAGATCTGCCAGAGATCCCAGTCCTCATCTCTCCGTTCCTTCAGCGTACGGATCCAGAAATCCGGAACACCCATCGCCAGACGATAGTCAAAGCCCACGCCGCCGTCTTCAATGGCCACACACATGCCCGGCATGCCGGACATATCCTCGGCAATGGTCACCGCCTTGGGATCGAGCTCGTGGATCAGTTCATTGGCTAACATCAGATAAGTGACGGCTTCCGTATCGGTATTCAATGAGAAATATTTACTGTAATTGTCAAAGCTGGTGCCCAGCCCATGGTCATGATACAGCATGGAGGTGACGCCGTCAAAGCGGAAACCGTCAAAATGGAATTCCTCCATCCAGAATTTCAGGTTGGAAAGCAGGAAATGGATGACTTCATTCTTGCCGTAATTGAACAGCTTGGTGCCCCATGCGCTGTGATCGCCCCGGGGGCCTTCGTGGAAATACTGGAAGTTGGTGCCGTCAAAGCGGTTCAGGCCTTCCGACTCGTTGCGAATCGCATGCGAATGGACCACATCCAGAAGCACGCGGATGCCCATGCCGTGTGCGGCATCGATCAGCGCTTTCAGATCCTCCGGCGTTCCGTAGCGGGAGCTTGCTGCAAAGAAATTGGAAACCTGATAACCAAAGGACGCGTAATACGGATGCTCCATGATGGCCATGATCTGAATGGTATTGTATCCCGCTGCATGGATGCGCGGAAGGACATTTTCCGTAAATGAGGCATAACTGCCCACGCCGCTCTCTTCCTGCGCCATACCGATGTGGCACTCATAAATCAGCGGCGGAAGTTCACGGGGGCATGCGTCATTTTTCCATTCATAGGGATCTGAAAAATGAACTTCAGAGGACCATACGTAGGTCACCGGATCCTGTGTGACATAGTTTGCATAAGACGGAATATGTTCCGTGGTCACCCCGTTATGTGTGACCAGTGCTTTATATTTCTGTCCGTTTTTCAGACCGTTTTCCTTGGGAAGAACGATCTCCCAGACACCGTTTTTCAAGGCCTTCAAGGGATGAGACGTGCGGTTCCACCCATTGAAATCGCCATACAGATACATGGCAGACGCGCCCGGTGCCCATTCACGATAGACCGTTGAGCCATCCTCCATGCGATGGATGCCGAAATAGTGATGACCGTTTGCGAAATCCTTTAATGATTTTTCATTCTTTAAAAGCTCCGCGCGCTTTTTTTCATAGTTGCTCATACGGAGATCGATGTCTCCCGCATAATCCTTCAGATACTTATCATAGCTTAACAGTTTGTACAATTTCATACTCCTTTACAAGATCTTCTGCAGGCTGTATTGCTGTTGTTATTCTTCTGTACTTTTGTTATCCTCAGCCGCGGCCTCTTCAGCCAGTACATGAAGCGGTTTCAGTTTCAGTTTCAGTGCGATCAGCAGAATGATCACGCCGGCACCTGCCGCAAAAAGGGACAGGAACTGCGATGTGGACAATGCGCCCACGCTGCCGCGGGGATCATCGCGGAGGAATTCGATCAGGAAACGTCCCACACTGTACAGGATCATGTAAAGTGCCAGGATGGAACCGCGCGCTTTCTGCCTTCTCGTGTAGAAGAGAAGGAATGCGCAAAGCAGAAAGTCACATGCGGAGGAGATGAGCTGCGTCGGAATCAGCGGAACACCGGAAAGTGCCATACTGTTTTCCGGGAACGTCACGCCGTACCATGCACCGGCAGGGGCTGCCTTACCATAGCAGCAGCCGGCCAGGAAGCAGCCGATGCGGCCGAATCCCTGTGCCAGGGAAATGCTGGGGATCGCAAGCTCCAGCTTGTCAATGGCCGATGTCTTCTTGATGCGGAAATACACAATGGGTGTAAGAATTCCCACGACAAGACCGCCGTATACCACAAATCCACCGCCCAGATCCCGGAACATCATGCCCGGATCCTGAATAATGTCCTTGATCTCCACGATCCAGTACATGACCTTGGCACCGATAATACCGCAGATGATACCGATAAATCCGGCATTGAAGATCATATCCGGGTCAATGTAATACTTTTTTGCTCTTGTGCACGCAAGCACAAAACACAGTACGGCTCCCAGCGCAATCATCGCGCCATACCCGTACAAAGTGATCTTACCTATGTGAAGCAATTCAACGCACATATTCATTTCCTTTCAGTGACCTTTGAACGCCAGTTCTCCAGTATTATCATTTGGACTATATTATACTACACAGCGTGCTTTTTAACAAGCATATTCCACCTGTGAGCCGGAAAAGAAAAGAGGCGTGCGAAAACTCGCACACCCCTTTTGGTGACCAGCAGAACGATAAGCCGGGTTATGTCGTGAATGATCATCTATCTAGACCTGCTGTTGCCAACAGGCTCAAGCGGCTAACCCCGGAGCAGGCGGGCCGCCCTGCGCTCCTGTTTAAGCCTTGCTTCGGATGGGGTTTACATTGCCCGATATGTTACCATACCGGCGGTAGTCTCTTACACTGCCCTTCCAACCTTACCTGTGTGAACAGGCGGTATATTTCTGTTGCACTTTCCTTAGAGTCGCCTCCACCGGCCGTTAGCCGGCATCCTGCCCTGTGAAGCCCGGACTTTCCTCACCCCGTAAAACGGGCCGCGATCATTTGTCCTCCTGGCCGTCAGCCATTATAACACAACTTGCCGGCTTTGTCCACCACGGGACACACGAGAGCCGAGAGGTCGCTGCGGGAACGCGTTCCAAAGGCACCGCAGGTGTGTCCTCATGGCTCTGCCCGCTCAAGCTGACCCAATTGACACCGGGGACGTTTCATATTGTCACCGAATTGACACCGGGGACGTTTCATATTGTCACCGCAAAAGTTGACAGACAGAAACGTCCCCGGTGTCACCCGCTTACGTGTGGTCTGTGAACACCTGCATCTCGCTTTCACCGCGGTTTGCAAAAGTGTAATACGGCACCAGGACAATATCCTGCTCGGTCATTTCACCGGTATATTCGCGATAAAGCGCATCGCCGGTGTATGCCGGACGGAAGCCCTTTGCCACAAGAACATTCACGCCAAGTTCCTCGTTTTTCACGACTTTCATGCGGGAACGCATATTCAGCTTCAGATTGCGGATACCCTCTCCGTTGTCCACCGCCTCCATGCAGTACACAAAGGGGCCTCGCATGACCGCGACTTTACCGGCATCGTGAAGCACGCGTGGATTGGCTGCAATAAAATGAACCTTCATCGGGAAATTCACGGTAACGGTCTCGCCGTCCTTTACGTCCATGTACGCATAGCCGTTTTCCGCTGTCTCACCGGTATACTCCCGGCACCAGCCGGGCACACGAACAGCAAGCTTCAGGTCGCTGCCTTTCACCGTGATCTGCACCTTACCATTCTCCGGATACGCAGTCTTCTGCGTGATCTTCACGCTCTTACCGCCGATCTCCAGTGTGGAAACACTCTTCATGAACTGATGCACGTACAGAACACCGTCCTCTTCCGTATACAGATAGGAGGCAATGCTCGGTATCACACGCGTGATGTTGGGCGGACAGCAGGAACAGCCAAAGTATTCCTTACGCACCGTGGCCGGTGCATGTTCCTTGAATGTATTACTGACGTTTCGCTTATAGAAATACGGCATGATCTCCAACGGATTTTCATAGAAAAACGCCTTACCGGATAAAGACAGTCCCGAAATAAAGCCATTGTACATCAGACGCTCGATCATGTCGGCATATTTCCGGTCCGCGCTAAAGAGCATCATGCGCTTTGAAAACATCATGAGTCCGATGGCCGCGCAGGTCTCCGAGTAAGAAGCCATATTGGGCAGATCGTAGTCCACCGTGAAAGCCTCACCGCAGCTGGACTGACCGATGCTTCCCGTAATATAGGAACGTCTGGTGAGGATATTGTCATAAAGTGCTTTGCAGGCCTCCAGCAGTTCTTCGTCACCGGTACGAAGCGCCAGGTCTGCCATTGCCGAGTAGAGATACATGGCACGAACCGCATGACCCTCAGCGGTCTTCTGCATGCGTACCGGAAGATGCGACTGATTGTAGCTTTCATGTGACCAATCTGTCAGGCCTTCTTCCCGCTTACCGCGCTCATCCACAAAATGAGACGCCATTTTCAGATACTTTTTATTTCCGGTATAATCATACAGACGCACCAGCGCGAGTTCGATCTCCTCATGGCCGGGTGTTTGGAAGCCCGCGTTCTTTTCGATCATGAACCGCTGCTCCACATAATCCAGGAAGCGGAAGCAGAACTGAAGGAGCGCGTCCTTTCCGGTAGCGTCATCGTAAGCGATGGCTGCCTCGATGAGATGACCCAGACAGTACAGTTCATGACGGTCACGGGTCGCAAAACGATGGCTCGGATCCTTGTCCACAGTCATGTAATACACATTGAAATAACCGTTTTCATCCTGATGACTGCAGATCTTCTTGATGATGTCGTCGGCCAGCTTTTCCAGCTTGGCGTTTTTCTTCAGTTTGGTCAGGCAGGCGATGGATTCGATCATCTTTGCCGTATCGCTGTCCCAGAAAAAATGCGGCTGATCCGGCATGCCCTCTTCCCAGTTGAAATCATAGGCACGGAAACGTCCCGCATCCTTAAAGCGGTCATACACCGCATAGATCGTTGTGTTTCTTACAAGATCCTGCTTTTCCTTCCAGAATCCGCCGGTGATCCTGGTATTGTAAAACGGAAATTCTCTCATATAGTCTCCTTTGATGCTGTTCATCGTTTTTCATGCGTCCGCCGGTACGTTCCGGTCTTAATCATTCAGTTGATCACACCGTTTCTCTTCAGTACCAGATCAACGATTTCTTTTGCCTTCTCATTTTCCTCCGCCGATACCGGCTCCATGAAATAATCATATTTCACGTCTGCAACGCTTGTTCCAAACAGTGTGCCGTACCAGGTCAGCGCCAGCAGATAGCGGCCCAGACCATAGGACGCGTGGAAAGTGTCGCGATGAACCTTCGGGAACACCTTCTGTGCTTCCAGTAAGACCTCACCGGAATACAGAATACCATCGGCGGAGCAGGCTTCTGCTGCCATTTTATAAGCCGCCTCCACCTTCGCGAACATCTCCTCAAAGGTCTCAAAACCATGTTCTTTAATGCGCGGGCTGTGGCTCTCATAGCCCCAGGTCTCATGGATCAGGACGCGGGCCGTCGGACAGAGCACGCGCACGTGATCCGCAAGTGCTTTCACATACGGTTCGTAATTTGCGTAATCATAGGATTCATGGCTGGCCTGCTGCAGGGTGACCACGTCCCATTTCCGCGCAAGAAGTGCCTCCCGGATGCTTGTAAAGAACTGCATCCCGGCGTGACCGTTCATCTCCAGTTCATAATCACGTTTATCGCCCAGCATGTTGCGGTAATGACGTTCCATGGAACATCCGCCGATGTACAGATTAACACATTCAATATCCGCGCCGTTCATGGCAGCCAGATCATGAAGATACCGCTGCGCGTCCTGTGAAAAACTGTTTCCAATGGATAATACATATAATTGTTTCATTTCTGTCCTCCGAGCACTGTCTCGATCATGTGCAATTCTCGATCTTTTTCCGTGATTCTGCGGGCGATGGCCTCCGTCTCCAGCTCTCTTTTCAGGCTGTCCAGAAGTTCACGATCCTTCCGCGCTTCATTTTCCAGCCATTTTAAAAAGGCCGTCGGGCGTTCCTTTAAAAGGCAGGGACCAAAGAAGATCTCCTCCGCATTCAGTTCTGCGTTTCCCTTTTTCGCCTTGATCACGGTATAATACTTTCCCTCTTCAAAAAGCATGCGCTCTTCCGTGACGGAAAATCCCAGTTTGATCAGCATTTTCCGCACCTCCGGAGCATCCGTATGCGGAGAAAGAATCAGTTCCTCTGCCGTTTTCAGGACATCCGCGCCAGCTTCCAGGATCGATGCAATCAGCGTTCCGCCCATACCCGCAATAATGATAAGTTCTGCGTCGCCGGGTGCCAGACACTGTAAGCCATCGCCCAGCCGACATTCGATTTTTTCCGTAAGTCCCGCTTCCTTTACATGTTCCACTGCACGTTCCAGCGGTCCTTTGCGGACATCACAAGCCAGCGCGCGCGCGGCTTTTCCCGTCTTAACAAGCGTGATCGGCACAAATCCGTGATCTGTGCCGATGTCCGCCGCCGTTTTGCATGGGTCCGCCATGTCGATGATGGTATTCAGTCGTTCCGATAACTGCATTATAATTCAAACCTGCCTGTTTTCAGTTCATTTTTCTTTTTCAGGAGTTCCATCAGCCTCATCGGGTCCGCGCAGTCTGCGATCTTCTTTTCCAGACTGTTCTCCCGAACACGCATGACAGCCTCTCTGAGTGCCTGTCTCTTTTCATTTTCCGCCAGTTCTTCCGTAAATGCCGAAGAGAACATGGCCGCCACTTCACTGTACTGATCACCGTCAATGAAGTGATTAACGATGGCGCCCGGATTCAGTTTATCCGTGCCCTGTGCCAGCTGTGCAAAGAGCTCCTTAGCCACCTGCTGCATCAGTTCATCCGTGAAATCCTCCGGAGCAAGCACCGCACTGATCTTTGCATACAGCCCCGGCTCCTGACTGAGTTCCGTAAGGATCAGCTTCTGCGCCTCGCGTATGCCGTGGTCCTTGGTTTTCTTGGGCTGCACAGTGCTCTTGGGCTTCCACTCATCCTCGCTCTTCTTGGTAAGTCCTACCTGATTACCGATCTGATTGACCTTGGCACTGAGTACACCGTAATCGATGCCGAATTTCTTCGCAACGGCTTCCGTATAGGAACTGCGTTCGATCTCATCGGAAAACTCCGCCAGTTTCTTTGCTGTTTCATTAAAGAAACGCGATTTTTCATCCGGATCGGAGAAATCGTACTGGGTACGCAGGGTATCCACTTCAAAGATGAAGGAATTCACGGCCTGTGAAATACGGACTTTGAACTCTTCCGCCCCCAGATTTTTCATGAATTCATCCGGATCCTTGTACGGCTCCATACTGAGCACCTTGATGCGGAGTCCGGCTTCCTTCAAAATCGGAATGGCGCGAAGAATGGCTTTGCGGCCGGCGCCGTCCATGTCATAGCACAGAATAACTTCATCCGTATAGCGTTTGATGATCATGCCGTGCTGACTGGTAAATGCAGTGCCGAGTGATGCCACGGCATTCGTAAATCCGGCCTGATGCATGGAAATGACATCCATATAGCCCTCACATACCAGGAAATACTTTTCCTTGGTCCGGCGTGCCACATTGAGGCCGTATAGATTGCGGCTCTTGTCGAAGATCTTGGTCTCCGGTGAGTTCAGATATTTGGGCTGGCCGTCGCCCATGACACGTCCGCCAAAGGCAATGACACGGTTATTGACATCCATGATCGGATACATGACACGGTTCCAGAAACGATCTCCCGCTCCGCGCTCGCGGATGGAAATGAGACCGGAATCCTTCATCTGGCTGTCGGTATATCCCTTGCTTTTCAGATAACGGTAAAGGGCCTCCGGATGCGGGCCTGCGTATCCCAGTCCAAAGCTCCGGATGGTTTCATCCGTAAGTTCACGCTTCTTTAAATAATCCAGTCCCGGCTTTCCCTGCGGGCTTCGCAGCATGCTGACATAAAAAATGGCAGCGTCCTTGTGCATTTTGAGAAGCATCGTGCGCTGATCCGCTTCAGCCTTCATCTGCGGGGTGTATTCCTGCTGCGGGAGGTCAATGCCGGCGCGCTTAGCCAGCATTTCCATTGCCTCCGGGAAGGAATAGTTTTCATATTCCATGATAAAGGTAAGGACATTTCCTCCTTTGCCGCAGCCAAAACAATGGTACATCTGCTTGGATGCCGAGACGGAAAAGGACGGGGATTTCTCATTATGGAACGGGCACAGGCCAAAATAGTTGCCGCCCTTTTTGGTGAGATGGACATAGGAACCGATCACATCGACGATGGGATTCCGCTGCCGTACCTCTTCAATGATCTCCTCAGAATAGAACATAACTCTCCTTAACTTTCTCTCCATCCGTGCGGGACAAAGAATTCCTCATACTTCTGCACCGCATACTGATCCGTCATGCCGGAAATGTAATCCGCCGTGACGATCTCCTTCTTTTCACCGGCTTCCAGCAGGATCCGGTAAGAATCCGGTATCAGTTCCCCATGTTCCATGTAATATTCATACAGCATCTTCAGCATATTCTGTGCTTTCCGCTCCTGGCTTTTGACGACCGGGCTTTCATATACCTCGCAGAACATGAATCGGCGGAGCTCCATCATCGACCGACGGATGTCCTCCGACTGTGTGATCTCACCCTTTTCCATACTGGCCGTGATCATATCGCGGATCATGGTATTGAGGCGCGCTTTAACGGAATAGCCCAGGATATCCGTGTATTCTGCCGGCAGCATTTCCTCTGTCAGGACTCCTGCGCGAATGGCATCATCCACGTCATGATTGATATACGCGATCTTATCCGACACGCGGACGATCTTTCCCTCCGGGGTGGAAGGCATGCTGTTTGTTCCGTGATTGCGGATCCCATCCACTGCTTCACGGGTCAGATTCAGACCCTGTCCGTTTTTCTCGATGATCTCCACGATGCGGACACTCTGTTCTGCATGATCAAATCCGGCAAATCCGGCCGCCCTCAGGACCTCATCCAGCGCTTTTTCTCCGGAGTGACCAAAGGGTGTGTGCCCCAGGTCATGGCCCAGAGCAATGGCTTCTGTCAGGTCTTCGTTCATACCCAGCGCTTTGGCAATGGTACGAGCAATCTGCGATACTTCCAGTGTATGCGTCAGACGCGTGCGGTAATGGTCACCCTCCGGTTCCAAAAAGACCTGTGTCTTGTTCTTCAGTCTGCGGAAGGATTTACTGTGCAGAATACGATCACGGTCACGCTGGTAGCACGTGCGGATATCGTCCTGTTCCGGTCCGTGCAGTCTTCCCACGGAGCAGTCCGAATGGGAAGCTTTGGGATCAAGGATCTGATATTCTCTTTTTTCCATCTGTTCACGTATCGTCATTACTTCCTCCTGAAGAAATCAATACTTCAGCAATTATTTCGCGGTCATTCAATAAAATCCACAAAATTGCCTTTTCTTTCAAGTGCTTTTCTGTTCGGAAGACCATCCTCCGTATCCGGGTAGCCGATGGCCAGACCACCGAACACGCGCTCGTCCTCCTTCATGCCCAGAGACTGAAGATACGGGACAATGTCCGGATCCTCACTGAGCCATTTCAGCTGGTTGATCCAGACGGAGCCCAGATCCAGCGCGTTGGCTGCGATCATCATGTTCTCCAGCGCGCAGCCGGTATCGGCCAGGTTGTTGGAATAGGTGGGCTTATTGCAGTACAGGACCAGTGCCGGTGTATTGTAATGGAACACATAACCGCCCTTCTTGGACGCAGTAATGCTGTGTGCCAATGAAGAATACGTATCCGGCATGATTTCCATCTTTGAGAAGGACGCTTCTGCCATAACGGCCAGCTTGTCCATGACTTCCTTATTCTCGATCACCAGGAAGTGGCCGTACTGGTTGTTGCCGCCGGACGGTGCATAGCGTCCCGCCTCCAATACCTTGTTCAGTAATTCACGCTCGATCTTACGGTCCTTAAACTTACGCGTGCTGCGTCTGGTCAGGATGGCTTCCATTGCTTCCATAATGCTCTCCCTATGATGTCTATATTACTCAATGAGCCCGTAAGCTGCCGCACGGATTCTCATGTGATGATATTCCTCGTTGTTCGGGAATGTATTGTGCATGTACACTGCGGAGAAGTGATTCTCCGGATCGATGGAGGTCCAGGTACCTGCCGCGCCGGTCCAGCCGAATTCGCCCGGCGTGGAGTTGGAGCAGCCGGCCGGATCCATCATCGTACGGACACCGAGGCCATAACCATAGCCGTCCAGGTAGCTGTTGGTGAAATCCTTCAGCTGAGTTTCAGACAGCATGTTGCGGCGCATGAGGTCGATGGTATTCTTTCCGAGAATGCGCACCCCGTTCAGCGTGCCGCCGTTTGCCAGCATCTGGGTGAAGATCGCGTAGTCATGCAGCGTGGAGAACAGCCCCGCGCCGCCGCCTTCGTATACCGCATCCGGCAGGTGCCGCGCGTCGCGTACGCCGCCGTCATCCGTGTAAGTGCCATCCTCTTCAATGTTGTACAGACGGATCATGCGGTCAGCCTGATCACCTTCGTAGCGATAACCGGTAGAGGTCATGCCGAGCGGCTCAAAGATCTCTTTCTTCAGGAATTCGCCGATGCTCATTCCGCTGGTCTTTTCAACCAGTGCTGCCACCATCTCGTGACCAAAACCGTAGAGCCAGTGCTCGCCCGGATCAAAACGGATCGGAACACTGCCCATGGCGCGGACATCGTCCTGCAGCGTATACGGGCCCTTTTCTTCCAGTTCCTTCCGGATCTTTGTCATGCCGGCATCTGTGGGATGACCGCTTGTGGGGCTCGGATACGGAAGACCACAGGCCATATTGAAGGTATGCTTTACAAGAATCGGACTTTTGGCCGGACGGATCTTAAAGCCGCCGTTTCCTTCACGGTCCGCAACCATCGTGTTCTTATATTCCGGGAAATAGAGATAGTACGGATCATTCAAGAGAAACGCGCCGCGCTCAAACTGGATCATGGCTGCCGTGCAGACAATGACCTTGGTCATGCTGTACAGACGGAAGATGGTGTTTTCATCGACCTTACGGCCGGTTGCAATGTCCGCTGTTCCGCGATAGCCTTCATAAAGGACTTTGCCGTCCTTCATGACAATGCAGCCGCAGCCCGGAACGGTTTCAGCCGCAAATTTATCCAGTAAGTTATCCAGATCTTTCGTCGTTGACATATTTTTCTCCTGTTTGAAATTGATGTATTTGAATATATGCTGATGCCGCTTCTTTCAGTATTCCTTACGCGCCAAACAGTTCCGCAGATGCATCGCGAAGCGCCGCGTAACCGGGCTTGATCTCTTCGTTCACGCCCACAACACCCCAATGCGTTTCCGTCGGGCAGTCATGCTCACCGCACTGCCAGCAAAGCTCGGCATCGGAATAACGGAAGAAGAAATTGCCGATGCACGCCGGATGATCCGCAAAGATCTGCAGACATTCGCGAATGAATTCCGCCTGCAGCTCCGGTGTGTGCTTCTGCCCCTTCCACATGTTCTCCCAGCGTTTGTTTTTGCAGTTCACGTTGTTGTAATACTCGATGCGCTTGAAATCCTTTTCAAAGGGTGCTTCGTAATTGGTGCCGTAGCCCCATTCGCTGATGATGAGCGGCTTTCCGGAAAGCTCTGCCATGGTGTCCATGTAGGGCTTCCAGTTTTCCGGGCCGCCGGGCTGCCAGCAGCCAAAGTAACCATCCAGGCCGAGCCAGTCATACGGCAGCGCTTCATCGCGGTACAGGGTCTTTGTAAGCCACAGCGCATACTCCGTAATATGTTCACCGGCCACACCGGCCAGATTGATGCCGCCCTTTTTGTCCGGGCCGGCTTCCTTCAGGGCCAGAATGGAGGTCTTGTTGAAGCGGATGTTCTGCTCACGTGTGACCGGGCCGATAAACACGCCAAAATCCGGTTCATTGCCCAACTGGTAGTATTCCGCGTCATCGCCCACCACGCGAACGATCTCCTTAATGCCGGCCGCCAGTGCTTCATAATAGAAATCCTCATCCATGGAACCCATCCATGCCGGATAGCCCAGATGCCAGACGGTATCGCCCACAGCCTTGTCGTAACGGGTAGAGCCCATGGCCGGCGTGGAAACCAGTACATTGATGCCCTGACGCTTCAGCACTTTCAGGTAGCCGATGGCCTTTAAAAAGGCATCACTGTAGGTTCCGTTTACCCGGTCTTCCCAGGGATACGGAATCCCGTGACGTACCCACTTTATTCCCAGTCCACGTACTTTGCCCCAATCCGGATCATCATGATGAAGACACAACCCGACCATATGATCTTTACGCATAAAAATCCCTCCCTATGTTTCATTTTTCTTTGGCCGGTGTCTCAGCACTTCACCGGTCCTCTTAAGAAAAATTATAGTGGCATCGGGAGGAAAAATCAATTGAATAAATAAGAAAGAGGGATGAGGACCTGCGACGGCAGGTAGAACATCCAGATGAGGAAATAGAATACGGCGCAGACCGTCTCCATGCCCGCCACGCCCCAGGTCAGGTTGTAAATGCCCACGGAAAGATCGCAGCACAGAAACAGGAGAAGTCCCGCAAAGAAAAACCATGCGGAAAGGACTTTATGACCTCCTCTCCGGCTTCCGGTATTCATGAACAGACTGCCGGTCTTTTCTGTAGAAGCGCCGGTTCCTGCAGCTCGCAGAAAGCTGACGATCACATTGCCCGTAAGCCAGACGATGGACCATCCCGCCGCAATATTCACAGGCTCAAACATATGAAGCGCAAAAAGCAGCGCGGTCACACCGGCAAAAACAGCCAGCCGAGCGATCAAGACCGGACGGGACCGGTCAAGGTACACCGCGTAGACCGTCTGTACAATGCAGAATGTCAGTACCCCGGGCAGATCTGCCCACGGCACTCCTAAGCTTTCCAGAAGAACCAGAAAGGTGTCCGCCATGAGTGTAAACAGCATGCCGATGAAGATACCGTGACGGTCAAAAAAAGGCCGTGTTTCCCGCTTATAAGGCGCGGTACAACGAGCCCGTTCCATAACAATCCGCTGCAAAAATACCACTGCTGTCACCAGAAAGCTGAGCAAAATCGCAGCATATTCCACCTTTCCCACGACAGCATAGGGCTGTGACGCATCCATGATCTTGATGACTGCAAGGAGCACGGCTTCAGCAAAAACATACAGGCTGACCGCGATCATATCATCCGCTCCGCACGTTCTTTGTACTGTTCAAAGAAGGGACGCGCCTCATCATAAGGCGTCCGGAAAAACAGATTCAGAAAGCCGATGTTGATCTTCTGCTTCATGCTTTCATCGTCATATTCAAAAAGTGCCGCACGGACATTCGTAAGAAGGCCGTGATACTCCAGCATCCACTTTTCATAGGACTTCAGCTCCGGCAGATCCAGCCACTTGCTGATACGGACCTTGACCCCGTCTGCCATGGGGCACTCACCGGTCTGCAGGATGTAGGAAAACCCTTCGTCCTCATAGAGACGTGCCAACGGGAAGAGGCGGCAGATGTCCGGACGCGCGTCGTGGATGCTGCAGCGGCCATCCTCCCCAAGGAAGACGCAGGTGTCGCGGGACGATGCCGTACCGACAGAACTTTCACGCAGGACGTTTCCGCCCTGCGTGCTGCCGTTTTTGATACCGAGGCCGGGGAGAATAAGGCCATCGACCGTGTTCAGACGGATCCTGCCTTCACTGTACAGCGTATCGAAGCTTTTCCCGGTCTTTTTTGTCAGCTGCGCCATGTCGTAAGGAGTCAGTACGATCATGACCGCCTGATCTAAGCAGCATTCACTGCAGCCCTTACAGCCGCCGCAGCCAAGCTTTGCCATGTCATCGGAACGGTAACGCTTACCGTCTGTCATGGTCTTAAAATCAATTTCACGTTTCATTAAAATCCTCTGTGATCGTTGTAGGGCTCTCTGAAGAAGCCGTTGCTCTCCGGCTGCTTTTCTTCATCATAATGCATTTATCTGAAGTTGAAAAGTCCCTTTTCCTGTTTTTCCGCATTATGAAAAATTTCATCCCCCCTGTCTGACAATTCTTGTATTCTCCATCTTCTCCATCTTTCACATCGTATTTTTGTATTGACGGCCGTCTCGAAAAGGAACATAATACAATTAGATTATTCTGCAGAGACAGACCGCTCTTCATTGTCTGTTTCCTGCAGTCAGGAGGTTGTGATGAGCAATTGGTATACGATCAGCGGCTTTGCCGATGAGATCGATGAAAGCACAGACATTCAGTTTTCCCACCTGAATGAGATCGGTGTGAGTTATTTTGAGCCGCGCGGCATTGACGGAAAGAACATCTCCGATCTGACGGACGATGAAGCACGCGCGCTGAAGGAAAAGATGGACCGTTACGGCATCAAGGTCTCTTCCATCGGTTCGCCGATCGGCAAGATCAAGATCACGGATGATTTTGAATCGCACATGGAAAAACTGGCGCAGACCATCCGCACGATGAAGATTCTGGAAGCAAAGTATATCCGTATGTTCAGCTTCTATATTCCGGATGGTCAGTATGACGAGTACCGCGATGAAGTGATGCGTCGTATGAAAGCCATGACGGCAATGGCGGAAAAGGAAGGCATTATTCTTCTTCACGAGAACGAAAAAGGCATTTACGGCGATACCGCGCCGCGCTGCCGTGAGATCCTGGACACCGTGGCTTCCCCGAATTTAAAGGCGGTTTTTGACCCTGCTAACTTCGTTCAGTGCGGTCAGGTCACCTATCCGGACGGTTTTGAGATCATGAAGGATCAGATCGAGTACATGCACATCAAGGACTGCCTGGCAGACGGCGATGTAGTTCCGTCCGGCTACGGCATCGGCCATGTGGAAGAGATCCTGAAATCTCTGAAGGAAAGCGGCTGGACCGGCTTCCTTTCCATTGAGCCGCACCTGGGCTCCTTCACCGGCCTCTCCGGCTTAAGTGAAGAAGATTCCACCCGCCTGGAAAGCAAGGAAAGAAGTTCCGCTGAAAAGTTTGATCTGGCATTCAATGCGCTGAACGACATTCTTGCAAAGATCTGAGAAACATTCGACACAGTCAAGTTTAAACCTTACCGTGTTCCGGAGCCTGCTGTTTTCAGAACTGACAACACTCCCGGAATCGGACAAAATAACAACATGAAAGGACAATCATCATGGCAGACATCAGATTCGGCGTCATCGGCCTTGGCAACATGGGTACGACGCACGCCAGAAATGTTACCGAAGGCAAAGTTCCGGGTTTGACCCTTACTGCAATCGCAGATATCGCGGAGGTTCGCCGCGAATTCGCAAAGAAGACCTTCCCGGGTGTTGCAGTTTTTGAAACCTCAGACGACCTGATCAACAGTGGTCTTGTAGACCTTGTCATCATTGCTGTTCCGCATTATTCCCATCCGCCCATCGCAAAGGCAGC
The DNA here is from genome assembly GCA_946040795.1 of uncultured Lachnospiraceae bacterium. GTDB lineage: Bacteria > Bacillota > Clostridia > Lachnospirales > Lachnospiraceae > UBA1267. Next base: position 34,774 of record CAMGCK010000011.1, read on the forward strand.
CTTTGCGGCAGGTCTCGATGTCATTACAGAAAAGCCGGCAGGTGTTTACACCAAGCAGGTTCGTGAGATGAATGCAGATGCAAAGGCTTCCGGAAAGCTGTTCGGCATCATGTACAATCAGCGTACCAATCCGGTATATCAGAAGCTTCGTGAGATCGTTCAGTCCGGCGAGCTTGGTGCCATCAAGCGCGTGACCTGGATCATCACTGACTGGTATCGCTCTCAGGCTTATCATGACAGCTCTACCTGGCGCTCCACCTGGAAGGGTGAAGGCGGCGGAACCCTGATGAATCAGAATCCTCATCAGCTGGACCTCTGGCAGTGGATGTTCGGTATGCCGGATCGTGTGCATGCACATGTTTCCTTCGGTAAATACCATAACATCGAGGTTGAGGACGATGTCATGGCTTTCTTTGAGTACGACAACGGCATGACCGGTGAATATATCACCGCAACCGGTGAGGCTCCCGGTACGAACCGTCTGGAAGTGGCTTGTGACATGGGTAAGATCGTCATCGAAAATAACGAAATGGTCTTCTTCAAGAACGAAGTCTCCGAGCGTGAATTTGAAAAGACCAATACTGCTCCGTTCGGCACGCCCAAGTACGAAAAGATCGTGCTTGATGTTGACAAGTCCGGCGGCGAGCAGCACGTGGGTATTCTGAAGAGTGTTGTATCTGCACTGAACAACGGTACTCCGCTTCTGGCGCCGGGTGAAGAAGGCATCAACTGTGTCACGCTCATCGACTCCATCATTTTAAGCGGATGGACCGGAGAGACCGTCGATGTCAAGAATTTCCCGGATGATCGCTACTATGAACTTCTTCAGGAAAAGATTGCAAACTCAACGGTCGTTAAGAAGGATCAGCAGGTCATCGCAACGGTATAACAGATCCGTTTTCCTCTGCGGGGCAAAACTTTCCCGATCGAGATTGCATAAAAAGGCACTGTGAAAAGTCCGTTTGATTTTTCACAGTGCCTTTATTAATGCGATACAGTCCGTTTCCGACTGCCTTTTTCTTATGCCTCCAGGTTTTCCACCTCATACGTAAATTCATACGTACCGGCCTTCAGTTCCTGACACTTCAGCGCCTCATCCACAGCATAGACCAGCTTCAGCGTCGCAGTGCATCCATAGGGCACCGTCACCTTTGCATGCACATGCGCGGCATCCAGCACTTCCCATGAGGTTTTATACAGACCGGATGCTGAATCATAGCAGGCCTCCACAGAGCCCGTCTTCATATCCGGCACCAGACGCATCATGGCTTTCTTAAAGCCCGGTGCCTCTTCCACGGGAGCGATGGCACCCGCATTCTGCCACATCCATTCACCAATCGAACCATACGCATAATGGTTCAGACTGTTCATACCGGTCGATGAAATACTGCCATCCGGATTCACGCTGTTCCAACGCTCCCAGACCGTTGTCGCACCCAGATTAACTTCATAGAGCCAGCCCGGATACTCCTCGTTATGCAGGATCTTATACGCGGTCTTGTCCGCCCCCTCCATGGAAAGTGCCTTGGAAATAAGCGGCGTACCAACAAAGCCGGTGTTGAAGTGATCGTTGTTCTTCTTCAGCATTTCCAAAAGCGTCGCAATAATACGTGCCCGATCCGGTGCCAGATCATAATACAGCGCTATCACGCAGGCGGTCTGCGTCTGGATCGCCAGTCGGCCCGTTGCGGTAAAGTATTCGTCCCGGATCATCTGATAAAGTTCCTTAGACAGGCGGGCATACTTTTCTTCTGCTGCCGCGTCGCCAATCACCTTAGCTGCCTTCATCGTCAGGAGCGCGCTGTTGTAATAGTAAACATCGGCGATGAAAGCATTATCCGTAGCACCATAGACCTCATCCACCTTGCCGTTCATGTTGTCCAGCGCAAGCCAGTCCCCGTAATGGAAATGCTTGCGCCATGCATGGTCATCAGCCTCCATGCGGGTAATGTAATCCGTCCATGCTGCCATGCTGCCGATGGATCTCTTCAGAATATATGGATCGCCGTAATACAGATACAGATCCCAGGGAATGATGGTGGCAGCATCGCCCCATACACTGGACGCTTCAAAGAAACCGAAAGCCGGAACCACGACCGGAACGCAGCCACCAAACTTTGCCTGTTCCGTGCGGAGATCCGCGAGGAATTTGGAATAAAACGCGTAAGTATTCATGTTGTAGCAAGCCATCGGAACAAAGACCTGTGTGTCGGCGGTCCATCCCATGCGCTCATCACGCTGCGGGCAGTCCGTGGGAACATCCAGGAAATTGTCGCGCTGTCCCCAGAAAATGTTGGAGATCAGCTGATTCAGCTTGGCATCACCGGTTTTCAGACTGCCGGTCACCGTAAGTGCGGAAGAAAGTGCAAGACCGGTAAAGTCCTCAAGCTTGGGCTCGCGGATGCCTTCCACCATGGCATAACGATAGCCATAGAATGTGAAATACGGTTCGATAACCTTGGGCTCGCCGTCTGACACATACACATACTCAGCGATCGCTGTGCGCAGATTATCGCGATAGAAGCAGTCCTGCTGCAGGATCTCACCCACCTTCACACGGATCACGGTTCCCGCAGGTTCATTCACAGAAAGGCGGAAAGAACCGGTAATGTTCTGTCCCAAATCAAATACTTTCTCATTCTTCGGTGTCGTCAAAAGGGCGATGGGCTTCATGACCTCCTGAATCGTCACCGGAAGCGAAAGTCGTTCCTTTAAGTGAAGCGCCTCAACCTTTTCTTTTTCAAGCAATGCGGTCTTCTCCGGCGCAGTCTTTGGGAGCGTGTCATCCCGATGCTCACCGTCGTAAATAGAGGAGAACGTAATATTGCTGCGCGCTGCCTGCCAGCTGTCATCGGTGGCGATGACCTCTTCCGTTCCGTCCTCATAAGTCATATGCAGTTCAGCTATCAGCTTCCATGCCGGATCGCACATGCCGGGCTGACCGGGCTGGGAAACAAAACCAAAGCGGCCCATGTACCAGCCTTCACCAAGAAGAACAGAAAGCTTATTTTCCGCCTTCAGCATTTCCGTCACATCGTAAGTCATGTACTGGATGGTATTTTCGTAATCCGTACACAGCGGAGTCAGATATTCGTCGCCGATGCGTGCCTCGTTCATAAAGGCACAAAAAACGCCCAGACCGGTAATGTACAGACGGGCCGCTTTGACCGGCTTTGTTACGCCAAACTCTTTGAAGAAAACCGGATGACGATCGCCTTTTTCACAGGTGATCCATTGCGCTGTCCAGGGTTCCTCCATCTTTCCGGTTTCAAAGGACTGTACATCACTGCTGACGACTTCCGCATTACTCAGGGTTTCCGTTACCTGCCAGTAATAAACGGTACGCGGCCGGAGCGCCATCTCCATTTCCGATCCCAACGGGTTCAGTACACCGACGCTTTCCGCCGCAACATTTTCCATCCCGGGATCCGTGGCAACCGTCAGTCTGGTGGAAACAACCATCGTATCCAGTTCCGTTTCATCAGCTTCCAGTTTCCATGAAAAATCCGGGGCATCGATACGATATCCCATCGGAGAAATTATATGCTGCACTCTTAAATCTGTAATTTTCATTGTGTTCCTTTCATGTGGCCTTTAAAGCCAATAGCTCTGTTTAGCCCAAGCCTTGTCCAAATGCAGGCTTGTCATTTCTGCAGTTTTACAACGCATGCTGCTCCATGCTGTTCAATATATCCCGTAAGCCTCCGCATGAAACATTGTTTCAGCGATTCCGGTAGACATCCTGCATGAAGGCATCTGCAAGCGGCAGCCAGAGATTGAAATTGGGCCACTGCTCATCCCATACAAAAGAAATGCCGGCCTTTCCGTGCGGAACGCCTGCAAAGGTGTGAACTTCCGTCCGTACGCCATGCGCCAAAAGCTCCGGTTCCATATAATGCAGGTTGTCCATGGCGCCGTCCTCGCGGCCTACGGCAAAAAACGTGGGCGGATATACAACGCCGGTCCAGTCAAAAGGTATACCGGGGAAGCGCGGACCGTACACACAAAGGAAAGCATCCGGCGCGCCATAATAATTATCCAGCTCATCCGGTACATAATTCGGATAAACATCAGTCATCTTCTGCTCGCCGCTGAAATACTGAATGCAGTTGTCGCCGGTCAGTCCGCCGTTGGAAAAGCCGGCATAAGCCACACGATCGACCGGGATACGGTACTTGTCAGCATTCGCACGGACATAACGGATGGCGCGGGAGGCATCGGCACCGCTGTCGATGGCATTCCACGGATTATGATTAACACGGTTCAGCAGGATAAAGCACTGATAGCCCAGCTCGTTCAGATCCTTAGCGGTCTGATATGCCTCCGTCAGCACGCAGTTGCCGTGGTCACCGCCTGCGCAAAGAACAACCGCGCCCTTGGGGGTGACATTGGCCGGAATGAGCATTTCGTACATAAACGGTCTGTAATCCGGATCGTGATTGAATACGTACTCGGAATTGTCCGTATATTCCGTCGTAGCCGGAAGTTCGATGTCTGCAGGATACAGCCAGATCTTTTCCGGTCCCTCTGCTTTTTTCTGCATGGCATCCCGCATGGCGGCAAATTCCCTGATCAGCGCCGGACGAGCCTCCGGAGCGGCCTGTTCCACTTCAGTCTGCTTGCGGGAAAGCGCAGCAATCTCCTGCTCATCATACCAGGGCACATCCTCAAAAATCGGTACGGCAAGATTACGCTCGTATCCAAAGGCCTGGCGAAGCGCTTCACCCTGTTTTCTCATTTCCAGAATTCTCTCATCAAAATCCATGATTTCCTCCAATGATTCTCTTCCTTTCTCAGTGGTGCGCAAGGCATACACAAGCCGCATGATGCGTATCAAACAGCGCGTCGCAATCATTTGTGATCCAGTCCATGATCTCCAGCTGCCGGGTTTCCCAAGCCCGAACAGAACGTTTTCCCGCTTCATCCGGCTCTTTTTCCATGGTTGTATCAATCTCATTATAACCAAAAATATAATGTCCGTCGCTCCAGATGGTGAAATTGGAGTCCGGTCCCGGGTCGATCTTATCACCCCGAGCCTGAACCAGGCCATCGTGCCGCCGTTTATACTCTTCCGCGCAGCCCGCCTTCAGCTCCGTCATAAACATACGATGCCGAATGAGTTCCTTATTCTCCCGGACAATGCCCAGGTCATGATACATGAGACGCATAACCTCCCAGGGAGCGGAGATCCAGGTCATGCAATCAGCAACCGGCTGCAGGATTTCCTGAATACGCGCCTGATCCTCCGGGGACCACATCGCCCTTGCAGGACCATTGATTTCCAGCGCAGCCTCTTCGCCCTCCTCAATGCTGCCGCTCTCTCCGTAAATAAATACCAGCAGCTCAGCATTCCAAATGCTGAAATTATGCACATTCTTTTCATCCAGAAAACGGCAGAGTTCCGGCCATAATTTGCCGAGCCCCGTACGAAACGCGCCGCTCTGTCCCGGAAGGATCTGAAGCGCGGATGTATGTCGTATCATAAAAATCTCCATTCCGCCGCCTTAGGCTGGCGGCACAAATAGTAATGAAA
>CAMGCK010000012.1 GCA_946040795.1 uncultured Lachnospiraceae bacterium
TGTGGTCACCAATGACCTGGAATCCTTTAAGTCTTACCTTGAAGAGAATTATGACGAAGTTGCGATGGACATCAATTCCATCCGTTACGATTACAGCATTACGCCGCAGATCTATACCCGTGATGTCAATGATCACATTCTTCGTGCCAATCCGGCTGGTTTCATGTCGTATTTCCAGATGTCCGGCTTCATGTCATCTTTCTATAACATGAATGTGTTTACGGAGATGATTCCGAACACGGAGGTGATCAACAAACAGTATGATATTCTGAAGGGCCGTCTCCCGGAAAGTTACGATGAAGTCATTCTGGTGCTGTCCGGCAAGAATCAAATTTCGGACATGGTCACTTATGCCATCGGTCTTCATGACCCGGAACAGCTCAGCGGCATGATCAAAGCCATGATGAACGGTGAAAGTTTTGAAGTTACGGATGAAGGCCAGGCGGTCTACACCTACGACGACATCATGAACCTGGATTTCCGTTTGGTTTTGAGCCCGGACATTTATCGTTACAATTCCGAATACAATCTGTGGGAAGACATGTCCGATGATGAAAAGTACATGGACAAGGTTTATGCAGACAGCATTCCGATCCATGTGACCGGTATTGTTTGCCCGAAGGAAGGCGCGTCTGCAACAGCTCTTTCCAGCGGATTCAACTATCTGCCGTCACTGACCCGGTACGTCATGGACCAGGCAGCGGATGCCAAGATCGTCGGTATGCAGCTGGATAAGCCGGAGATCAATGTGTTTTCCGGTAAAGGCTTTGGTGAAAAGACCACAGACAGCGGCGTGGATTTTGAATCCATGTTCAGCTTTGATGAAGAGAAGTTACAGGAAGCCTTTAAGGACATGATGCCGGATATGGATCTGGATTTTGACATGAGCAGCATGACCGCGGGCATCGATACCAATGCCATTACGCAGAAGATGGCGTCGGCCATGGAAAAAGCGCTTGCGAATATTTCCCTGGATTCCATCGATACGGAAGGCGCAAAAAAAGCCTTTAACGATGCTTATGAACAGCTGGCCAAGGGCATGCTGAATGACTATGTGAAAACGAATAAGGACAGCCACGGAAAGGCTGTTTTAAAGGTCGCTGACGCGGATAAAACGGCAGAGAATTATCTGAAGACTGCGGAAGCGGGAACGGTTTTTTCCGGACTTACCGCAAAGTTTGGTGTAACCAAGGACGAACTGACCGAGCTTTACCAGCCGGTGCTTTCATCTCTGATCAGCAGTTATGTTCTGGCAGCCAACTCCAACCTGACGGGCAGCGGCGGTGAAATCAATATTCCGGATATCACCCTTCCGACGGAATCATCCCCGGAAGAAACGCAGCCGGCATCAGAAGAGGAAAGCAGTGCAGAAGAAAGCACGCAGGAGGAATCTGCTTCATCGGAGGAAGAATCTTCAGAAGAGGAATCGTCCGCTGAAGAATCTTCGGAAGCGGATCCGACACTTCCGAGTCTGCCGGATTATACGCTTCCGTCCATGCCGGATCCCAGTGACATTACTCTTCCGTCCATGCCGAATCCCAGTGACATTACTCTTCCGTCCGTGGATACAGAGGCTATGATCGAGCAGGTCATGCAGCAGATCATGACGCTGACAGCACCCATTACGGCTGATGACGTGGATGGCGCGGTTTCCGATTATTCAGACAGCATGCTGATGCAGGCGGCATCGTCCGCAGGTGCGGCACGGCTTGTCATGCCGCAGGCACAGAATCTTCTGATCAGCACGATGTCAGGCGCGATTGCGAACGCGCTTCAGGATGTCATGAAGGACATCGGCGGTGATTTTTCCTCCATGATGCCGGGCGGCTTCAATATGGAGGACTTCAACATGGATCATTCAAACGGCATCAATATGGAGGCCATGTCTGAAGCGTTTTCCTTTAATATGGCGGAAGAGGACGTGGCACGTCTCATGTCCAGCATGTATTCCAATAAGTCCGCTGCAAGTTATGGTGAGAACCTGCTGTCCCTGGGTTATGCCCGGGAAGAGGATCCCAGCCAGATCTCCGTTTATTTAAAGAGCTTTGAAGCCAAGGATCATTTTAAGGAGTTCCTGGATGCTTACAATCAGTCCATGGAAGACTCCGGTCAGGATGAACGGGTCATAAGTTATACCGATATTACCGGTGTTTTGATGTCCTCTGTTACAACGATTATCAATGCCATTACGTATGTACTGATTGCGTTCGTTGCCATTTCCTTGATCGTTTCATCGATCATGATCGGCGTCATCACGCTGATTTCCGTACAGGAGCGTACCAAAGAAATCGGTATCCTGCGTGCCATCGGCGCCTCCAAGAAGAATGTATCCAGCATGTTCAATGCGGAAACGGTTATTATCGGTTTTACATCCGGACTTCTGGGTGTTGTCATCACCTATATCCTGACAATTCCGATCAACATCATTCTTCATAAACTGACCGGTATTGAAACGCTGAGCACACGCCTGCCCGTCATTGTGGGCGTGATCCTGATCCTGATCAGTATGCTGCTTACGTTGATCGCGGGTATCATTCCGTCCGGCAGCGCGGCAAAGAAAGATCCGGTAACGGCACTGAGAAGCGAATAATAAAAAGCCCCGACAACGAAAGCATTCGGGGCTTCTTCCATCAGTAAGGACCTTTTCCAATCGGATTCTTGTCAAGAACGGGAAAAGTGGGTATAATAAACATAAAACAATGCCGGAGAACCTGAAAAATGGGCTGACCCTGATCCATTGAAACGGAGGGCAGAAGTGAGAACGGAAGGGAGACATTGATGGAAGCACATAATCCCAAAAGCACGAAAAGAAAAAAGACGCGCAGTTCAAAGACGCGCGCCCGGAGCCGGATGGTTACGGCAATCGTCATCTTCTCAGTTCTGATGATCCTTGCCGGTATCGGTTTGTTCGTATTTTTATATGGCGGAACGCATCAGGACGGTGTTCCTTCGTATGTGCAGAAAATGTATCTGACCCGCAATCCTTATTCGCGCCCGGCGGAAAAGCTGCCGGAGGTGAAGAGCATTGTCATCCACTATGTGGCCAATCCCCAAACCAGCGCAGAAGCCAATCGAAATTATTTCCAGAATCTTTCCAACAAACTCAGCAATCCGTCCGGAGTGAAGGCCAGCAGCCATTTCATTGTGGGGCTGGAGGGTGAGGTGATCCAGTGTATTCCGTTAACTGAGATCGCGTACGCCAACTATCCGCTGAACTATGAAACGATTTCCATTGAAGTCTGCCATCCGGATGCCAGCGGTGAGTTCAAGCCGGCAACCTATGACTCGGTGATCCGGCTGACAGCGGATCTTCTGAAAAAATACGGACTGACGGCAGACGACGTGATTCGCCATCATGATGTTTCCGGTAAGAACTGTCCCAAATTCTATGTGGAGCATGAGGACGCCTGGGAAAAGATGAAAGCGGATATTGCAGCGCTGCTGGAAGAGTGAGCTTTCATGATGCTGCCGAAAGCAGTGTGAACAGATGCTCACCGAATAAACGGCTGCACGATATTATAAATGTTGATCAGAATAATAACGATCATAAGAACGCGGAACAGTACGGAAACTGTTCCGTTTTCTATTTTGCGATTGATGAGACGTCCGGTGATGCTGCCGATGATACCGGCTGCTGCCATGAGGAGCAGCATTGACGGATAAAAGGCAGGAACTGTGTGGGTGATCAGACTCCAGATCAGGCTGAACAGCTGACAGAACAGGATGATATAGAGCGAATTCTGCGCAGCTTCCTTGGGCTTCATGGAGAATAGCAGGTACAGGACGGTCACATTGACCGGACCTCCGCCGATGCCCAGAAAGGCGGACATCAGTCCAAGCAGCAGACCGATGACTGCGGAAATCACGGGATTAGTGATCTTTAACGGACGGATGCGGCCTTTGACAAAAGAATATATGAGGCACAGCGCTGTCAGTATCAGCATGCAGACGGCCTGAATGAAGCCCACGCGGGAAGCATCGGCCAGGCCGGCTTTGACCATATTGAACAGCTGCTTTCCGACGATGCCGCCCACTGCCGCGCCAATGGCCAGCACCGTGCCGGTCTTTGGATCAATCTCCGATTTTTTTGAGATCCGTGCCTCAGCCACGGAATATGTGGACATGGCCAGTACCGTACATCCGGACAGAAAACTGATGGTGGAAGCGTCCATGATCTTCAGGGAATCCAGGACCGGTTTAATAATGATGCCGCCGCCCATTCCACAGATGGAACCGGTCAGTGTCGCTATAAAACAGACAAGCGCTATCAGAACATAGATCATAGGGATATCTTTCTCCTGTATATCGGAATTCCGGCCGCAGGACCGAATGCTTTTATTGTAAACGCAAACGGGAGACTGCGCAAGTCTTCCGGCATATTAAGGGTAAATCCGTTGACGAATGGATAGGCACTATCTATAATGTAACCAACAGAAACTGAAAGGATAAGCTTTCAAAAACCGCTTCGAAAGAAGGAAACCAATAATGCTGTACAAGAAGAAAAATGAACCGGTTCTTACAGAGGAACTGTTTAAAAACCCCACATCCGAATTCCGCGGCGCTCCGTTCTGGGCATGGAACTGCAAGCTTGACAAGGACGAGCTTCTCCGCCAGATCGATGTACTGAAGGAAATGGGCTTTGGCGGTGCGCATATGCATGTCCGTACCGGTATGGCCACCCCATACCTGACGGATGAATTCATGGATCTGATCCGTTCCTGCGTGGATAAATTCAAGGCAGAAGAAATGCACGGCTACCTTTACGATGAGGACCGCTGGCCGTCAGGCGCAGCAGGCGGTATCGTCACCAAGGATCCCGCATACCGCGCGCGTTACCTGTTATTCACCCCGACTCCGTACGGAGAAGGTGTGGTTTACAAGGACAACGATTCCCGCGCAGTCGGTACCCGTGCAGAAAACGGTACGCTGGTTGCGGCTTACGATGTGGAGCTGGATGCAGAGGGGCTGCTTGTTTCCTATAAGACCATCGGTGCAGATGAACCGGCTGAACACGAAAAGTGGTACGCTTATCTGGAAATGACCCAGGAAAACCCCTGGTACAACAACCAGACCTACATCAACACGCTGGATAAAAAGGCCATGGACCGTTTTATCGAGGTGACTTACGAAGCCTATCTCAAGTCGGTGGGCGATGAATTTGACGAAACGGTTCCCTCCATCTTTACCGATGAACCGCAGTTTACCCGTAAATCCGTTTTGAAGTACGCGACGGACAAGGCGGATGTCACTCTCCCCTGGACCGACGACCTCCCCGAGACTTACAAGGCACTTTACAATGAAGACCTTGTTGCCGGTGTTCCGGAACTGTTCTGGGACCGCAAGGACGGTGTTCCGTCCGTCATTCGCTATCATTACCATGATCATATCTGTGAGCGCTTCACCAATGCCTTTGCCGATAACTGCGGCGCATGGTGCCGTGCCCACAATTTAAAGCTGACCGGCCACATGATGGAAGAGCCCACCCTGGAAAGCCAGACAGCAGCCCTTGGTGAAGCCATGCGTGCATACCGCGGCTTTGATCTTCCGGGCATCGACATGCTCTGCGCATGGCTCGAGTACACCACCGCAAAGCAGACGCAGTCTGCAGTTCATCAGTTTGGCTGTGAAGGCATGACTTCCGAGCTGTACGGGGTTACCAACTGGGATTTTGATTTCCGCGGCCATAAGCTGCACGGCGACTGGCAGGCAGCGCTGGGCGTTACCCTTCGTGTTCCGCATCTGTCCTGGGTGTCCATGGCCGGTGAAGCAAAGCGTGACTATCCTGCCTCCATCAACTATCAGTCTCCGTGGTGGAAGGAATACAGCCGTGTTGAGGATCATTTTGCCCGTGTCAATACGGCCATGACCCGCGGTAAGGCTGTCGTTAAAGTCGGTATGATCCATCCGATTGAAAGTTACTGGCTTCACTGGGGTCCGGCGGAATCCACATCTCTTCTTCGCGAAGAGCTGGATCGTAATTTCCAGGAGACCACAAAGAACCTGCTTCTGGGCTCAGTGGACTTCGATTTTATCAGTGAATCTCTCCTTCCGGAGCAGTGCTGCGAAGGTTCTGCGCCGCTTAAGGTCGGTCAGATGGCATATGATACCATCATCGTCCCGGGCTGTGAAACGCTGCGTTCCACCACCCTGGACCGTCTGGAGAAATTCCGTGCGGCAGGCGGCAAGCTGATCTTTGCCGGTGCCATTCCGACGCTGGTCGATGCTGTTCCCTGCGGCCGCGCACAGAAACTGGCTGCACAGTCTGTCTGCATTCCGCTAAGCCGCGGCTCCCTTCTTACTGCGCTGCAGGACGATCGTCTGGTGGAGATCCGTGACGAGCGCGGCGCGCTGACGGAAGATCTGCTGTATCAGCTGCGTGAAGACGGAAACTGCCGCTGGCTGTTCATCGCGCACGCCAAGGATTCTTACAACAAAGATGTTTCTTATCATCATGACATCCGTATCCGTCTGGCGGGTCTTTGGAAGGCAGAACTCTACGATACGCTGACCGGCGAGGTCAAGTCCATCAGCCAGAAGGCGGAAAACGGTCATACCGATATTTTCCGCACGGTTTATGATTACGACAGTCTGCTCCTTAAACTGGAGCCGGCTGAGGAATTCAGTGCACTGATTCCCGCGGAAGCTGCGAAGGAAGTTCGGACACTGGATGTTCCGGTGCGCGTTCCTTACACGCTTTCCGAGCGCAATGTGCTGCTTCTTGATCAGGCAGAATGGGCACTGAACGATGGCGAGTGGCAGCCCTCGGAAGAAATTCTTCGTCTGGACAATGAATGCCGCAGGATCAAGGGCTGGCCGGGCCGCGGTTCCGCAGTCGCGCAGCCGTGGGTCATTCCGGAGGAACCGACCGCTGACGTGATCCGTCTCCGTTATACGGTGCTCTCCGACATCGATACCGGCGCTGTTGAAGTGGCGCTTGAAGACGCTGAAACTGTGAAGATCGTGGTCAACGGCACAGAGGTTCCCTCTGTCGTGACCGGCTATTACACCGATAAGTCCATTAAGACCGTGGCGATTCCGAACCTGAAAAAGGGAGCAAATGTCATTGAGTTTACCGTACCCTTTGGACCGCGTACCAGCACCGAATGGGCATACCTGCTGGGTGATTTCGGCGTATCTGTAAGCGGCCGTGAGGCAAAACTCATCGATCGCCCGGAAACGCTGACCTTCGGCGATATTACAAAGCAGGGCTTCCCGTTCTACGGCGGCAATGTTACCTACCATGTTCCGGTGAAAACCGCCGGCGGCGAAGTGACCGTACGCAGCGGCCGTTATCGCGGTGTACTGCAGACGGCGACCCTGGAAGGCAAAGAAGCAAGCCTGATCTTCCCGCCGTACACCGGCTCTGTCGGCGCGCCGGAAGCAGGCGAGCATACCATTGACATCATGCTGGGCGGCCACAGAAGAAACGGCTTTGGCCCGGTTCATCTCTGCAATCTGGCGGTCAGCTGGGTCGGCCCGGATGCGTGGAGAAGCACGGGTGATGAATGGAACTACGATTACTGCATCTGTGAAGAGGGTATCCTTTCCACACCGGTGATCACGGAGACGATTGCATAAGGAATGAAAAATTGGCAGAATATAAGGAAGTAACGACTTTTGCCCCGATCGACCTCGGGGCAGAAGTCTCTGAAAAGCAAAAGGACGTGGAGGCAAGCATCCGGAAAAAATTCCATAAGGTGCTTTTTACGCGTTTTGCAAAAGCAATCAATGAATATGACATGATCCACGAAGGGGATAAGATCGCCGTCTGTATTTCCGGCGGCAAGGATTCCTGGCTTATGGCCAAACTGTTTCAGGAACTCAAGCGGCATAATAAGTTCCCCTTTGAACTGGAATTTCTGGTCATGGACCCGGGATATGCCAAAGCGAACCGGGAAATGATCGAGCATAATGCACGAATGCTCGGTGTACCCATCCGGATCTTTGAGTCGGAGATCTTTGACACGGTCTATGACATCGAGGAATCCCCTTGTTATTTATGTGCCCGGATGCGCCGCGGCTATCTGTACAGCCAGGCCAAAGCACTGGGGTGCAACAAGATTGCGCTGGGACATCACTATGACGATGTCATCGAGACCATCCTCATGGGAATGACCTACGGCGCGCAGATCCAGACCATGATGCCCAAATTGCACAGCACGAACTTTGAGGGCATGGAACTGATCCGGCCGATGTATCTTGTCCGTGAAGAGGATATTATCCATTGGCGGGATTATAATGAACTTCACTTTCTTCAGTGCGCCTGCCGCTTTACGGAAATAAATTCCGCAAAGACCCGGGACGACGGTTCCATGATCTCCAAACGAACGGAGACCAAGGAACTGATCAAACAGCTGAAAAAAGTCAATCCCTATGTGGAAAGCAATATTTTCCGCAGTGTGGAAAACGTCAATCTGAAGACGATCATTGCGTATAAGGAAAACGGTGTGACACATCACTTCCTGGATACGTACAATGAAGAGGGGGGAACATCGCATGGCAATGAGTAATCAGGGACAGAAGGTCGTTGTCATCGGACATCGGAATCCGGATACGGATTCGGTCTGCGCGGCCATCTGTTACGCGGAATTGAAAAACCGCGAAGATCATTTGACATATGAACCGCGCCGGGCGGGCAAGCTGAATCGAGAGACTGCCTGGGTGCTGAAGCGCTTTGGCGTGGAGCCGCCGCGGATGTGTACGGAACTGAATCCCAAGATCCGTAATGTGGAATATCGCCACATCAGCGGATTGAAGCAGGACACCAGCATCCGTGCGGCATGGGAAATCATGCGTGATGAGAACATCGACTCGCTGGCAGTGGTCGATGAGGGCCAGGAACTGCTGGGGCTGATCACGGTGCAGTCCATCGCCATGGCGAACATGGACGTATTTGATAACCGGATCCTGGCCAAGAGCGGCACAAGCGTGCTGAACATTCTGAATACGCTCAGCGGTACGATGGTGACCGGCTCCGCGGAGGGCGTTGTGGACCCCCGCGGTAAAGTGGTGATCGGTACCGCAAGTCCGGATGTACTGGAACAGACACTGGAAGAAGGCGACATCGTCATCCTGTCCAATCGTTACGAGAGCCAGCTGTGCGCCATTGAGATGGGAGTCAGCATGCTCATCGTCTGCATGGGTGAGCCGGTTCCAAAGACAATCATCAAACTGGCAGAAAAGAATCATGTGGCCATCATGAGCGTGCCCTGTGATACTTATGCAGCCGGCAAGCTGATCAGCCAGTGCGCGTCTGTGGGTTACTACATGCAGACCGAAGGCCTGATGACCTTCAATCTGATCACCCCGGTGGAGGATGCAGTCAATGTCATGGCGCGTGTCCGCTACCGTTATTTCCCGATCCTGGATGAAAACAACAAGTACTGCGGTATGCTTTCACGCAGAAATGTGCTGAAGGTGGAACGTCGTAAAATGATCCTTGTGGATCACAATGAAAAGAGTCAGGCCGTGGAAGGTTTTGAACAGGGTGAGATCCTGGAGATCATTGATCATCATCGGATCGGTTCCATGGAGACCCGCGGACCGGTTTACTTCCGCAATCAGGCGCTGGGATCCACGTGTTCCATCATTGCACAGATCTACGATGAGCATGAGCAGGAGATCACGCCGCAGATCGCGGGACTTCTGATGAGTGCCATTCTGTCCGATACGCTGAATTTCACGAGTCCCACATGCACGCCGCTTGATAAGGTGATCGCCCATCGGCTGGCGGACATTGCAGGCGTAAACATTGAAGAGTTTGTGGAAGAAATGTTTACGGCAGCGGAAAATATGGAAGGCCGATCTGCAGAGGATTTCCTGACCGGCGATTTCAAGGCGTTTACCACAGGCGACAATCGATTCGGTGTAACTCAGGGCAATTTCCAGACAGTCACTAATCTGAACAGGGCCGCGGAACTGGTATCGGAGGCGATGGAACGTTTCCGTCAGGAGCAGAATCTGGAAGACATTTATGTCATGCTGACGGACATCCGGACATCCGCAACAACGCTGCTGTATTCCGGAAAACATGCTGAAAACATTGCAAAAAGGGCCTTTGAGGGCTTCCCCGAAGAGAATGGCCGATTCCTGCTGGAGGGCGTTGTGAGCCGTAAAAAGCAGGTTTTACCGCGCCTTATGGAAGCTTATCAGGAATTGTAAGAAGAGATACAATAAGACTGACCAAAAGTCACACAAAGAACACATAAACATGTTATAACCAGTATGATGTGATACTGAATGACACACAGAATGTGATATGGGAGGTACACAAATGGCTGAAGGAAAGATCGAATGTGAAGAATTAAAAGAAGCGAAGAAGAGAGGAATCCGTACGGGGGAAGTACGCGTACAGATCGCGGATGAAGAAAAAATCTGGATGGACCGCAAGAGAAAAACCATCTTTGCGCTTCCCTGGTCCTTTACCAAGTATACGCTGACGGCATCCCGCCTGCTGGTTGAAAAAGGCTTTTTCACCCGGACAGAAGAGCAGATCAGACTGTACCGCATTAAGGACGTGACCTATTCGCAGACATTCCTGGAGCGTCTCGGAAACACCGGTACGCTGTGTGTAAAGTCCAGCGATGCTTCCGTTCCGGAGCTGCATCTGGAGCATATCAAAAATGCAAAGACCATCATGAATGTGCTTTCACAGACGGTGGAAGTTGCGCGGCGTGAGAATGGTGTGCGGACGTCTGAAATCGTGGGTGGTTCCGGCGGAGAAGGACATCATCACGGTCCTGGACCGATGGAAGGCGCGTCATTGGGACCGGAAATGATTCCGGATGCGGATCATGACGGAATCGATGATCGGTTGGAGTAACGGCCGCTGAATAAAATGAAAAGAGCTTTCATCTTTAGGGGTGAAAGCTCTTTTTTATGAGTTTGTGCAGGAAAGCGGTCATTCACGCCGCCGTCCGAATACCCTTACAGCATTTCTGCAATATCCAGAATCAGCCGTTCTGTCTTATCCCAGCCGATGCACGGATCCGTAATGGACTTACCATAGCAGCCCTCGCCGATCTTCTGCGCACCGTCTTCGATATAACTCTCCACCATGAAGCCTTTGACCAGCTTCTTGATGTCGGGATTATGTCTCATACTGTACAGAACTTCCTTGATGATACGCGGCTGTTCCAGCGGCTTTTTGCCGGAGTTTGAATGGTTGGTATCGATGATCGCTGCCGGATTGGTCAGCGCCGGTGAATGCTGATAAAGATCCACCAGACGGGTCAGGTTCTCGTAATGGTAGTTGGGCTGGGATTCACCATGGTGATTGGAGAAGCCACGGAGAATGGCATGCGCGTACGGGTTGCCTTGAGAATTCACTTCCCAGCCTCTGTAAATGAAGGTGTGGGAATGCTGAGCAGCGGTGATGGCGTTCATCATGACAGACATATCGCCGCTGGTGGGGTTCTTCATGCCGACCGGAACACCGATGGCACTGGAAGTCAGGCGATGTTCCTGATTTTCAACGGAACGGGCACCGACTGCAACATACGCAAGGACATCATCCAGATACTCGTAGTTGGACGGATACAGCATTTCATCCGCACAGGAGAACCCGGTCTCCTGCAGCGCTGCAATGTGCAGACCGCGGGTTGCCAGAATACCCTTGTACATATCGGGCTTTTCCGTCGGATCCGGCTGGTGTAAAAGGCCCTTGTAACCGTCGCCGGTGGTACGGGGCTTATTGGTGTAAATACGCGGAACAAAAAAAATCTTCTCGGATACTTTTTCATTCAGTTTTGCAAGACGTGAGATGTAGTCGATGACACTGTCCTTATTATCGGCAGAACAGGGACCGATGATGAGGATCAGACGATCATCTTCACCGCTGAAGATCTTTTTCAGTTCAACGTCACGACGTGTCACAATATCAGCAAGATGGGCGGAAAGCGGGCAGGCTTCCTTGACTTCCATCGGGATGGCAAGTTTTTTCTTAAATTCTGCGTTCATAAAATTACTCCTCTGTTTTCGCGGTTGAAGTCAGCAGTTATCCGGTAATGGCGAAAACATCTCTATAATAGCACAATGAAAAGCATGGGTCAAAGTGTTTTTCTGTCTTTGACCCATGTACATGTGTGGTTTTTACCTGGGTACAGGTCTGCGGCTGTATGATCAGGCTTTCTTTTCTTCTATTTTTTTCTTTGCTGCGGAAAGCATCAGTTTGATACGATTCAGCTGATTGACCTCACTGGCACCCGGATCATAATCCACGGCGGCAATATTGGCGTCCGGATAATCCTTCTTTAACGGCTTGATCACGCCCTTGCCGACCACATGATTCGGCAGACAGGCAAAGGGTTGAATGCAGACGATGTTGCTGGTGCCTTCCTGAAGAAGCTCCACCATTTCACCGCAGAGGAACCATCCCTCACCATACTGGTTGCCCAGAGAAAGATACGGTTTGGCCAGTTCGCCCAGTTCACGGATTCCCTTGGGCGGTTCAAAACGTTTGCTGTTCTCCAGGGCCTTGCACATCGGCTTACGGACGGTCTCAATGAGCCATACCGCGCCCCGTGCCAGAAGGAATCGGCTGAAACCGGCACCCAGGTATTTATAACGGTATTCGCGATCAAAGAAGATCATGCTGAGGAAGTTCATGAAGTCCGGCACAATGACCTCTGCGCCTTCCTTTTCCAGAAGTTCCACCAGATGATTGTTTGCAAGCGGCATGTACTTGACCAGGATCTCGCCCACGATGCCTACCCTCGGCTTGACAATGCTTTCATTGAGCGGCAGTTCATCGAACTCCTTTACAATGGCTTCCACGTTTTTCTTAAAGCTCTTCACTTTGCGCTTGCCGAGGAATCCGTCAATAATATACTGTTCCCACTTTTGGTGCAGGGCCTCCGCGGAACCCGGAACGGCCTCGTATACACGGGTATGATACAGACAGCGTGTGAACAGGTCACCGTAGAGCAGTGCCCGGAAGGCTTCCACGGCCATCTTGAGATTCAGCTTGAAGCCGCTGTTTTTCTCCATGCCGTTGAAGTTCAGGGAGATGACCGGAATGTGGGACATGCCGGCGCGGTCCAGTGCGCGGCGGATGAAGCTGACATAGTTGGAAGCACGGCAGCAGCCGCCGGTCTGAGTCATGAGGAGTGCCAGCTTGCTGGTATCGTATTTGCCGGAGTTGACAGCTTCCATCATCTGGCCGACGGTTACGATGCTGGGGTAGCAGGCATCATTATTGACGTACTGCAGACCGATGTCAATGGCGCTCCTGGTGGAATCATTCAGCATTTCCAGATGGAATCCGTATTTGTTGAACACGGGAGCCAGCATGTTGAAATGAATCGGGCTCATGCCGGGGGCCAGGATCGTATAGCCCTCCTTGAACATTTCCTCCGTGAATTCGGCACGGTGATAGGTCAGATCCGCATTCCTTGCGGCAATGCCCTGATCGGCACGCATCTTCATGGCGGCAAGCAGGCTGCGGACACGAATACGCGCTGCGCCCAGATTATTGACTTCATCGATCTTCAGAACGGTATACAGCTTGTTGCTGTTTTCCAGAATTTCAGCCACCTGATCCGTGGTAACGGCATCCAGGCCGCAGCCAAAGGAATTCAGCTGGATGATCTCCAGATCGTCGCGATGGCTGATATATTCCGCTGCTGCATACAGGCGGGAATGGTAGACCCACTGGTCCACTACGCGGATCGGACGGGTCGGCAGGAAATCCAGCGGAAGACTGTCTTCCGTGAAGACATACAGGCCGTATGAGGCAACCAGCTCCGGGATGCCGTGATTGATTTCCGGGTCGATGTGGTAGGGACGTCCGGCAAGGACGATGCCTTTCTTTCCGGCGGCAGCCATTTCATTCAGGCGCTTCAGACCTTCGGCACGGATATCGTCCTTTGCTGCACGCTGCGCCATCCAGGCTTTCAGCGCGGCACGGCGGGTCTCCTTTGCAGGGATGCCCCATTCCTTGGAACAGACATCCACCAGACGATCCGCAGCGGTCTTTTCCGAGGTGAATGCAATGAAGGGACGGACATAGCGGACATCACCATCGGCTACACCTTCCACATTGTTCTTCAGATTTTCCGGATATGCCGCGACGATCGGGCAGTTGTAATGATTCTGAGAAACTTCCGTTTCCTGGAATTCATACAGAACGCAGGGGTGGAAGATGGTCTTGATCCCCTGGTCAATGAGCCACTGTACGTGACCATGTGCCAGTTTGGCCGGGTAGCACTCGGATTCGGACGGGATGGATTCCATACCCAGTTCGTAGATCTTCCGTTTGGAGAACGGAGAGAGTACCACAGAGAAACCAAGCTCCTTAAAGAAGGTAGCCCAGTAGGGATAGTTTTCATACATGTTCAGCACACGCGGGATGCCGATGACTCCTCGCGGTGCCTCGTCCGGTGAAAGCACCGGATAATCAAACATACGGATCCGCTTGTATTCCACCATGTTCGGACCTTTTTCCACAGCGTTCGGATCCTTGATGACCTTTTCACAACGGTTGCCGGTGATGTATCGGCTGCCGTCCGTAAACGTATTCACCGTCAGCATGCAGTTGTTTTCGCAGCCGCCGCAATGGGTGGTGTGGGTATTGTACTGCAGGTTGTGGATCTCTTCAAAGGAGAGCATGGAAGTGCCGTTTCCGCGGCAGCGCTGCTTGGCAAGAAGGGCCGCGCCGAAAGCACCCATGATACCTGAAATATCCGGGCAGACGGCTTCCACACGGGCAATCTTTTCAAAGGCACGGAGAACGGCCTTGTTATAGAAGGTACCGCCCTGAACGACGATGTGCTTTCCAAGACCGGAGGCATCGGAGAGTTTGATGACCTTGAACAGCGCGTTTTTAATGACAGAGTAGGCAAGGCCGGCGGAAATATCGGAGACAGGAGCACCTTCCTTTTGTGCCTGCTTCACATTGGAATTCATGAAGACGGTACAGCGGGTACCCAGGTCCACAGGGTGTTCCGCGAACAGGGCTTCTTCCGCAAATTCAGCGGCGGTAAAGCCCAGAGAAGTGGCAAAGTTTTCAATGAAGGAGCCGCAGCCGGAGGAGCAGGCCTCGTTCAGGAGGACATTGTCCACGGTGTGGTTCTTCAGTTTGATGCATTTCATGTCCTGACCGCCGATGTCCAGCACACAGTCCACTTCCGGATCAAAGAATTCAGCAGCGGTCGTATGGGCAATGGTCTCTACCTCACCCTCATCCAGGTGGAACGCGGCCTTTAACAGGGCCTCGCCGTAACCGGTGGAGCAGGCATGGACGATTCGCGCATCCTTATTAAGACGGGACTGGATCTCATCCATTGCGGCAATAGCCGTCCGGATGGGACTTCCCTGATTGTTGCGGTAGAAAGAGTATAAAAGCTCACCTTCTTCGCCGATGACCGCCAGCTTGGTGGTGGTGGAACCGGCATCGATACCCAGATAGCAGTTCCCGTGATAAGAAGTAATGTCGGCTTTTTTTACGACGGCTTTTTTGTGGCGTGAAGTGAAGGCGTCATATTCTGCCTGATCTGCAAAGAGCGGGTCCAGACGTTTGATCTCAAATGCGATCTTGACACCGCTTTTGAGCTTTTCAATCATTTCATTGACGGACCGGCTTTCATCTTCCTTGGCTTCCAGCGCTGCGCCCATGGCAGCAAACAGATGGGAATTTTCCGGATCGACGATGGTTTCATCGGTCAGCTTCAGCGTCCGAATGAAGGCCTTTTTCAGTTCCGGCAGGAAATGCAGCGGGCCGCCCAGGAAGGCGACACAACCGCGGATGGGTTTACCGCAGGCCAGACCGGAAATAGTCTGATTGACCACGGCCTGGAAAATGGACGCCGCAAGGTCGGGCTTTGTTGCCCCCTCATTGATGAGAGGCTGAATGTCGGTCTTGGCAAATACACCGCAGCGGGCGGCGATGGGGTAGATCTCGCGATAAGAGGCTGCGGCTTCATTAAGGCCGGTGGCATCGGTCTGTAAGAGGGACGCCATCTGATCGATGAAAGAGCCGGTACCGCCGGCGCAGACACCGTTCATGCGCTCATCCAGTCCGCCTTTGAAGTAGATGATCTTGGCATCTTCTCCACCGAGTTCGATGGCAACATCGGTCTTAGGATATGTGGTCTCCAGCGCGGTGGCCACGGCCACGACTTCCTGGACAAATCCGATGTTCAGGGCTTTTCCGAGGCTGATGGCACCGGAACCGGTGATGCGGACGTTCAGCAGACAGTCACCCAGCTTCTCGCGGGCGTCTTCCAAAAGCAGAGAAAGCGTCTCCTGGGTGTGAGCCTGGTGACGCCTGTATTCTCCGAATATGATATTGTTGTCCCGGTCCAGCACGACAAGCTTGACCGTAGTAGAACCGACATCGATGCCGGCACGATATTTATTCATGAACATGAGCTCCTTTTATAAAGGATTATTTATGGTGAAACATGATGGTTTTTGATTCCGTACCCTTAAGAAGCCGTACAATGTTGGCCCGGTGACGGCAGATCACAAAAAGCACACAGGCTGCATAGATGACAGATGCAATTAAAGGATATGTTTCCGGATGCACCGCGGAAAGGAAAAGGAGAAGTACGGCTCCCGCAGTCAGGCCGGCAAGCGTGGCAAGCGACATGAACTGGACGGTCAGAAGAAGAACGACCATGATGAGCGCAGCCAGAAGACCGGCCCTAAAGTCCAGGAAGAATGCGGTGGAAAGGGCTACCAGGAAACCTTTACCGCCATTAAAGCCGTACCAGCAGGGGAATGCATGACCGAGCAGGGCAAACATGCCGGAGTACGCAACTCCGAGTAGGCGTCCCATGCCGATGCTTTCAAACAGCATGCCGAAGATCATACAGATGATCGCAGCTTTGAACAGGTCCAGGAAAAAGACCCACCAGGCATATTTGCTTCCGAAAACACGCTTAAAATTTGTAAATCCCGGATTTTTGCTTCCTTCGTTGCGGATATCCTTTTTGTAGATCAGCGTGGAGAGAACGATTGCGGGATTAATTCCACTAACTAAATATGATACTACAGCTGCGGCAATAAGTAAAATAATTTTCATGGGTCACTCCAGAATCAGAATATAGTCGTAAATGTCCTGCAGTCCGTCAATTAAATAGAACTCCAGTCCACGGTGAGCTTCCTGAATCGCACGGCCGATCTGCTCTGCTTCAGCCGTGTCAGCACTGCGGCCGCGGATCAGGATGCAGATTTCATGATCGGTAAAATCCAGCGCGGCAGCGGTATTGACAGCAGCTGCATAGCGGTCGTTTCCGGAGGCCAGGATCTCTTTTCCGACAAAACCGATGTACTGACCTTCCTTCAGGGAAAGGTCACCGAATTCGGAGTCTCTGGCGCATCGAGAAATCTCAGCGGTAATGACGCCCTCTGCGGCAAAGTTCAGTGCTTCTTCCACATCGTCCGCACTGCCTTCGTCCGGACTGTACATGGTAAGGGCTGCGTAGCCTTCACCGATGGTTTTGGTCTGAATGACGCGGATATCCGCCTTGTCATACAGTTTTGCAGCCTGAAGCGCAGCCAGGACCACATTGCCGTTGTTCGGAAGAACGAAAATGGTTTCCGCGTTGATGCGGTCAAAAGCGTCGATGAAAGCCTCGGAAGAGGGGTTCATGCTCTGGCCGCCGTCCACGATGACATCGGCGCCCAGATCACGGAAGGTCTCCTGAATACCGGAGCCGGCCGCAACGGCCACAACAGCGTAGGGCTTCTTTTCACCGGCCAGCGTTGCGCGTTCTGCAGCACCGCTCATGCCGGGCGTCTTTGCTTCTTCTTTTGTGTCGTCCAGATTGTTGTGCTGAAGCGACATGTTTTCAATCTTAACGGTCAGGAATTCACCGAACTGCTGGCAGAAGCCCAGAACCTTGTCCGGGGTCATGGTATGTACATGCAGTTTGATGATGCTGCCGGTCTGGAAGATCACCACGGAGTTGCCGATGTCCATCAGGAAATCCTTGATGATCGAAATGTCAAAGTTTTCGGGATCGGTCTTGGCGTTCTGCAGGCGGAGAAGGAGCTCCGTGCAGTAACCGAATTCCAGAACGCTGTCCTCTGTGAACAGGCTCAGGTCCAGATCCTGATGAGTGGCAGACGCCACAGCGGCACTGTCTGAAGAGAAAGAACCGTCATCCGGAATCTCCTCACCGTTCAGAACTGCCAGCATGCCTTCCGCGATGTGGATGAGACCTGCACCGCCGGAATCCACCACGCCGGCTTTTTTCAGAACCGGAAGCAGTTCGGGGGTACGTTCAAGAGAAGCTCTGGCCTCCTTTATGAAAGCGGTGAGGTAGGCCTTCGGATCAGCGGCAGCTGCGTTCTCCGCGTAGGCGGAAGCTTCACGGAGAACGGTCAGGATCGTGCCCTCGGCGGGCTCCATGACAGAGCGGTATGCCTGCTTTACGCCGGTATTGAACGCAGCGGCAAAGTCGGAAGCAGCAGCGTCCTTTACACCGGAAAAGCCGGTGCCGATGCCGTCAAAAAACTGGGAAAGGATGACACCGGAATTACCGCGCGCGCTGAGCAGCATGCCGTCTGCAATGCGGCGGGCCGCGGTGGAAACATCGTCCGCAGGGGATGCGTTTTCACCGCCGAGCATGGTGAGCAGCATGTTATCGCCCGTATCACCGTCAGGAATCGGGAACACATTCAGGTCATTGACCTCTTTTACGTGGCGCTTCAGAGAACGCGCACCGGCCAGGTACATCTTCTGATATACCCGGCCGTCGATGGTGCTTAAATCCATGATTAATCTCCTATGTTGTAGGTGACCTCTTCACCAAAAGCATACAGTACAAGGGCATCCGGTCCGATGGATGCGCCGATGATGGGGCCGATGATACCGGTGAAGATATCCCTGCAGGGAATCTCCGCACGGATGAGCTCGGTCATCTGGGCAACTTCTTCATCGCTGCAGTCTGCATGACCGAAGTAAACGGTCTGATTTTCCGGATCCTTGATGGCTTCCTTCATCAGTTTGACGATCTCTTTCATGGAAGCCTGGCGGCCTTTGACTTTCTTGAAGGAAGCCTGATAGCCTTCTGCATCACAGATGATGATCGGTTTTACACCCATCAGATTGCCGAAGAATGCGCTGGTGGCTTTGACACGGCCGGCACGGCGCAGGGAATCCAGGGAATGAACGGTGCAGAACTCGTTGACGGTCTTGCGGATGGGCAGGATGGCGTCGCGGATCTCTTCTGCGGTCTTGCCTTCCATGGCAAGCTTGGCAGCTTCAATGGCGACGATGCCTTCGCCCAGGCAGGCATTCAGGGAGTCGATGCAGATGATCGTGGATCCCGGGAACTCTTCCATCAGCTTTCCGGCCACGACGTGACCGGTGTTGATGGAACCGGACTGCTTGACACAGCAGCTGATGTAAACGATGTCACAGTCCTGCTCCAGATACCTGCGGAAGACCGTGTTGAATTCTTCCACCGGAACCTGGGTCGTGGTGACACGTTTTCCGGCACGCATCAGCTCATACAGCTCATGCGCTTCTTCGCGGGTCCATTCCAGCCGGGCGCGGCGCGTTTCGCCGTTGTATACGGTATTCATTGCGGCGTAGTCAATATGATATTTCTCCAGAAGCTCTTTTGACAGGTCCGAGCAGGAGTCGGTTATAATCTGAACTTTTCTCATGAGTTCTCCTTTTGTTTTTATTCTTGAACCCGGGAAAATCCCGTAAAAAAAATATGATTGCGGGAACTGCGATCATACATCTGTATTATAGGACACAATTCTAAACTCAAAATAAACATCTTGATATATGACATACGCCGAATAAAAAAGGTCTGTGAAAAAACCCATAACACAAAGAGGACGGTGTGAAAAAATCATTTCGATTCCTTCACACCGCCTTTTTCGGAAATTGTAATACGACCGGAAAATATATCAAAAAAGCAGCGCTTTTCCGAACCGCTGCTTGGGGAGATTATTGTCCCTGCGTTTTTGGGAGTTCCACGGTCAGCGTAGTGCTGTCTTCCGTGCAGGAAACAAAGACGACGCCGTGATGCATTTCAACGATCTTCTTGACGACCGCGAGTCCGATGCCGTTTCCGAAGGAGGCGTGGGACTCATCGCCCTGGTAGAATTTATTGAAGATCTTGTCCTGATTCTCGCGCGGAATGGTGCTGCCGGTGTTCCGTACTTCCACGGAATACACACGGCCGTAATTTGTGATCTTGATGCCCAGCGTGCCGTATTCATTGGCAAATTTGATGGCATTGTCTACCAGATTGATCCAGACCTGCTTCAGAAGTTCTTCGTTTGCTTCAATCTGGAGCTCGTCAAAATCCAGGTCCAGTTCCATGTGCTTCCGTTCCCATTTGTCCTCCAGAAGCAGGAGGCAGTTGCGGATCTGCTCGGACAGGTTGAAGGATGTCACATTGGTCAGAATGGACTGATTTTCGATTTTGGTCAGATTGAGCACATTGGTGGCCATCTGCGAAAGACGGAGCGATTCTTCTTCGATGATCCCCACATATTCCCGGCGCTGTTCTTCCGTCAGGTCATCGGTCTTCAAAAGCTTGGCAAAGCCGGCGATGGACACGATGGGCGTTTTGAATTCATGGGAGAAGTTGTTGACGAAGTCCACCTGCAGCATTTCCGTGTGCTCCAGTTCCTCCGCCATGCGGTTGAAGCTGTCAGACAGTTCCACGATGGTGGGCGTTTTCGCGAAGGGACCCTTGAATTTAAGGCGCGCGCTGTAATTACCGTCCGCCAGTTCGTTCAGGGCATTGATGACGCGGTTGATGGGGACCAGCGGAAGACGGCCGGCATAGAAGGCAATGATGAAACCCACACCCAGGCTGAACAGCGCGGTATCGGAAACGATACGGGCCAGACTGGGAATGGAGACATCGATGTCCATGATGCCGTAATGTACAAGAAGAAGCGTGAGGGAGTCGACGATCACCAGAGTAACGAGGAGCAGAAGAAAGGTGATGCCGGAAAACAGGAGCGTCAATGTGAAACGGTGACGTCTGCTGCGTTTTTTACGTTTTGGGATGTGGAGCTTCATACTTTTTTGACGGCCTTATATCCGAGACCGCGAACGGAAATGATCTCAAATTCACTGACGTTTTCAAAACGTTTTCTCAGGCGGGCGATGTGTACGGTCACCGTTTCCCAACCGGTATCGCTGTCATTGCCCCAGATCTCATCCATGAGCTGAATGCGTGTGAAGATCTTTCCGGGGTAGGAAAGCAGCTTGAAGAGGATCAGAAATTCTTTCTGGGGAAGCTCCGTGACCTCCGAACCGCGGGTAACGGTCAGCGAGTCGTAGTCCAGGATCATACTGCCGATGGTCAGCTTGTGCTCGCTGGCAATCTTGGCACGGCGGAGAAGCGCACGGATGCGGAGAAGCATTTCTTCTTCATCCACGGGTTTGGTGATGTAATCGTCCGTGCCGGCCAGGAAACCCTGCTTGCGGTCCTCCGGCAGCTGACGCGCGGACACCATCAGGATGGGCAGCTCGTTCCGGGTCTCGCGAAGGGTTTTGGTAAATTCATAACCGTCCATGACCGGCATCATGACATCCAGCACCACAAGGTCGATGCTTTCGCGATCCATTACAGCCAGTGCCTCTTCTCCGTTTTCCGCTGTGGAAACACGGTATCCGTCCTTCTCCAGAACGGCTTTGAACAGGCGGCGTGTATTTTTGTCATCATCGGCTACGAGAATGTGAAACATGAGTCTCCTTCCGGCCACGGCGGGCGCTTATTACACAATTATAAACAGTATACCACAGAAAACTAAACTTCGCATAAACTTTATGAAAAAGCCGCGCGGACGGAAGGCGGGCTCTTTCCTGACAAGGCTGTAAGCAGAATCGATATTTTATGAAGAAACAATTGGGCGCCGCAAAAGAAGCAGGTGAACAGGAAGAGAGAGGAACCGTATATGCTTACTATATTGTCATTCCTTCTAACCTGAGTCGGTATTTCATATTGAAATCGTTTTGCGAGAATGGTATTATATAATCTGATTTAATATGGCGTGGTGTGTCCCCAGTACGGCTGCCCGCCGATAAGGAGAAAGAACTGACTGATGATACTGAGCCCGCTTGCAGTGATCAATCTGGCCGGTGCGTGGGCCGTTTCCACAGGAGACGGCAGGGAGTTTATCATGAAGCTTCCCGGTACGCTCGATGAAAACAACATCGGACACCGCGACACACTGGACCCGGAGGCGGATCTTCTGAAAAGCTCCGATACGGAGCCGGAAAAGAATCCGCTGGATCGGCTGCTGGATGAGGAGGGCCTGCTTTTCCATGAGGAAACTCCGGAAAAGGAGGAACACGTCATCCGCACAAGGTATACAAGAAAATATACATACGAGGGCAGCGTCGCGATCACCAAGACCGTTACGGTGAAGGAACGGCCGGAACGGCGCATGTTCCTGGAGGTGGAGCGCGCGCGTTCACTGGAGCTGTACATCGACGGCGTGCCGGTCCCGCATTTTACGGAACCCACGCTGGCTACACCGCATGTCTTTGAAGTGACCGGTCTCATGAACGGTACGCATGAGGTGAAACTGGTGTCCGACAACAGTTATCCGGGCCTCCCGCGGGAAAGCATTCTTTCCTCCAACATGGCCTCCGATGACACCGCGACCAACTGGAACGGTCTTCTGGGCTATGTCCGTCTGCGCGAAGAACGGGATACCTTTGTATCCGGCATCACGGTCCGTCGTGAAAACGGCGCGCTTTCCGTATTCCTGGAGATCTATGCAAAGGAACCGGGAAACGCGAGCATGAAGCTGGAATCACCGGTACTGACACGGGAATATGAAAGCAGCGTTGTCATCAAGGGAGAATATTCCGCGTTCATGGTCAAGGGACTGCCCATCCGCCCGGATGTGCTGTCCTGGGATGAGTATGAAGGCAATCTGTACACGTTTACGGTCACGCTGAACGGAATGGAGAAAACGGTGCGTTTCGGTCTCCGCGATTTTTCTTCCAATGTGAACGGACATATTCTTTTGAATAAGCGCAAGATCTTCCTCCGGGGTGAGACAAACTGTGCCTCTCATCCGGAAACCTCCTATCCGCCCATGGATGAGGCGGCATGGACAAAGATCTTTGCTCTCTATAAAAAATGCGGTGTCAATCTGGTGCGGTTCAAGTCACATTGCCCGCCGGAAGCGGCTTTTTCAGCTGCGGATGATGCCGGTATTCTGATCCTGCCGGAGCTTTCCGTCGGACCGGTCTCTGTACCGGAAGGCCCGGAGACGCAGGCCCGTCCGCAGTTTGCGGATGAATCGGCACGGGAGTATTACAGGCGCGAACTGACGGAGATCCTGAAGTGCTACGGCAACCATCCGTCCTTTGTCATGCTGGCCTTTGGCGAAGACCTCCTGTACGATGAAGAGACACAGAATTTTGCGCATGAGCTGATGGATACCGCCCGCCGGATGGACCCGACCCGACTGTACAACAGCGGCATGAACGCGTCTGTTCCGGGCGCGGAGTTTGATGCGGAAAGTGATTTTATTTCCATCGCGTCCTTTAACGGAGTTCCGTTAAGAGGCGCGCTTCCGGTTACTGACAAGGAATGTCCGGAAGGCTTTTTAAATACCGAATATCCGAATTCGCTCCACGATTATCAGGAGCCCCTGCAGAAGCTGCATGCAGTCTGCAAGAAGCCTGTCATCGGCTTTGAAAACGGACAGTTTGAAATGCTGCCGGATCCCAATGAGATCGATCTGTTTACCGGTTTCCTGGAACCGGAAGGACTGAAGCTTCTGGTGCGTGAAATTGAAGACGCGGGTCTTCTGCCCAACTGGGTCCGCTGGATGGAGACCGTGGGAAGGAGTGCTGCTGAGAATTACCGCGCGGAGGTGGAAGCCGCGCTCCGGACCAAGGAACTTTCCGGCCTGATCCTGTTCGGTCTTCAGGACTATCCCGGCCGCGGCAACGCGCCGGTGGGCATGCTGAATACCCATATGCAGCAAAAGCGGTTTGAGGAATCGGATCCCAAACGCATTCAGGCGGTCTTCCGGGACATGCTTCCGATGCTTCTTCTGGACCGTTATACCTACGAATACGGAGAAACGCTGAAGGCAAAGATCGTCGTGGCCAATTACGGCCGTGAAGAACTGCGCATGCCGGTTACGCTGAAGGTAAAAGGCGAGCAGGTTCTGAAAACCATTGAACTGAAAGAAAAACGATACCCGACGGGGACGGTCACGCTTGCAGGAACCATCGAGTTCCCGCTGGATTTCGGGGAGCAGACGGACCATCGAGCGATTCCGCTGGACCTGATCGTAAAGATCGGCCGTACGGAGAATACGTACCGGATCTTTGTCTATCCCTATTCCATTCCGATCTGCCCTGAGCAGGTCTATGAAACGGACATGCTGGATCAGACGGCAGTGGAAACGCTTCAGAACGGCGGCACGGTGTTCTTTACTCCGCCTGCCACGAAGGAATATCTGCCGGGATCGGTAAAGACTCTTTACACATCCAATATTTTCAACAGTGTGCATTATCCGGAATCCACGGGAACCATGGGCCAGTACATCGACCGGGACCATCCGCTGTTTGCGGATTTCCCCACGGATGCCGGCACGGATCACCCCTGGTGGACCATGGCTGTGAGCCGCGCGGTGATCCTGCCGCGCCGCATGAAGACCATTGTCGCGGAACTGGACGATGTCCGGAAGCTCCGTCCGATGGCACAGCTCGTGGAATTCCGCTGCATGGGCGGCAACGTTCTCCTGTCCTCCATGGGACTGAAGGAAAACATGCAGTATCCGGAGGTGCGTGCGCTTTTGAGCAGTATCTACCGTTATCTGGAATCCTATGATTTCTCTCCGTCGCAGGAAATGCGGCCGGAGGAACTGAAGAAGCTTCTGAAGCAGCGGTAAAAGAATGAAAAACGGGCGGTTCTGCGAATCAACGCGGTGCCGGCCAATGAACGATTGACGGAAAGGAGGCAGCAGATGGATCACGAAAACGATGAATTCGATGATGAGAGATCACCCGAAGAAGAGCGGGAATACTCCCGCGAAGAACTGAGAAGACGGCTTCGCCGTGAGACGCGGAGAGTGGCCAGGGCCACGAAGGATGCTGCCTATATCCGGATGGAGCGGGATCTGCGCCGGGATAAATGGCGCGCAGCACTGGTCATCGGGACCTTGATCCTTGTCCTTGCGGCAGGGACGGTCTTTTATATGAAGAATTACACATACAGCACGTATTCCGTGGATCATGAGACCCGTATGGGCTCGCTGAACCGGGCTCGGCTCATGAATTTTGAAAACGGAACGCTGGTCATTGGCGGCGATACCATCAGTTACATGGAAGGCGATGCCGTTCTTTCCTCGGAGACCATGAGTTTCCGGAATCCGATGACAGCGGTGGAGGGCTCATATTACGCAGTGTGTGATGCCGGCGGTTATCAGGTGTACATCGGCGACCGGAACGGGATCATCAGTACGGTCAAGGTCTCCCGCCGGGTGCGCGGGCTGGATATTTCCGCGTCCGGTGTCATTGCGGTGTTTACGGAATCCAATGATGCTGCGTACATTTCCTATTTTGACCGTTTTGGCTCCCGGCTTCCCGTCGAGGTGAAGACGGTGCTGGATGCCAGCGGTTACCCGATGCACATTTCCATTTCACCGGACGGTCAGAAACTGCTGGTGGCATATTATTCCACGGCCAATGGAATCGGAGAAAGCCGACTGGTTCTGTATGATTTTGAGCACGGTCGGGCAGACGCGAATTACATCGCCGCGTCCTGGGAGAACTTCTACGATACCAACACGCTGCTTGTGGACGGGGACTTTTTTGACGACACGAACTTTGTGGCCATCGGCGACAATGAGGTGATCTTCCTGTCTTATGATTATTTAAGCGGTGAGGCGGAACCGGTGATCCATCCTTTTCAGGATCCGGTGCGCTCGGTGCTGGTGGATGACGGGTATCTTTTCCTTGTTTCGGAAACGGCAGACGGCAATGTCATGACCGTTTGTGATAAAGAAGGCGAAGTTGTGAGTTCCTTTGACGTACCGGAGAGTTACGACCGCATCCGGACAAACGGCCGGAATGTCATCCTGATGAATGATGCCGATTTGTGGTATTACAACCTTTCCGGACGCAGAAGATATGCGGGAACGCTGGTATCCGCGCCGGTCGATGTCTGTTTTGCGGGCAAAAAGAGCCTGCTTGTGAACAACGGGACAGTCATTGAAAGAATTACATTGAAGTAACAGAAAAATGCTTGTTAAGAAATTGTTTTTCTGTTAGTATAAAATAAAGTTTTTTATAAGGAGAATCAATATGAAGAGTATTGAAGAAATGTCGGTAAATGCGATCCGTGTGCTTTCTGCAGACGCGATCCAGAAGGCAAAGTCCGGTCATCCGGGTCTTCCGCTCGGCAGTGCTTCCGCAGCTTACGAATTGTGGGCACATCATATGAAGCATAATCCGAAGGACCCCCAGTGGGCCAACAGAGACCGTTTTATTTTATCCGGCGGTCACGGTTCCATGCTCCTTTACTCACTTTTCCACTTATTCGGCTACGGCAATCTGTCCCTCGATGAACTGAAGTCCTTCAGACAGTTTGGCTCCCGGACTCCGGGTCATCCGGAATACGGCCACACCGTTGGCGTTGAAGCGACTACCGGCCCGCTGGGCGCAGGCATGGGCATGGCTGTCGGCATGGCGATGGCAGAGGCACATCTTGCAGCTGAATTCAATAAAGAAGGTTATCCGGTCGTTGACCATTACACCTTCGCGCTCGGCGGCGACGGCTGCATGATGGAGGGTATTTCTTCAGAGGCATTCTCTCTGGCAGGAACGCTGGGCCTCGGCAAGCTGATCATTTTATATGATTCCAACCGCATCACCATTGAAGGCAATACGGACATCGCGTTCCGCGAGGATGTACAGAAGCGCATGGAAGCATTTGGTTTCCAGACGCTGGAAGTCATGGACGGCAATGACCTTGCTGCCATCGGCGCTGCCATTGAAGAAGCAAAGGCAGACACCACCCGTCCGTCCTTCATCACCATCCATACCGAGATCGGTTACGGCTGCCCGAAGAAGCAGGGCAAGGCTGCTGCTCACGGTGAGCCCCTTGGTGAAGAGAATGTTGCTGAAATGAAGGAATTCTTAGAGTGGCCGTCTCAGGAGCCGTTCTATGTTCCGGATGAAGTATATGCTCATTACAACGAGATCGTTTCCGGTCTGCAGATGGAAGAAGAAAAGTGGAACGCACTGTTCGCCGATTACTGCGAAAAGTATCCGGAAATGGCTGCAAAGTGGGCAGAGTACAATGATCGTGAAAACATCGGAAAGAAGCTCGATACGGAAGAGTTCTGGGCAATCCCGGATAAGGCTGAAGCTACCAGAAACCTTTCCAATGTCAGCATCAATCGTGCAAATGCGGTTCTTCCGAACCTGTTCGGCGGCGCAGCGGATCTGGCTCCGTCCACGAAGACGAACATGAAGGATGCCGGTGACTTTTCCGCAGAGAATTACCTTGGCAGAAACCTGCACTTCGGTATCCGCGAGCTTGCTATGGCAGCAATCGGCAACGGTCTTGCTCTGCACGGCGGCGTGATCCCGTATGTTTCCACCTTCTTCGTATTCTCTGATTATACGAAGCCGATGGCTCGTCTGTCATCCCTGATGGGTCTGCCGCTCACTTATGTCTTCACGCACGATTCCATCGGTGTCGGCGAAGACGGCCCGACTCATGAGCCTATCGAACAGGCTGCCATGTTCCGTGCAATGCCGAACTTCCATCTGTTCCGTCCGGCAGACGCCATGGAAACCAACGCTGCATGGTACAGCGCACTGACTTCCAAGAAGACCCCGACCGCGCTGGCTCTGACCCGTCAGAACCTGCCGCAGCTTGCAGGCTCCTCCAAGGAAGCATTAAAGGGCGGTTATGTCCTGCAGGATTCCGCTAAGGAAACCCCGGATGCCATCATCATCGCTTCCGGCTCCGAAGTCAGCCTCGCAGTTGATGCCAAGGCTGAACTTGCAAAAGATGGTATTGACGTACGCGTAGTATCTATGCCGTGCGTGGATATATTTGAAGAACAGGATGAAGAATACAAGGAGAAGGTACTTCCGAAGAGCATTCGCAAGCGCGTTGCGGTGGAAGCCCTGATCGGCTACGGCTGGGAGCGTTATACCGGTCTGGACGGTAAGGTCATCTCCATGAACTCATTCGGTGCTTCCGCTCCGTACTCCAAGCTCTTCCCGCACTTCGGCTTTACGGTTGAAAATGTTGTGAAGACGGTTAAGGAATTATTCTAATCTATTAAACTTTTCAGGAGGGAACAACAATGTTAGTAAGCGCTTCAGAAATGTTAAAGAAGGCTAAAGAAGGTCACTACGCAGTTGGTCAGTTCAACATCAATAACCTCGAGTGGACCAAGGCTGTTCTGCAGACCGCTCAGGAATGCAACTCACCGGTAATCCTCGGTGTATCCGCAGGTGCAGGTAAGTACATGACCGGCTACAAGACCGTTGCAGCTATGGTTAAGGCTATGGACGAGTCTCTCGGCATCACCGTTCCGGTTGCTTTACATCTGGACCATGGTACCTATGATGACTGCTACAAGTGCATTGAGGCAGGTTTCACCAGCATCATGTTCGACGGTTCTCATCTTCCGTTCGAAGAGAACGTTGAGAAGACCAAGGAACTCGTTGCAAAGGCTCATGAGCTTGGCATGTCCATTGAAGCAGAAGTCGGTTCCATCGGCGGTGAAGAAGACGGCGTTATCGGTATGGGCGAGTGCGCAGATCCGGCAGAGTGCAAGAGCGTTGCTGAGCTTGGCATCGACTTCCTGGCAGCTGGTATCGGCAACATCCACGGCGTATATCCGGCTAACTGGGCTGGTCTTCAGTTCGACGTTCTGTCCAACATCAGTGATGCCGTAGGCGCTATGCCGCTCGTTCTTCACGGTGGTACCGGTATTCCGGACGAGCAGATCACCCGCGCTATTTCTCTCGGCGTTTCCAAGATCAACGTTAACACCGAGTGCCAGCTCGTATTCGCAGCAGCTACCCGCGAGTACATCGAAGCAGGCAAGGATCAGCAGGGCAAGGGCTTTGACCCGAGAAAGCTGCTGGCTCCGGGCGTACAGGCTATCAAGGACAAGGTTAAGGAAAAGATGATCCTGTTCGGTTCTGTTGATAAGGCTTGATGAACGGATTTAAATAAAAAGAGGGTCGCAGGACCTGATTCAGACACCCCCGGGCTTTGGTCCGGGGGTGTCTGTCGTAGGGAGAGACAAGTCATGCGGCCGCTTGATACTCATTATGAAAACTGCACTGTTTTTTTTAGCGGGGATTATGAAAGTTGAATAAAAAATGAAGTGAAGTGGACAAGACATGTCGGGTATTGGGCAAAAAGCATAATGAAATCACTGCTTTTGCTAATTTCTTCGTTGATTTTTATTGAAATTCTTTTATGAATGTGCTATGTTTAGTTTAACATGTGCAGGTTTTCGGATCGCTTGAAAATCTGGAGCAATGAAAGTGAGGAATACTCGATATGAACGTTTATAAGACAGAGGACATCAGAAACGTCGTACTCTTAGGTCATGGCGGCAGCGGTAAGACCACTCTTATCGAAGGTATGGCATACTTAAACGGCCTTGTGAGCCGCATGGGCAGCATCTCCGCAGGAAACACGATCAGCGACTTTGATAAAGAAGAGCAGAAGAGAGGATTCTCTTTAAGCGCAACGGTACTTCCGCTGGAATGGGAAGGCAAGAAGATCAATGTTATCGATACTCCCGGTTATTTCGACTTCATCGGTGAAGCTGAACAGGGTGTTTCTGCAGCCAATACCGCAGTCATTGTTGTCAATGCAAAGGCAGGCGTACAGACCGGTGCCGTAAAGGCATGGGATATGTGCGAAAAGGAAGGCATCGCAAAGATGATCTTCGTAACCGGCATGGACCAGGCTGAGACCAAATTTGAAGACGTTATTGCAGATCTGAAGGAAAAATTCGGCCAGAAGATCGCACCTGTTGTCACTCCGATCTACACCGGTGAAAAACTGACCGGTTACTGTGACGCCGTTCGTGAAGTTGCTTACGAATTCAAGGAAGCCGGCAAGCGTCAGCAGATCGACATCCCGGAAGAGTGCAAAGCTGAATATGAAGCATGCCGCGACTCTCTGATGGAAGCTGTTGCTGAAACCAGTGAGGAATACATGAACCGTTATTTTGACGGCGATGTCTTTACCGAAGCAGAGATCCGCGCTGCACTGAAGACTAACGTTCAGTCCGGTGATCTTGTTCCCGTATACATGGGCAACGGCATGACCGCTCACGGTATCCGCAAGCTTCTGAATGACTGCCTGTCTTATGTACAGCAGCCCAGCAAATGCCCGGCAGTCAATGAAGACGGTGAAGAATATACTGAGAACTATGATGAATCCAAGGCTCCGTCTCTGATCGTCTGGAAGACCATGGTGGACCCGTTCCTCGGCAAGTACTCCATGATCAAGGTTAAATCCGGCGTTTTAAAGACGGATGATCAGCTGATCAACGCGCGTACGCAGAAAACGGAAAAGGTCGGCAAGCTGTACCTGCTTCAGGGCAATAAGACCATTGAGGTTCCGGAACTTCATGCGGGTGACCTTGGCGCACTTGCAAAGCTTGACGATGTCAAGACCGGCGATACCATGTATTCCAAGGGCCATGTTGTTACCTATCCGGTACCGAACTACACCAAGCCCTATACTTATATGCGTTATGTTGTCCCGAACAAGGGCGAAGATGATAAGGTATCTTCCGCACTGACCAAGCTCTGTGCAGAAGACATCACTTTAAAGGTTGTTAACGACTCCGCAAACGGCCAGATGCTTCTGTATGCCATCGGCGATCAGGCACTGGAAATTGTAAAGAGCAAGCTGCAGACCCGCTATAAAGTCGAGATCCAGCTGGAAGAGCCCAGAGTCGCATTCCGTGAGACCATCACCAAGAGCTCTGATGTACAGGGCAAGCACAAGAAGCAGTCCGGTGGTCATGGCCAGTACGGTGAT
Source organism: uncultured Lachnospiraceae bacterium (assembly GCA_946040795.1). Lineage (GTDB taxonomy): Bacteria > Bacillota > Clostridia > Lachnospirales > Lachnospiraceae > UBA1267. The sequence continues at coordinate 30,993 of CAMGCK010000012.1, forward strand.
GTACGTATGCGTTTCTCCAACTCCGGTGATCCGGAAACTCCTTACATCTTTGAAGAGCAGGTCGTTGGCGGTTCCGTTCCGCGTAACTTCTTCCCGGCAGTTGAAAAGGGTCTGGCAGAAGCAGTTGTTGCAGGTCCTCTTGCAGGCTACCCGGTAGTCGGTGTCAAGGCCGTTCTGTACGATGGATCTTATCATCCGGTCGACTCTTCAGAAGCTGCATTCAAGATGGCTGCTCACCTTGCGTTTAAGGAAGGCTTTATGAAGGCTAATCCGGTTCTGATGGAGCCCATCATGAACTTAAAGGTTACGGTTCCCAATGATTTCACCGGCGATGTCATGGGTGACCTCAACAAGCGCCGCGGCCGCGTACTCGGCATGAATCCGGTTTCCGGCGGCAAGACCGTTGTTGAAGCGGAAGTTCCGGAAATGGAACTCTTTGGTTACTGCACCGTCCTTCGTTCCATGACCGGCGGTATCGGCGATTACGAAGTGAACTTTGATCATTACGAGCAGGCTCCGCGCGACATCCAGGAGAAGGAAGTTGCTAAGAAGGCAGCTGAGGAATAATAACGTAATGATTTGAAATCATGATTCAGGAAGGTCCTCTGGGTTTCGGATTTCCGAGATTCGGGGGACTTTTCTTATCGAATCAAAGGACCATTGGCACGGAACATTGATCAATGGTCTTGTCTTTATTTTGTAAATAGTGTATTTTAATAATAAGATCATTCGAAGGAGGCTTACACATGCAGGAATATGTAGTAGGTATTGATATTGGCGGAACAACGATAAAAATGGCGATCTTCCCGAAGGGCGAAAAGGACATTTGCACCTGGGAGATCAAGACGCAGGGATTTGAAAATGTAAACGGTATCTGGCAGGATATTACGGATGCCATCCGCGCGAAATTTGATGAACTGGGCCTTCCGCAGGCTTCTCTGGTTGCAGCCGGACTGGACCTTCCGGGACCGATTCGTGAAGACGGTTATATTCCGTGGTGTGTCAACCTCGGTATGGGTGAGTGCTATCCGGCCGATGAGCTTTCCAAGTGCCTGGGTGTTCCGGTCAAGGCCGGCAATGATGCCAATGTAGCAGCACTTGGTGAAGTTTACTACGGCGCAGCCAAGGATTATGAAAGCGCTGCTTTGTTTACGCTGGGAACCGGCGTTGGCGGCGGTATCATTGTAAAGGGCAAGATCGTAGCCGGCAACCGCGGTATCGGCGGTGAAGTCGGTCACTTTGTGGTCAACCCGGATGAAGAACTGGCCTGCAACTGCGGCAACCACGGCTGCCTGGAGCAGTATGCATCCGCAACCGGCATGGTTCGTACCGCAAAGCGCATCATGGCAAAGTCTGACAAGGCTTCCTGCCTCCGTGATGTTGAAGTCAGCGCAAAGGTTGTCTGCGATGCGGCAAAGGCAGGCGATGAGATCGCGCTTGAAGCACTGGATGTTTACGGTAAGTACATGGCACTGGCTGTCAGCTATGTCTGCCAGACCACGGACCCGGATGCCATCATCATCGGCGGCGGTGTGTCCAAGGCCGGTCAGATCCTGATCGATGTCATCAAAAAGCATCTGGACAATTATATGCACATCGCCAAGGAAAAGCCGGTAATCGTTTTGGCAGGTCTTGGCAATGATGCCGGAACCTACGGTGCAGCCGCACTGGCCATGGAGCTTCTGTAATGAATAGATCCACACTGAAAAAAGTACTGCACGCGATCAGCCCCTACCGTTTTCAGGTGGGCTTATCCATCGGCATGGCCTTTTTGACAGTTGTTTCCACCCTGTATATTCCGATCCTGATCGGTGACAGCGTGGACTGTATTCTGGGCGCGGGAAAAGTGGATTTTCCCGCACTCGGATCCATACTTCTCAAAATGGCGGTCGTGATCCTGGTCACGGCCGTTTGTCAGTGGGTGATGAACATCGTGAACAACCGGATCGTCTATTCGGTTACGACGGATCTGCGCCGCAGTGCATTTGACAATATCCAGCATCTGCCCATTTCCTATCTGGACACGCATCCGTACGGCGACATCGTGAGCCGTGTGGTAGCGGATGTGGACCAGTTTGCCGATGGCCTGCTCATGGGCTTTACCCAGCTGTTTACCGGCGTCATGACGATCCTCGGAACGCTGATCTTCATGGTCTCCGTTAACATCTGGATCGCGCTTGTGGTCATTCTGATCACGCCGCTGTCGCTTTTTGTGGCCCGCTTCATCGCAAAGCGTTCCCACGATCATTTCAAAGCGCAGTCGGAAAGCCGCGGTGAAGAGACCGCTTTCATCAATGAGATCATTGTCAATGAAAAGGTGGTCAAGGCCTACGGACAGGAAGCGGAGGTTCTGGCAAAGTTTGATGAGATCAATGAACGCCTTGGAAAAAATTCCATGAAGGCGATCTTTTTCTCTTCCCTGACCAACCCCTGTACGCGCTTTGTCAATGCCATTGTGTATGCCGGCGTCGGTGTATTCGGTGCATTGTTTGTATTACGAGGCAGTCTTTCCGTTGGTCAGCTGACCTGTTTCCTGACTTATGCCAACCAGTATACCAAGCCATTCAATGAGATCTCCGGCGTTGTGACGGAGCTTCAGAACGCGATGGTCTGCGCCGCACGTCTGTTTGAACTCATTGAAATGAAGCCGGAGGACCCCGCACCGGAGAAACCGGCACACAACGAAGCGCCGAAGGGCCATGTGGTATTTGATAATGTATCGTTCTCTTACGTGCCGGAAAAACCGCTGATCCGCAATCTTTCGCTGGAAGCCAAACCCGGACAGCATGTGGCGATCGTCGGTCATACCGGCTGCGGCAAGACCACACTCATTAATCTCATCATGCGTTTTTACGATGTCAGTGAAGGCGCGATCCGGATCGACGGTGTGGACATCCGCGACATGGAGCGCGGGGAACTCCGCCAGATGTTCGGCATGGTGCTGCAGGAGACCTGGCTGCAGAGCGGTACGATCCGCGAAAACATTGTCACGGGAAAGCCCGATGCCACAGAAGAGGAAATCATCGCGGCAGCAAAGGCTTCTCATGCGCACAGCTTTATCAAACGTCTTCCGAATGGCTACGATACGGTGATTGGTGAAGACGGAGGCGGCTTGTCACAGGGGCAGAAACAGCTTCTCTGCATTACGCGTGTCATGCTGTGTCTTCCGCCGATGCTGATTCTGGACGAGGCAACATCGTCCATCGATACCCGAACGGAAATGAGCATTCAGCGCGCATTCAACAAAATGATGAAGGGGCGTACAAGCTTCATCGTCGCGCACCGCCTTTCCACGATCCGCAGCGCGGATATCATCCTGGTCATGGATCAGGGCCACGTGGTGGAGCAGGGCTCTCATGAAGAACTGCTGGAAAAGAAGGGTGCATACTACGAATTGTATCAGAGCCAGTTTGCCGGCGTGGCAATCTGACGTGTGAAAGACCGTAAAGCACTAAGAGTGCCTGCGGCTGTATACAAACAGAGAAAATCTGCAAATTAGAAACGGCGCTGTGAAAAAATCATTTTGATTTTTTCACAGCGCCTTCTTTGTGTTATGGGGTTATTTCATAGCCCCGTTTCTTTTTGTGTCACAGTAAAATGACAACGGGGCCGTTTTTTTTTGTCACTTTTGTGACGATGGGGACGTTTCTTTACAAAAATCAGAAAAACTTTGTTTTACAGCAGAATCACATTGTGATCAGCGCAGGCTTTCCGCATGTCTTCCGGCCACAGGCTGGACTGAACTTCACCTACGTGTACACGGCCCAGGAGCAGCATGCACAGGCGGGACTGGCCGATACCGCCGCCGATGGTGTACGGAAGATCCTTGTTTAAGAGCATTTTGTGATACGGGAGCTCTGCGCGTTCGGTGCAGCCGGCTTTTTCAAGCTGAGATGCCAGCGAATCCTCATCCACACGGATACCCATGCTGGAGATTTCCAGTGCGCACTGAAGCGGCTCATACCAGAAAAGAATATCGCCGTTTAACTGCCAGTCATCGTAGTCCGGAGCGCGTCCGTCGTGCGGTTCGCCGTTTGACAGCTTCTCGCCGATGCGCATCAGGAATACACAGCCCAGTTCTTTGGTGATCAGATTCTCACGCTCCTTGGGCGTTTTATCGGGATAGCGCTGCAGCAGCTCTTCACTGTCCACAAAATGGATCTCATTCGGCAGATGATAGAAGGCATTCGGATACTTGTACCAGACCTCATGCTGCATATGCTTGATGACCTTGAAGATGGTCTTCACGGTTTCCTGCAGCGTCTCAATTGTACGCTGTTCCTTGGTAATGACTTTTTCCCAGTCCCACTGATCCACATAGACGGAATGAAGATTGTCCATGTCCTCATCACGGCGGATCGCGTTCATGTTGGTGTAAAGGCCCTCACCCGGCTGGAAGCCGTAGGTCTTCAGTGCCATTCTTTTCCACTTTGCCAGAGACTGAACAACTTCAATGTCCTGTCCGGGCAGCGCTTTGATATCAAAACCGACGGGACGTTCCACGCCGTTCAGATTGTCATTTAAGCCGCTGTCCTTGGTGACAAACAGCGGAGCGGAGATACGTTCCAGGTTCATTTCCTTGCCGAATTCCTTCTGGAAGGTATCACGGATGTATTTGATGGCTTCCTGCGTCTCACGAACGGTAAGATGCGGATCATAGTTTTCCGGTAAATACAGCATAATCGTTCTCCATAAATAAAATAATGCTTTATTATACTAAAGTGGTATTAAAAAATCAAGTATAAATTACCGGACGGCGGTGTTCGGGAGAACCTGCTTGCCTGAAAGAGAAGAGAGTGATAAAATAACGATATCTGTGGGAATCGAAAGGAGCAATATGGAACTTCTTGAATTTTTAAAGAAAACACCGACCGCGTTTCATGCGGCTGCGGAACTGGAAAAGATCCTGAACGCGGAGGGCGCTGTCCGTCTTTCCGAAAAGAAAAACTGGAGTATCGAGCCCGGAAAAACATACTATACGGTGCGCAATGAATCTGCGCTGATTGCGTTTCGGGTACCGGAGAATGCTTTCGACGAAGAGAAAAAGGGCTTCCGCGTGTTTGCGGCCCATGGCGATTCTCCAACCTTTAAGATCAAGGAGAATCCGGAGAGCGTGGTTGAAAACCGTTATGTGAAGCTGAATGTGGAACGTTACGGCGGCATGATCATGTCTTCCTGGTTTGACCGCCCGCTGTCTGTGGCCGGCCGTGTTATTGTGCAGAACGGCAGCGCGTTGGAAAGCAAGCTGGTCAACATCGACCGGGATCTCCTCATGATCCCCAATGTGGCTATTCACATGAACCGCGATGTGAACAGCGGTTATGACTACAACGCGCAGACGGATCTCTGCCCGCTGTACGGCGGAATAGAAGCCAAAGGCACGTTTATGAAGCAGGTGGCAGAGGCTGCGGGTGTTTCGGAAGAGGACATTCTGGGCCATGATCTGTTCCTGTACAACCGTATGGAGGGTACGGTCTGGGGAGCGGAAAAGGAATTTGTTTCCGCGGCAAAGATCGATGACTGTGAGTGCGCGCTGGGCGGTCTTCTGGGATTCTTAAAGGGAAGAAAAGAAGAACACATCACAGTCTACGCGATGTTTGACAATGAGGAAGTCGGTTCGCAGACCCGTCAGGGGGCAGGCTCTACCTTCCTTGCCGATGTCCTGACGCGGATCTCCGAAAATCTTGGCGATACCGCTTCCGTATATCAGATGCGCCTCGCGGATTCCTATATGATCTCCGCAGACAACGGCCATGCGGTCCACCCCAACCATCCGGAGAAGACGGACCCCACCAATCGTCCGGTATTAAACGGCGGTATTCTGCTCAAATTCAGCGCCAATCAGCGCTATACCACGGACGGCCTTTCCGCTGCCATGTTCAAGTCGATCTGCAAAGAGGCCGATGTGCCTTTCCAGATCTTCTTTAACCGGTCGGACATGCTGGGCGGCAGTACCCTCGGCAACATTTCCACATCACAGGTACCCTTCAACACGGCGGACATCGGCCTCACTCAGCTGGCCATGCACTCCAGCTATGAAACAGCGGGCGTTAAGGATTTTGATTACCTGGTGCGCTTTGCGGAAAAGCTGTTTGCGTAAATGAAAACATTACTGAAAGACATTAAAAGTTATACAAAAGAAGTCATTCTGGCACCGCTTTTCAAGATGCTGGAGGCGGTATTTGAGTTGTTTGTGCCGCTTATCATGCAGCGGATCATCGATGTGGGCATCGGAAACCGGGACACCGGCTACATCCTGAAGATGAGCCTGGTGCTGGTGGGACTGGCCCTGATCGGACTTGTCTGCGCGGCAACGGCGCAGTATTTCAGCGCTAAGGCGGCTACGGGATTTTCCACTCAGCTTCGCCATAAAATGTTCCGTCATATTCAGACGATGAGCTTTACGCAACTGGATCACATCGGCGCGTCAACGCTCATCACCCGCATGACCAGTGACATCAATCAGATCCAGAACGGCGTGAACCTGACGCTTCGACTGTTCATGCGTTCGCCTTTTGTGGTGTTTGGTGCCATGATCATGGCGTTTACCGTGGATGTAAAGGCTGCGCTGATCTTCGTTGTGGTCATTCCGCTGCTTTCCATCGTTGTGTTCGGCATCATGCTCCGGACCATGCCGCTGTATAAAAAAGTACAGGGCGCGCTGGACAAGGTCACGGGCCGCACCCGTGAAAACCTGACCGGAGTGCGTGTGATCCGGGCATTCAGCCGTGAGGATGAAGAGACGGAGTTTTTCCGGGAAGATACGGAAGAACTGAAGAATTTCCAGCTGTTTGTCGGGCGGATATCGGCATTCATGAATCCGGCAACGTATGTGATCGTTAACGGCGCGATCATCGTTCTGATCTATGTGGGCGCGATCCGTGTGAATGTGGGGCTTCTCACCCAGGGCATGGTCGTTGCGCTGATCAATTACATGAACCAGATCCTGGTGGAACTGATCAAGCTTGCCAATCTGATCATTCAGATGACCAAGGCGGCTGCCTGCGGAAACCGCGTGGAAGCGGTGCTGCAGGGCGGAAGCGCGGCGGAAGAAGCGGCGCTTCTGAAAAATCGGGAAGACCGGGAAACTGAAAAGGACTCAAATGCCGGGGACTATGTCGTGGAATTTGATCATCTGTCCATGCATTATGACGGTTCGTCGGAAAATGCGCTGACAGATGTTGCGCTTCGCGTTAAACGCGGAGAGACCATTGGTATCATCGGCGGTACAGGCTCCGGTAAATCCACGCTGGTTCATCTGATTCCGGGCTTCTACCCGACGGAAGAGAACATGCTGAAGGTGGATGGCCGTGATGTCCGGGCTTATGATGTGGTCACGCTTCGCGATAAGATCGGCATCGTTCTGCAGAAGGCGGTCCTTTTTAAGGGAACTATCCGCGAAAATCTGCTTTGGGGAAAACCGGATGCTTCGGACGAGGAACTCTGGGAAGCACTTGAAAAAGCACAGGCAGCGGAGGTGGTCCGCGGGAAAGAGGGCATGCTGGACGCGGAAGTCGAGCAGGAAGGCCGGAATTTCTCCGGCGGACAGCGGCAGCGAATTGCCATCGCCCGCGCGCTTGTAAAGAAACCGGAGATCCTGATTCTGGATGACAGCGCGTCGGCGCTGGACTTTGCGACAGACGCAAAACTGCGGCAGGCTGTTTCTGAAATGGATCCCGATATGACGATTTTTATTATTTCACAGCGTGCGGCTTCCGTCATGGGTGCGGATCAGATTGTTGTGCTGGATGACGGCCGGGTGGCTGCAGTGGGCCATCATAATGAACTGCTAAAAGATTGTGAGGTTTACAAAGAGATCTATGACACTCAATTCAACTAAAAAGTATATTCTCTGGGATATGGACGGTACACTGCTGGACTCCGAGCCGCAGCATTACCGCGCCTGGAAGCGGATCTTTGAAGAAGAGTTTGGCATCGAACTGGATTGGGAGCTTTACAAGCCCTGCATCGGTGCAACGGCACCGGTGCTGGACGGCATCATTCGGGAGAACTATGGAATCGATTTTGAGAGTCATCCGGCCAAGGCACGCTGCAGTGCGATGATCCGCGCCATTGAGGACGAAGAGGGCTTCCGTCCGGTGAAAGGCATTCACGAGATCCTGGAATACCTGACTGAAAAAGGGTATGTGATGGCAGTGGCATCGTCTTCGTCTATCGATTACATTGAGCGCTGTACCGGCGGAATCGGCATCCGCAAGTATTTCAAGGTTCTGTTCTCCGGTATGAATGTGGCACATTCCAAGCCGGCTCCGGATACCTTCCTCGGCGCGGCGGAAGCACTCGGCGCAAAACCGGAAGAGTGTGTGGTCATGGAGGATTCCGAAAACGGAACCAAGGCCGGACGCGCAGCGGGCATGCTGACGATCGGCTATGTCAATCCGGGAAGCGGTGATCAGGACCTGTCTGCAGCGGAAATCCGCATTCATGACATGAGTGAACTCCGGGAGATCCTGTAAGGTTTTCAACTGTTTTGCATTGAGAGGTATTGGAATCGTCGGAGGCTCCGGTGCGGCGAAGAAGCACACATCGCACGGTACGCCCACAGGTGTATAGAAGTGCGCCATTACGATTCGACAAATCGGAATTTGTGGAGGTGTTTCAAATGAGAAGAATAGTATCGCTTATAATGTGTATGCTGCTTATAGTTTCATTAAATGGTTGCGGAACAAACACTACTGATACTAAGACAGAAGAAATGCCTGTTGATTATGGTGATGCTGTAACTGTAGCTCGAGATGAATTCAATCGTACTTTTTCTGAATTTACAAATTTGCAAATAACAGAAACGTCTACGATGGCAAGAACGACCAGTACAGAAAGAGTAGTAATTCAATTCAGCTATTCATCAGATAATGGAGATGGAGTATACGGATTTGAGATGGAAAAAACTGCTACTGGTTCGTATGACATTATTCAACAAGGTGAAGATGTAACCATTGATAATTTGGTTAAGAAGCAATAAGAACTTAGAATTTGTGCGACCGATTACAGGAAGGAGAAGGATAATGGCTATCACATTAAAGAAAGCAACGAGA